>CAMQTJ010000001.1 GCA_947037125.1 uncultured Holdemania sp.
TCCTACTGCTTATACTTTCTATCAAAATTATTTTCCAACATCTTTAGCATATATGTTTAAAGAAAAAGGCTATAGTGCAAATTCATTTCATAATAGTAAAGGTTCTTTTTATAACCGCTATGATTATCATAATTCATTTGGTTATGATAAATTTTATGCATCTAAAGAATTGGAAATACAAATACCTGAAAATTTCGGTTACGAATGGCCAAAAGATTTCGATTTATTTGAAAAAAGCACTGAAAAAATCTTAGAAAATTATAATGAAAATCAACCTTTTCTTTCATATTTAATAACGGTTAGTACTCATATGCCTTACAACTCATTTCGCAAAAATTTAGAAGATGAATTTAAACTGGTAAAGAAAATATATCCTGATGTAAGTAGTGAGGTTGCCTATTATTTAGCAGGGGCAATGGATTTAGATAAAGGCTTAACACATATGGTTGAAGAATTTGAAAAAAAAGAAATTTTAGATGATACAGTATTTATAGTTATTGCCGATCACTATTCTTATGGAATGAATGCAGAAATAATTTGGGAATATTATGATAAATATGAAAATAACTATTTGAAATTAACAAATGTACCTTTTCTTATTTGGACACCAGGCATTGAAAGTGAAGTTGTTAGTGAAAAGTGTTCACAATTTGATGTACATCCTACTATATCAAATCTGTTTAACTTGGACAATGATCTAACTTATGCTATGGGTAATGATATATTTTCTAACGAAATAAATACGATCATTTATGGTTCACGCAACACTTGGGAAGATGATAATATTCTATATGATAACAATCAAACTCTTATTCAATTTAATGATGATATTGACCCTTATTACGCAAGAGATAAAAATAATCAGCTTATTAAAAAGATTAATACATTTCAATACATTTTAAAAGATGACTACTTTAATAGTTCAATATTCAAACAATCACAAATAGATAAAAACAAAGATAACAAATTCCAAAACTAGGATTTGTTATCTTTTCTTTTTGCTATTTTGTTAATTAACTTTTTTTATACTTTATAAATTATTATTCAAATTCTTTTTTCATTGCATCAATAATTGCTTGAGATTCTTCAGTAGCACCTGATACTACATCAACTTCAACACTCTGTTGAGAAACAAATTCGTTAACCAATTCTTGTAATTGAGCAGGTTCCATAAACATATTATCTTCACCCTCTAAAACAGAAACTAAAGATATTTTTCCTTCAGAAATTTTTATATTTAATTTAAATTCTCCATGACGTCCCTCAATAGCAAGTTCGTATGCCCCAGCATTTTCATCAGCAAAAATAGAATTTTCAGCTTTAACTGCTTCATCAAGTACTTTAAAATCAGATGTTACTGTGCTTTGTATACCAAAAGCATCTTGTGCTGCTGCTCTTCCTGATGCAATTGCCTCTGATAAGAACACACCATTTTGATATAAATTTGAAACATAGCTTCCTAATTCACCAGCTTCATATAAATTGTCAATTGGATTACCGTCCCAATTTAATACTTGAGACTTAGTATTACGAACAGCTCCACCTGTAGTTGCAACAAGTGTTGGTGTAACTTCTACTGCATAATATGGACCCTGACTAATCGGTTGCATTTTACTAGGATCACGATTAAAGTCAGTATCAACTCCACTGATTGCCATCTCATTATAACGATCAATTGTAGCTTTTAATTCAATTGGATCACGATCAATTAATACTGCTAGCTCTTCAATAGTATCAGCCTTAACAATCCATCCCTTTTCAATTTCTTCAACATTACCTTTAGACCAAGCATATTTTTCTGTTGTAATAGGCCATGATAACCATGGTGTAATTACAGTATCATTTTCTCTAAAATTTTCATCAAAAATAAAATGAACAGGTAGTGCACGATCATGTGGTAAATCTAAATATTTTCCATATTCCTTAGCTTTCATGTGTTGTCTATGATAATCTTGAGCTTCATCATAGAAACGTTCATTATTTGCTCCTACTTGTACGTATGAACCTGTTTTAAATGTCATATTTAAAATAAAAGTTGATTCAAATTCAGGTGTTTGAACACCTAACCAATATCCACCTGATTGAGTTTGGTTATTCATGTGCCACATTTGTGCACCAACCTCCATAAGCATTTTAATACCATCACCAGTATTCCCAGGTGTTCCTGATGTTTTAACCATGTCTACACCATGAAAATCTTTTTGCATTTGTAAATTATTTTCAAAACCACCACATGATAATAATACTCCATTGTTAGCTTTGATATAAGTTTCATTACCTTCCCAATCACTTGAAATAACACCTTCAACACGTTTAGTAATTGGATCTTGCACTAATTCAGTCGCAAAATTACCATAACGAACTTCTACATTATCTCTCATTTTAACAGCAGCATTAAACCCATGCCATAATCCACCTGTTTCAAATGATGACCCCTTAGTTCTAATATGTGCACTAGCTCCTTTAAAATCAGCACCTGGTAAATCTTTAAATTCCACAACTAAAGAACCCCAACGAGCAGGTCCACCACCAACATATCCAATTTCATAACCTGCTGCATCCATGCTTGCTGAAATCCATGGAGTTTGATCAGCAAAGCGATCAACTAACCAAGTTAAATATTCATCAGGAATCGGATTTGGTTCATTACACGCTTCTAAATACGTCTTAAATTTTTCTTTATCATCTTCTGCTGGAATAATAAATGTTTGACCAGATGCAATTGAATTACCACCTGCTTGCTCTTCATTCATTTTTTCCAAAACTAAGATTGATGATTCCCCTGCAATATCACTAGCTTCTAATGCTGCTGCCTGCCCCGCCAAACCATAACCTACAACCAAAAAATCAACTTCTTCATCCCATTGAATATCGCTTGTAGAATCATTATTGCTTTGTGAACAACCTGTAAAACACGATAAACATAAAACTGAAATAAGAAAAAAACCTAAACCTTTGACATATGTTTTCATATATCCTCCTTTATTTATAGTAAACCATTACTTACTATAAATAATATAACAATTATCGCACCAATTGTCAATGATTTCACATAAAAATAATATATAAAATAAAAAAAACATATCAACTATGTTTTTTCGGATTTAAATCAAACTTTGGTAACAATTCATTTATTGTTGAAATAGCATTGATAATTCTTTCTTGATCATCAATGGGTAATAATTCATAACTACCATATGCATTATTTAAAAATTGTACTTTAACTTTTTCAATTATCGTATAACCTAATGGCGTAAGACTAATTAAAATAACCCTACGATTTTTACTATCATAACTTCTTTGTATTAATTCTTTCGAAACTAATAATTCAATTAGTTTTGTCGCTTGTTGTTTAGACATACTCATTTTATTAGAAAACTCGCCCATTGTCATTTTTTCATCTTTTTGTAAATACCAAAGAGTACTCATTTGATTATGCGATAAGCAAAATTCATTTTTAAAAAATAATGCAAAAGGCTTTGATACTTTTTCTAAGTTTAATTCAATATATCCAATCATTGCTTTATCAAATTCTTTTCTCATTTACTTAACCTTAATATCACTTTCATTTGTTATTTTGATATTAGCATAATCACCAATTACTACTTTAGTTTTTGTATTACTACAAATTTCTACACAACTAACATCATCAGTAACATTTAAATTTAATTCAACTACTTTATCATAAGCCTGTTTAATCACACTTGTTTTAAATGCTTGAGGTGTTTGAGCATTATATAAACAATTACGATCTAAAGTTTTTTCAACCAACATATCCGCATTAACAAGCTTAACTGTATCAATTGATTTAACCCCAACAACAACAGAATCAAAACAAATCAATTCAGCTTTAACATTATCAATCACTGTTTGTGTCAAGTAGGGTCTTGCACCATCGTGTACCATAACATAATCACTTGTTGTTTTTTTTAAGCCTTCATATACACTTAATGTTCTTGTATCTTTACCTTCAACTAATTCAATATCATTAAAATTATTCAACAATTCAAAATTATCTTTTTGTGTCACAACAATTATTTGTACACAATCAAAATCATTTTTAAACAAAGTAATTACCTTATCAATTATTCTATTATTTTGATCTAATTGATAAAAAACTTTGTTATATCCTAAATTCAAACGACTTCCATTTCCTGATGCACAAATAACTGCTGTATATTTCATACTTTATATTACCTTTTCTAAATCAAGTGTTTTTATTTGATTAATATTATTTAATGATAACACAAAATCATTATTTTTCACATTATTAAAAGCTAAAAACCCAACACATTTTGATACACTTGGTTTATCTGTTACAATTAAAAAATTACTTATATTAATTTTATCGTTTTCTAAATTAACTATTACACCATCTCTAAATCCTTTTTCTAACATAGCCTTACATTCTTTTGTAACACTTGAATAATTACTAAAATATATTAGTCCATATTTTTTTAAACTAACTATATTTTTGATTATATTTAAATATTGATAAGTTCCTAATTGATTAAAATTATTACAATTAATTTCTATTGATTGATTACTTTTACCAAAATATTTTTCACTAATCAGTTTAAAAAACAATGATTTACTCTCGTTTTTTCCATCAATCTTCCATACATCAATAACCTTAAATTCATTCATACTTATTAGTCTTTTATACAGTTTAGTTATTTCATCCTTATTGATTATTTTATTTTTTTTAACTTCACTTATAAAATCATTATTATCATTATTAGTTGGTAAATGAGTTATTAAAGATATTGCTTGTTCAATGTGTTTAACACTAACACTTCTTAAGTTATCCTTTAAACAATTAGTGCATGCAATGTCTAATAAATCTATTGCCTTATCAGGAAAATTAGTTTCTAAAATTTGTTTAGTCGCTAAATCAATACATTGATTAATAATGTTATTACTTATTTTGACTTTGTGATGTAGTTGTAATTGTTTAGATTTTGCATATAACATCGAAAAAAGTAATTCACCACTTGGTTCATCAATAATTATTTTTTGAAAACGTCTTTTTAATGCCTTATCCTTTTCAATAAATTTTTGATATTCAAAAGGTGTTGTAGCACCAATACATCTAAGATTACTACGTGCAAGATAAGGTTTTAAAACTGATGCAACATCTAAACTACCCTCAGCCTTTCCAGCATTAACCATCAAATGAATTTCATCAATAAATAGTATAACTTTCTTATTATCTTTAATTAAGTCAATTATTATTTGAAGCTTTTCTTCAAATTCACCGCGATATTTAGTCCCTGCAACTAATGAATTCAAATTTAATTCTAAAATAGTATTATCAAATAAACATTGCGGAACTTTTTTTTGATTAATCAATAATGCTAAATGCTCGACAATAGCACTTTTTCCAACACCTGCTTCTCCAACTAAAATACAGTTAGACTTTTCCATTTTTGATAATACTTGTATTATTTCACTTATTTCACTATCTCTTCCACTTATTTCAAAATCATTTTCTTTTTTAAACTTATTTAGATTTTTTAATTCTTTATAACTATCAAATATGATACAATCATTTTCACTTACTGTATTTATCAACATTTTAATATCAACATCGTGTCTTCTTAACAATTCATTGGCAACATTATTTTCTGCATTCAATAATAATAAAGTAATATCATCAATACTTGTTTCCTTATTATTAGTGTTGGCAATTTGTTCACTTTGCTCAAATATTTCAACTAATGTTTTAGTATATAGTGCATCTTGTTGTTCATTATTTTCAAATCCAAATAATGATTTTATTTCATTTTTCATAAGTGATGCATCTATTTGATATTTACTTAATTCTTTTTCAAGCTTACAATTTTTTATCATTAGTATACCTACTAATAAATGTTCAGTACCAATATATGAATTTTTACATTCTTTCGCAAATGCTTTAGCATTATTAATAGCGCAAATAACTTTTCGATCAAGATTATGGTGCATATAAACCTCCTTATGCTTTATCAGTTTATGCATTTAGTAATTAGTATTAACAATATTTCGCAAATTAGTTTATTTTTTTATATAAATCTTCTATAATCAAAGTATATAAAAGGAGGATTTTATGCAAATAACAACTAAAAAAGGTGATTTAGGCTTAACGGACATTAATGGAAAAAGAATTTATAAGTCAGATATCGTAATTGATTGTATCGGTGAAATAGACACATTAATGGCAAAATGTATTACTAATTGTGCAACATATCAAAAACATCATAATGACTTAAGACAAGTAGTAGAAGATTGTACTACTATTTGTTCTTATATTGCAGGCTATATTAAAGATGTTGATTTTAATATGGATGTTGTTTGGATTGAAAACTTAATTAATATGTATGAAAAAAAAGATATTAAGTTTGATTTTGTTTATCCATTTAATGATTTAGAAGCTGCAAGTTACAACGAACTTAGAGCATTAGCACGAAGTACTGAACGTACATGTTTTAAATTACATCAAACAAATAGTATCGATATTAACATAATAAAATATTTTAATCGTCTATCAGATTTATTCTTTTTGATGATAATTGAAAAAATGCATTATTCACAAAATAACAAATAATAATTTGATTATTATTATTTTAAATGCTCTCAAAATATGTTATCATAGTAACAATGTTGTAACCTTTATATAGGTTCAATAAATTTTAGACAAAATATAAAGGTAGGGAAAAATATGAGTTATAGTAAAGAAATTATTAGTAAGTTAAACAGTGATATTAAGCAATATTTTCCAATTTTATTTCCAATTGAAGACACTTATCACACAGTACATCAAGGTGTTTCACGTCTAGTAATGCTTGATCGTTACTCTCAAAAAGATCGTGAATTAATTTCACTTGGCGTTGATGATATTGTAATTACTGTTATTCGTGAAGATCCAAAATATCCAGCACGTGGTATTGGGAAAGTAATCAGTATTGATAATGTTAGCGAACATGTAATTATTGAAGTAGAAGAAGAGTTTAGAGCAACACTTAATGACCCTAAAGAATCTGAAACAGGAATCATTAGACGTCATTTTAGCGAAATTGATAAGCCATTAGAAATCTATTATGAGCAAATTGCAAAACGAGTTGGTTTTGCCCTTGCAAATGCAGAAGATAGTGTGGAAAAGAAAGATAAATACGGACAATTATTTTTTGATGAATTAAAAGAAATGAATATCATACCTGCAGGTCGTGTTTTATACGGAGCTGGTAGTGGTACACAAGTTACATATTTCAACTGTTTTGTAATGCCTTTTGTTGCAGATAGTCGTGGTGGTATTGCCGAACATCGTAAAGAAGTTATGGAGATAATGAGTCGTGGAGGTGGTGTTGGAACTAATGGTTCTACATTACGTCCAAAAGCTGCTCCTGCAAAAGGTGTTGGTGGTAAGTCATCAGGTGCTGTAAGTTGGTTAAATGATATTGCAAACTTAACAAATCTTGTAGAACAAGGTGGTTCACGTCGCGGTGCTCAAATGATTATGCTTGCTGATTGGCATCCTGACATTATTGAATTTATTGTTTCTAAAATGCAAAATCCAAAAGTATTAAAATGGTTAAGTGAACATTCTAATGATGAAAAGGTTCGTGAATTATCTACAAACAAATTAAAGTTCACACCACTAACTCATTTAGAACATGATATGTATGAAGCCCTAGTTGAAAATAAAAACACACCACAAAATGTGAGTGATCACGCAAGAGCAATGCTTCTTGAAGGTGGAACTTTATCTGTAAACAACGTTGATTTCTTAACAGGTGCAAACATTTCAATTACCCTAACAAATCAATTTATGAAAGCTGTAGAAGATGATAATGATTTTGACTTAAGATTTCCAGATCTTCAAAACTATGATGAAAAACAAAAAGAAGACTACGATAATTTATGGCACACAATAGGTGACGTAAATGAATGGGAACAAATGGGCTATCCTATTAAAGTTTACCGTACAGTAAAAGCACGTGATATTTGGGACTTAATAAGTTTTTGTGCCACTTACTCTGCCGAACCTGGTATTTTCTATATTGATAATGCTAATGAAATGACTAACGCTAAAGCTTATGGTCAAAAAGTTGTTGCAACAAATCCTTGCGGAGAACAACCTTTAGCCCCATATTCAGTTTGTAACCTTGCTGCTGTAAATCTTGCGAATTTTGTTGATAAAAAAACAGGCGAAATTTTATATGATAAACTTGCAACAACTGTTTCATTAACTGTTAGAATGCAAGATAATGTTATTGATGATACACCTTATTTCCTAGAGCCAAATAAAAAACAAGCACTAGGCGAAAGACGTGTTGGACTTGGTGTTATGGGTCTTCATGATATCTTAATTTGGTCAAGACATCGTTATGGTTCAAAAGATGCAATTGATGTAACAAATAAAATCTTTAAGTGCATTAGCGAAAGTGCTTATAGTACATCAGTAGCACTTGCTAAAGAAAAAGGAGCATTCCCTTTCTTAGAATCAAATGAAGCATTCATTAATACAGGATTCATGAAAAAAATGAAAGAAGAAATCAGACAAGATATCTTAAAATATGGAATACGTAATTCTCATTTACTAACAATAGCACCTACAGGTTCAACAGGAACGATGGTTGGTGTTTCGACAGGACTTGAACCATATTTCAGTTTCAGTTATTTTAGATCTGGAAGACTTGGAAAATTTATTGAAGTTAATGCTGCAATAGTTCAAGAGTTTTTAGATTTAAATCCACAATATACTAAAGAAACATTGCCTGACTATTTTGTAAGTGCAATGGAACTTAGCCCTGAAGATCATGCTGATACACAATGTGCAATTCAAAACTGGATTGATTCATCAATCTCTAAAACAGTTAATGCACCTCGTGGATTTAGTGTTAAACAAGTTCAAAAAATCTATGAACGCCTATATAAAGGTGGAGCAAAAGGTGGAACTGTTTATGTTGATGGTTCTCGTGATTCTCAAGTATTAACTTTATCAAATGATGAAGATAACACATGGAATCAAATGAGTGCAAAAGACTTTGGTGTTGAAGTAAAAGAACAAATTGAAAAAGATAAAAAAACTGATTTAAGATCTGATAGACAAGACCGCAACATAGGTGTTGAAGTTGGAGATATTTGCCCAATATGTTTAGAGGGTATTGTAGAAGAAATTGGTGGTTGTAACACTTGTACAAACTGTAATGCACAATTAAAGTGTGGACTATAATAATTAAATAAATCAAAAAAGATGATAACTATTAAATTAGAATCATCTTTTTATTTATAACGTATTAGATTTTATTAAAAAAATATAACTTAACCATAGGTTAAATATTACATTACAAACTAAACAATCACTCAATTGTTATCCACATTGATATTTGTTAGAATTTAAATATACAAAAGGAGTATAATTATGAAAATTAATCAAATTATTAAACAAAAAAGAAATGAATTAAATCTTAGTCAAAAAGATATTGCCGATTACTTAGGTGTATCAAGTGTTGCAATAAGCAAGTGGGAAAATGGAGTTTGCTATCCTGATATTGAATTACTACCATCCTTAGCTCGATTATTGAATGTTGACTTAAATACTTTACTATCATTTAATGAAGATTTAAGTGATGTTGAAGTACATGAATTTATAAATCAATTATTCCCAATGGGTAAAACAAACAATTTTGATGAAACATTTGTAAAAGCTACAAATAAAATCAGAGAATACAACACAAGTTACAACTTAATTTTATTAGTTGCAACTATGCTATATTCAAATTTATTAAATGAAGAAAATGAACGATACGAATATTATCATCAAGAAATCATTAAGTTATTCCAGCGTTGCTTTGATTGCCCTGATATTTTAATTAAAGAACAAGCAACAAGTATGTTATTTAGTAATTATCTAAATAAATTAGATTATATAGCTGCCCAAAACTTGCTTGATAAGCTAAATACAACAACTGTAGATAAAGAAATACTAAGTGCAAATCTTGCATTTAAACAAGAAGATTATCAATACGCTTCACAGTTATATGAATCTAAATTACTTTCTACAATTACTAAAGTACAAGATTTAATTTTATATATAATAAATGTCGCAATTAAACAAAAGGATTTTAATAAGGCAAATTTTCTTGCAGATATTTCTAAACAAAGTGCAATGTTATTTGAACTATATCCATTTTTATATAGTAGTGCAAGTTTTGAAGTGGCAACTCAAAGTGAAAATATCCAAAATACTTATGAAATAGCAATTAATATGCTACAAGTACTTGACCAAGATTTTGATGCTAGTAAAAGTACTCTATATCAAAATATCAAAGCGAAAAAAATAGTAGGCAATGACAATGATTTCTTTAAGGCGATGGTAATTGACTATCTTAATGAACTATCATTTTTTAAAGATACTGTTGAATGCAAAACAATTATGAATAAATACAATAAAAAAAATACTATAAACTAGTATTTTTTTCTTTTTGATTAGCTTTTAAAATAATTTCAATTGCCTGTGCAACACTTTTAACTTTATAAGCTGCATGACTTAGTATATCATCATTTGCATGATCCATACAAAATGACATAGGGCAGACATTAAACATTGAAATATCATTTTCATTATCCCCTATTACTGCAACTTCATCTATTGTGCAATTAAACATTTCACATAGTTTTTTTACACCTGACCCTTTATTAATACCTTTATAAGTTGTATCAATTAAATCCACATCACATAATGTAAAATCAAATTCTTTATAAGTATCAATCAAATATTTTTTTACTTTACTAACATATTTAGGATCCAAAAAGATACCTATTCTTAATAGTTGTTTTTCAACTTTCACATCTAAAAAACTAGTATCATAGTACACATTAAATGATTCAACATTACTAATCTTTTCTCTATCAATGAACGGATAACTATTTTTAATTGCTGTATAATTTTTATGATTTATATCATCAGTTATAATATTATATGCAAATCCTTGATTTTTTAAATAATTATTAAATTCATAAAGTAGGCATGGATCAAAAGTTTTCCCCATCCATACATCACCATCAACATAAACTTGTGCACCATTCATTCCTGCAAATGCTACTTCCTTCAATAATATTTGATTTATAAAATGACGATGTTCAATATCGCGTGCTGAAGCAATTGCAAAATCAATATTATTTTCATTTAGTTTAATTAATGCATCAATATTTTCACTACTTATTCCTTTAGAAAATTCTTCACCTATTTTTAATAATGTACCATCTAAATCACTTACTACTAACTTAATCATAAATTCATCCTTTCTAATTTAATTGTGTTGCTATATGTCTCATTCTTTGCTCTGTATAACTTAAGAACTGTTGATAACCACAATAATCTTCATCATAATAACACACGCCTACTCGCTTACAATTGCCATTACACATTGTTTTATATTTACAATTTACACATTTATTACATACTTTTTTATCTTCATCTATAAATTGTTGTACAAGTTTATTTTTCGCTAAATCAATTAAACTATCATCACATATATTACCAATTTTATATTCATCTAAAACATAAAAATCACACGGATATACAGAACCATCAGCTTCTACTACATATTGAAAACTACAATGACCAAGCATTCCACAAGTTGTTGGATGTACATTTGCATACATAGGAATTATATTATCAAATAAACCAATGCTGATATAATTACCTTTTTGATATTCTTTAAACCATTCATCAAAAAACACTTGGTAAAAATCGTTAAATTGTTTTGGTGTTAGTGCAAATAAATCCATTGCTTTATCATTATTAAGTGATGGCATACATGGAATTAATTGCACATAATTTAAATTATTACGTCTATAAAAATCAAACAATTTCTTTGGATTTTCACTTAATGTACTAGTTAAAACTGTAAGGATATTAAAGTTAATTTTATTATCTTTTAATAAATTAACTGATTTAATTATTTTATCAAATGTACCATCATTAAAATTATCAACCCTAATTTTATCATGATTACTCTTAAATCCATCAATCGAAACACCTACTAAAAAATCATGTTTTTTAAATAATTCAATCCAACTTGCATCAATTAAAAGCCCATTAGTTTGAATTGCATAATTAATATGATGATAATCTTTTTTAACCTTATCAACTTGTTCAATAAAATAATAAAAGAATTCTATAGTTGAAAGTGTTGGTTCACCACCTTGAAAACAAAAATTAATAACTACTTCATCTTTAAAATAATTCACAACTTTATCAACAATACTATCCACAACATCATGTGTCATCTTACCATAGGAGTTTAAATTACGATTGTCACTAACATCAGCATAAAAGCAATACTTACACTTCATATTACAATTAGATGAAGCAGGTTTAATTAATAATGCAATTGACTTCATTACTTGCCCAAAATATTTTCTGTAATAAATAAACCTAATCCACCTTCAGCATTAGTTTTACCCATAAATTTCGCAACACTTTTCGCATCATCTGTACCATTAGACATACAAACACTAAACTTACATTCAGTAAGCATTTCTAAGTCATTAGTCGTATCTCCAAAAGCTAATACGTGGTCCATTGTAGTATTGAATTTTTCGCACACTTTTTGAATACCAACAGCTTTTGAACATTGTGGATCCACAAATTCAAACATATCTTTACCCGATTTAAATGCTCTAAAATCTGTACGATTTAAACTTTTTGTATAAACTTCTATTTCTTCCATAATATCAGGATTAACATACATTAATAATTTCGGTTGACTCTCTTTCACATATTCTCTTAAATCGGCATTTTCAACTTTTAAACTATGTAGTTTTTCTATTTCTAAAAGTCTTGCAGTACGTTTTTGTGACACCAAGTTTTTACCAACATAAATTGTAGGATTACAATCAAACTCTTCATATAGGTCAACAATTTCATGAATCATTTTCGCACTAATTGTATGGTATGTTTTAATTTCATCAGTTTCAAAATCATATACTTGTGATCCATTCATACCAATTAAAAAATCCATTTGATCTTGAAGATTCCAATCTTGTAATAAACTCAATAAACCCTCTACAGGTCTTCCAGATGCAATACCAAATTTAATTCCTTGTTTTCTTGCACTACAAATAGCCTCATAATTTATTTTTGGTAATTCTTTATTTTCATCTAATAATGTTCCATCTAAATCTGATACAATAATCTTAATATTTTTCATAATATACCTCATTTTCAATAAAAATATTATAACATAAAATCACCAATAACATTACACAACCAATAAGTTATAAGTTATATTATATCAAAATAATAGTTAATATAACTAATGGTTTATTTTTTAGGTCAATAATTATATCAGCTCTCAATTGTACTTATACACAAATCTAGCTATAATAAATATATAGGAGTAAACTTATGAATATAAATCAAATAATCAAAACTAAGAGAAAAGAATTGATGATGACCCAACAAGATATCGCAAATTATCTTGGTATTACTACACCTGCAGTAAGTAAATGGGAGAAAGGTAGTAGCTATCCTGATATAACTTTATTACCACCACTTGCAAGACTTTTAAAGATTGATTTAAATACCCTGTTAGCATTTAATGAAAATCTTAGTGATGGTGAAATTAAAAATATAATTAAAATAATCGAAGAAAAAATAGAGAATGAAAATTATGATAATGGTTTTGAATATGCAATAAATTGTATAAATGAATACCCAACATGTGTTGATTTAATATTTAATGCTGTATTATCATTAATAGCTTACTTGCCTACATTACCTTTAGTAGATCAAACTACTTATAAAAATAAAATAACAAAGCTTTATTCAAGACTATTAAATAGTGAAGTCCCTGAAATAAGAAAAGAAGCTGTAAATTATATCTTTACACAACACATTGAAAATAAAGAATACGAACAAGCTGAAAAAATAATTGAACATTTAATGACAGATAAAAAAGTATTACTTGGTACATTATATATGAAAAAAGAAAATTATCTTGTTGCATCAAAATTATTTGAACAAAGACTATTAGAAAATGCACTAGAAAATCACAATATTTTAAATAACATGGCAAAAATAGCCCATTTAGAAAATAACAAGGAACATACAAATAAACTATTAAATAAATTATCAAACATGATCAACATTTTTGATTTAATGGATTGCACTGCATTTGTACCACAATTTGAAATAGCTATTAAAGAAAAAGATCAAGAACAAAGTATTATTTTATTATCGTACATCTTAAATTCAATGAACAGTAAATGGGATATTAATAATAGTATTTTATATTCACATTTAGACTTACAAAGTGCCAACCTTGAGGATTATAGTAGTTTTATTATACCAAGTTTTATTAGTGAACTAAAAAATGAAAGTGAATATGATTTTCTTAAAAATAATGAAGATTTTATTAATTTATTGAAAAAATATGAAAGTAACTAAGGCATATAACTTCATAAATATACAAGAAGCAACTAGGAGTAATATATGAAAATACTAAAATTTTTAAAAAATTTAAGTTATTTATGGTTTGTAGGAATTATTGGAGTATTGCTTGATATTGATTTTCTTGTTTTATTTTTCTTGTTTGGACTATTTGGATTTATAGAGTTTTACTTTATTTATGTAAAAATAAGAAATAGTGATGATAATCAATACTTTGGTATTATTATTCAAAGTTTAAAAATGATTATAGGTCAACCATTAATTCTACTTAGCTGCGGGTTTAAATTACCAAACATTAAGAATTACTCACCAATAGAATATTATTCTTTACCATTTAATAATACTTGGCTAACAGTTAATGGTGGTATTGATAAAGCTAATTCACATTCCTATAATCTTTTCAATCAAAGATATGCCTATGATTTTTTCATTGTTGATGAAACAGAATTATCATATAGTGGTGACAGGAAAGATTTAAACAATTATTATTGTTATAAACAAGATGTATTAGCTGTTGCAGATGGAATTGTAGTCGATTTGAAAAATAAATTTAGTGATACACCAATTGGTGATGTTGGTACTGCAGGTTGTAGTGCTAGTGATATTAGAGGAAATCATATTGTAATCAAACATAACAATCAAGAATATAGTGTAATCTGTCATATGCTTAAGGATAGCTTTACAGTTTCAGTAGGTGATCATGTCGTACGTAATCAAGTTATTGGCAAATGTGGGAATAGTGGGAATACTAGTGAACCACACATTCATTTTCAAATTCAAAAAGGTAAAAGTTTCTACCTATCAGCAGGTATTCCTGTATTTTTTGATAATATTGAAATAATTAATAGTGAAAATAATAAAGGAATTCATATAACTAAAGATGTTATGGTAAAAAATATAATGCTATAACGATAATATAATGACACTAAAAACAACTCTTATAATTTTAAGAGTTGTTTTTTATTTATTTGCAATTTATTTTATTATATATACTTACAATAATAACTAAACTTAATAATGCACTAGCAAAAGTTAGATAAACATTTAAAGTAAAACCTGCAACAATAAACCCTATAAAAGAAGCAGCAGCCACTAATAATGCATAAGGTAGTTGTGATTCAACATGTTCGATATGATCACACTGTGCACCAGCACTAGCCATTATAGTCGTATCAGAGATAGGAGAGATATGATCACCACATACAGCACCTGCAAGAATACTCGCAATACAAATAACTAACATGATATCTGTTTCCAAAAATATTGATGTTGCTATTGGAATTAAGATACCAAATGTACCCCATGAAGTTCCTGTTGAAAATGCTAGAAGCATTGCACAAACAAATAATGTAGCGGGTAATATAGTATAAGGAATATTAGCTTGCATCATAAAGTTACTTACAAATACACCAGCGTTTAAACCTTCAGAAACAATTGAACCTAAAGTCCAAGCTAGTGCTAAAATACAAATAGCAGGCACCATTGTTTTAAATCCTTCAGGTATATTTTCTGCAAAGGTTTTATAGCTTATGATCTTTCTTGGAATATATAAAACAAAGATAAAGCAAAGTGTATAAAATGAAGCTAACACTAAAGCTGTTGGAGCATCACATGCAGCAAATGCCGAAACAAAATCTACTCCATCAAAGAACCCACCTGTGTACAACATAGTTACAACACTTGAAACAATCAAAAATAATATAGGTAATAATAAATCATATATTTTAGCTTTCGTTTCTTCATACTGTATTGTGCTAGGCTTTATCAATTGCGCTTTTTTTTCAGATTCTTCCATAACACCATAGTTTTTATCTTTCACAATTACATAGATAACCATTATGATAGTTAATAAGGCATACAAATTAAAAGGTATGGTCATTAAAAACAAAGTAAAGCCATCACCACTTGTATAACCACTAACCGCCGCTGCCCAACTAGAAATCGGCGCAATAATACAAATAGGCGCTGCTGTAGAATCAATAATATACGCAAGTTTAGCACGAGATATATTATATGAATCAGTTATATCTTTCATAACACTACCTACTGTCAAACAGTTAAAGTAATCATCGATAAAAATAATTGTACCTAAAGCAAAAGTAGCTCCTAATACACTTCTTTTTGTTTTTAATTTCTTTTGAACCCAATTAGCGTAAGCAATACTTGCCCCACTTTTTGAAATTAAACAAACAATAATACCTAATAATATAAGAAATATTAATATTCCTATACTACCATCACTTCTAATTGATTGTATCATTGTATCAAATATTATTTCAGTTGCCATTAATAAATTAAATTCACTAATTAATAATGCTCCACTTATAATTCCGAAAAATAATGATAAATATACTTCTTTTGTTTTTAGTGCTAAAACAATTGCAATAAATGCTGGCAATAAAGCCCATATCGTTGATTCAAACATAATAATATTCTCCTTTTAAGCCTTATAAAAATAACATAATTGATAGAATATTTCAATAGATTTATCAAACACTATGTAATTAATTTTTTTTAATTTATTAGTAGTTATATTAATTAAATAATTATAGTATTATTATATAAATATATGCTATTGAATAATATATTTTTTAAAAATATTATACTTCATGTATTACGCTTTTTGATTACTATTATAAATGTCATATCATTTACATATAACAGCTATTAATACCGTTAATTCCAACACCTAATCACGATTTAAAAGCCAGTCCAAAACATTGATTTGTTTAATACCATTATGACTTGTATACGGTGTCAAATCCATAGTTAAAAGATATTTTGAATTATGATCAGATATTTCATCAAGTGATGCTAATTCTCTTTTTAATGTATTTTCATCTTGCACCGTATAAGCGACTTGATAATATTCTGTTCCTTTATCAGTTATAGCGATGAAGTCCACTTCTGCTTCTTTCACCTTACCAATAAAAACTTCATATCCTCTTCTAAGTAATTCAAGATAAACAACATTTTCTAAAATATGACCATCATCTGCTTTCTTAGTTCCAAGCATCGCATAACGTAGTCCAATATCAGCTGCATAATATTTACTTCCCGTTTTAAGATACTGTTTACCTTTTATGTCATATCTTTTAGTTTCATAAAAAATAAAACTATTTGTGATTGCTGTTAAATAGCTTTCAACGGTGTTTACAGTAATTTTTCGACCATTAGACGTCATAGTATTTGCAATTTTATTGTGTGATGCTAAATTGCCGATATTATCAAAACTAAAACGAAGTACTGATTTAAGCATATCAATATCTGGAAATTTCCCTCTAGTGATGATATCTTTGATAAGTATTGAATCAATAATTCCCTCTAAATACATCTTTCTATCTTTATTATTTGTCAATTTGATTGCATACGGAAATGAACTATTTGTCGTATAATTTAAATATAGTTTTTGAAGATTTGTTTCATTATCAAAAGCAGAGCAATATTCCTTATAAGATAGCGGCAACATTTTTATTTCAATGTATCTTCCCGATAACAATGTCGCAAGTTCACTCGATAACAAAAATGCATTTGATCCTGTGATATATACATCACAATTTTTTTTAATAAATAAGCTATCAACTGCTTTTTGAAATTCTGGAATTCTCTGTACTTCATCAATAAAAATGTAATTCATTTTATCTTTGACTACTCTTTCTTTAATGTAAGTATGCAGATCTTTTGCAGTTTCAATAAAATCAAAATCGAAATCCTCTAAATTTAATGAAATAATTTGATTATCTTCAACTCCACTACTCTTTAAATAGTCTTGATACTGTTCAAAAAGAGTTGATTTTCCACATCTTCTAATACCAGTTACCACTTTAATCAATTCCTTTTCTTTAAACCTAATTAAACTTTCAAGATATTCTGTTCTTATAATCATAACGCCACCTCTTTTCAATAGTATATCACAAACTTATCTTTTTATACAAGTTTTGTCAAGGGTATTGATAATTTTCCGTAAATGATAACACTAAATTTTATAGTCAATTATTCATTAGCTACACATAGACTTGATACTAATCTAAATTAGTATCAACTGCATATATAAAGTTCACTAAAAATAAAAATAGGCGTAAAATGAGTCATTGATTCTCTCATTTCACTACCTATTCTTTTTCAATTATTTTCTATTTATTTTATTGTCTATGTTTCATGTGTGGAAATAATACAACTTCTCTGATTGATTCACTACCAGTTAATAACATAACTAGTCTATCAACACCAAGACCAATACCACCTGTAGGAGGTAAACCATATTCTAATGCTTCTACAAAGTCTGTATCCATTTCATTTGCTTCATCATTTCCAAGATCTTTTTGAGCCATTTGATTTTCAAATCTCTCTCTTTGATCAATTGGGTCATTTAATTCACTAAATGCATTTGCATATTCAGTCTTATCAATGAATAATTCAAATCTTTCAGTAAATCTTGCATCAACACTTTTTCTTGCAAGCGGAGATACTTCTAAAGGATGTCCATAAACAAATGTTGGTTGTAAGATTTTTTCTTCGCAGAAGTTTTCAAAGAATAGATTTACAATATGTCCAAATGTTCTTTGGTGCTTTTCAACTTCAACATTATGTTCTTTAGCTAAAGCTAATGCTTGTTCATCAGTTAATGGCTGCCAGAAATCAACACCTGTAGCATCTTTAATTGCATCAACCATATGTACACGATTAAATGGAGCTTTTAATGAAATTTCTTTTTCTCTAAATGTAAATGTTGTTGTATTAAATACTTCATTAGCAACACTATCAAGTAAGTTTTCACAAAGATCCATCATACCTAACATATCTGAATATGCAACATATGCTTCAACTGTTGTGAATTCTGGATTATGAGTAGAATCCATTCCTTCATTTCTGAATAAACGTCCAATTTCATAAACACCTTCAAGTCCACCAACGATTAAACGTTTTAAAGGTAATTCTGTTGCGATACGCAAGTAAAAATTCATATCTAATGTATTATGATGAGTAATAAATGGTCTTGCTGTAGCACCACCTAAAATAGGTTGTAATACTGGAGTTTCAACTTCAATTAAACCAGCATTATCAAAAAAATGTTGAATTGCTCTAATAATACGAGGACGAATCATAGCAACTTTACGTGCATCATCATTCATAATTAAGTCAACATAACGTCTTCTATATCTTTCTTCAATATCCGTTAAACCATGAAATTTTTCAGGTAATGGACGAAGAGCTTTTGTAAGGTGAGTATAAGTACTTGCTTTAACTGATAATTGACCAGAATCTGTCATAAAAATAACACCATTAATTCCAACAATATCACCAATATCACTAGACTTAAATAATTCATAAACTTCTTCACCAACAACTGTTTTATTAATAACGATTTGTTGTTGACCATCACGATCTAAAATATGAATAAAACCAAGTTTACCCATACGTCTTTTAGTCATAATTCTTCCAGCAACACTTACCTCAATATTTAATTCAGCTAACTGTTCTTTATTTTTGCCTTCAGCAAGTACACTAACATCACTTGATCTATGAGTACGATTAAATGCTTGACCAAATGGATCAATACCTTTATCTTTTAAATCATTCATTTTTGCAATTCTTACTAATTCTTGTTCACTACGATTAACTGCCATTTTATTTCTCCTTTTTCATATAAAAAAAACTCTAATCCTTATAAAGGGACGAGAGTTATCATCGTGGTACCACCCTAATTTTTGATTAAATCGCTTTAATCAACTTAGTGACTTATAAAGTCAGCTTTTATGGCAAGCATACCTATAACTCCAAGACCTTTATTTCATTAATTAATTACTATCTAACTCACACCAACATTAGATTCTCTTTGAATAATTTGATTAATTACTTTTCTTTTCATCGTTATTTATCGTTATGATTATATAGTTTTTTTAAGCTTTTGTCAATCATTTAAAAACTAGTACCAATCAATAAAAAAATATCTATTTTGTTTTATACACCATAATAATAGTTATTGTTGAATTTTCTCTAAAATTCATAAATCCAGGCTTTGAAAACTTATACGCATGCGAATGACTTATATATTCTACATCGTTTTCATTAATAAATTTAAGCATATCATCAATTGCTTTTGTAGTTGGTTCATCAATAAATTCTTTAATTTTAATATTTTCATTATACATAATATACACCTCTTCTATTTTCATTTTATATCATGTAATTAAACTTGTCAATTTAAAACATTGAATCATACAATTGTATTTTAATATATTAATTAATTTCAATATGGTATGATATATTAGAGGTATTACATATGAAAATAATTATATCACCAACTAAAAAAATGAAAGTCTCAACTGACGATTATACAACAACTACAACACCAATTTTTAATCATGAGGCACAATCAATATTAAACTTTTTAAAAAATCAAAATATTGATTCACTAAAAAACATATATAAGTGCAATGATAAAATTCTAGAAGAAAATATATCACGCTTAAATAATCCTTTAATTAATAATTGTGCTATTTTATCATATCAAGGATTACAATTTCAAAATATGGCAGCCCACCTTTTTAGTAAACAACAATTAGAGTATGTTAGTAATAATCTAGTAATACTTTCGGCAGTATATGGTATGTTAAGACCTTTAGATAGCATAAATTTATATCGATTAGAAATGAATGCTTCAATTAATTATGAAAATCATATAAATCTTTATTCTTTTTGGTCAAATAAAATCTATAATGAGTTATATAAAGATCAAGATATCATTATCAATTTAGCTTCTAAAGAATATTATGATGTTATAAAAAAACAGCTTCAACCAAATGATGTTATGATTAATATAAAATTTGCAGAAATAATTAATGATAAAGTTATCTCAAAAGCAACTCTTGCAAAGATGGCTCGTGGGTCAATGGTTAGATTTATGGCAGAAAATAATATTGATAACATTGATGATATTAAATTATTTAATGATTTCAATTTTAAATTTAATGATCAACTATCAGATGAAACAAATTTAGTTTTTATAAAATAAATATAAATAAAAAATCTTAGATAAATTACTAAGATTTTTTTATTATATAATTATTTTATTGATTAAATAATTTATATATATTAAATTTGGTTAATGAATTCCACAACAATTAAAAGACAAACCATAAATATAATAGTGAAAACAATTCCTGCCATAAGTTGAATAAAGTAATATCGCCAATTAGGAATAGTACTATATTTAACTTTTTTGTATTTACCATTAATCATAATTAAACTTTGGATAACAACAAAAACAATACCTGTAATTATAACAATCCAAAATCCATCCCCTTTTTTTAGTAATAACATAATTTCTTGTAATTTATCTAACACAAAAACCCCCATTTTAATAGTAGTTCAGCTACTATTTATCTACTAACAACAATATATCCCCTATATGTTGTATTCTTATTCTTATTTTTCTTTTTTTATTGCTATTAGTATTATATCACTCTTTATATTTTTTTCAATACATTTTTATGTTATATAAAAAGCACACATTATATGTGTGCTTAACTATTAATTTGTTGAATAAATCTGAAATCATCTTTTTCTAAAGCATCCATGTATTTATTTAATACAACTTCTAAGTCGTTATATGAATGAACTTTAATCATTAAAGGCTTTACTTTTGCACTATAAGGTATACCTTGAATATACCACATTGCATGACCACGCATTTCTCTCATAGCAATTTTTTCACCTTTTAATTCAATAAGACTTGCTGCATGCTTTAAGGCTAAGTCAAACTTTTCTCTTACAGTTATTTCTTTTGAATCTTGATTATTTAAATAATCATTACACTGCCTAATTAACCATGGATCACCTAGTACTCCACGTCCAATCATTACAGCATCACAATTAGTTTCTTCAAGCATTTGTTTAAACATTTCAACACTTGTAACATCACCATTACCAATTACAGGTATTGAAACAGCATCTTTAACTTGTTTGATATAAGACCAATCAGCTTTTCCTGTATACATTTGTGATCTAGTTCTACCATGTACAGCAATTGCACTTGCTCCTGCCTTTTCTATTAGTTGTGCAACCTTTACACAATTAATACTATCTAAGTCCCAACCAATTCTAATTTTAACTGTAACAGGCTTTTTTACAGCATTGACTACATTTGAAACAATATCATATATTTTGTCAGGAGTTTTTAATAATTCAGATCCCCCACCATTTGTTACAATTTTTCTAACGGGACAACCAAAATTTATATCGATAATATCACAATCACTATGATCATCTAAAAAAATTGCAGCCTTTACCATACTATCTATATCACTACCAAATAATTGCATTGATATAGGATGTTCACTCTTATCAATAATTGTCATGTCCTTAGTTCTAATTGAATCATAACAAATTCCTTTATCACTAATCATTTCAGTATAAATTAAACCTGCACCAAATTGTTTCGCTATCATTCTAAATGCCATATTACTAACACCTGCCATTGGAGCAATTACAATTTGATTTTCTATTTCAATATCAGCTATTTTCCACATGCAGTTTTAAAATCCATTATTAATTGTAGATCATCTTCACTAAAATTATATGTAGTATTACAAAATTCACACTTAACTTCACAACCATGATCATCATTTTTCATTTCTGTAAGGTCTTCATGAGTAAGTGTCGTTAATGCTGCTTTAAAACGATCTTTTTCACAACTACAATGCCAATTAAGATCACTTTCTTCTAAGATATTAACTTCATCAAACAAACTATTTGCAATAGCTGTAGCATCCATTCCACTTTCGATTAGTGATGATATTGGTTTAAGTTTTGATACTACTTCTTCAACAGCACTAATTTCTTCATCTGTTGCATCAGGCATTATTTGAATAATTAATCCACCTGCTGCAATTACTTGATTATTTGTTTCTACAAGAACACCTAACGCTACAGCTGAAGGTGTCTGTTCTGAAACTGTAAAGTAATAAGCAAAATCTTCAGCAATTTCACCACTTACTAAAGCTGTTTTTCCCTCAAATTTTTCTTTTAATCCTAAATCTTTAATAACACGTAAGTAACCATCAGTTCCAACTACTAGTCCTACTGCCAGTTTTTTTGATTCGTTGTATTGAAGAAATTGTTGGTTATCACCTACAAATCCTCTTACATTTCCATTCTTAAAACTTTCAGCCATGATTGTTCCAATTGGACCGTTACCATTAATTGAAACAGTTATTTTTTCACGATCATCTTTAAGCATAGAACCCATCATTGCAGTCGCACTTAAAGTACGTCCCATTGCAGCTGCTGATGTTGGCCATAAGTCATGTTGTAAACGTGCTGTTTCACATAAGTTGGTTGTAGTACACGCAATAATACGTATATGGTTATTTAGTGCTAATGCTTTAATAATTGTATCTTTCATCTTTTATCCTCCATAGAATTGATATCTTATATTTTTTTAATTTAACTAATTCATTTAGTCATGTTGTTTATGCAACATTTATAGTAAGTAGTAATTTACTCACTCCTTATATTATACTACATTTTTACAAAGTTACTAACCATTATATTTATTGAACTAATAATTTATATATATTATTTATACTATATAAAAATAAATTAAATGACAGCAATCATTAAGATTACTGTCACTTTTTATTTAATTAAATTTTTGGTTCTTCTTTAGAAATTTCCTCAGTTACTGATTCAGTTACTTCAACATTTTCCACAACTGTTTCTACAACATTTTTTTCCATTGTACTTTCATCAAAAGGTTTAAAATCACCTTTTAATACTAATTCAATTTCTTCTGCTGTTAGTGTTTCATGTTCAATTAAAGCTTCAGCAATTAGTACTAAATCTTCACGATGTTTCACAATAAGTTTTTTAGCACCTGTGTGACACATATCAATGATTTTTCTAACTTCTTGATCTATTTCAAAAGCGATTTGCCCAGAAACACTAGATCCTGATCCTGAATTGTAATCACGACCTAAGAATACACTATGATCACTATTATCATATTTAATAGGACCAAGATCACTCATACCATAAATTGTAACCATGTCACGAGCAAGTTTTGTTGCTTGTTCAATGTCATTTATAGCACCAGTACTTACATCATCAAAGAATACTTCTTCTGCACAACGACCACCCATATAACCTGTAATCATTGAAAGCAAATCATTTTTAGTATTCATGATTTTTTCTTCTTTAGGAATCATTAAATTATAACCTCCTGCAGTTCCACGAGGTATAATTGTAACTTTTTGAACTTTATTTGCACTATCAACATTAAGACCAATAATAGCATGACCTGCTTCATGATAAGCAACTAATTTTTTTGATTTTTCATCATATTTACGAGATTTCTTTGCAGGTCCCATCATAACTCTGTCAATCGCTTCATCTAAATGATGCATATATACTTTAGTACTATTATCTCTAACAGCTAATATACTTGCTTCATTTAAAACGTTTTCTAAGTCAGCACCACTAAATCCTGGTGTACGACTTGCTAAAGCATCAAGATTAATTTCTTCAGCTAAAGACTTATTTCTTGCATGAACTTTTAATATTGCTTTACGACCTTTTTTATCAGGTAATGAAACAGTAATTGTTCTATCAAAACGACCAGGTCTTAATAAAGCAGGGTCTAATACGTCAGGACGATTTGTTGCAGCAATAATAACAATACCGCCATTATCAGTAATACCATCCATCTCAACAAGCATTTGGTTAAGTGTTTGTTCACGTTCATCGTGACCTCCACCCATACCAGCTCCACGTTGACGACCAACAGCATCAATTTCATCAATGAAAATCATACATGGTGCAGTCTGTTTCGCTTTTTTAAACATATCACGAACACGACTTGCTCCAACACCAACAAACATTTCAACAAAGTCAGAACCTGAGATTGAATAAAATGGCACGTCGGCTTCGCCTGCAACAGCTTTTGCTAATAAAGTTTTACCAGTACCCGGAGATCCTACCATTAAGATACCTTTTGGTATACGAGCACCCATTTTCGCAAATTTCTTAGGTGATTTTAAATAATCAATAATTTCAGCCATTTCTTCTTT
Source organism: uncultured Holdemania sp. (assembly GCA_947037125.1). Classification (GTDB taxonomy): domain Bacteria; phylum Bacillota_I; class Bacilli_A; order Erysipelotrichales; family Erysipelotrichaceae; genus RGIG1896. The sequence continues at coordinate 25,510 of CAMQTJ010000001.1, forward strand.
TTCTTCATCACAACCAGCAACATCATTAAAACGGACTTTTATATCCCCTTCAAGACGAGCTCTAGATTTAGAAAATTCAAACGCTTTATTATTTTGTCCACCATTCATTTTAGTTAACATAAACATTACAAATCCACCAATAATTAAAAACGGTACGATTGATAATAATGCATCAACAAAAACATTAGAAGCCGTTTCGTCAATAATGTTAGCTTCACCAAGTTGGCTTGTTACTTCATTTGCTAACTCTTCAGTACGTGGCATTGTTGCAGTGAAATTAACTTTATTTTCACCCTCCATGTAATAACCTTTAATAGAAATTACATTAGTACCAAACGTAGCTGTTGATTCAACAATTTCTTGTTGTTCAATAACAGTCTGTAATTCATCATAATTTAATTTTTCAACACTGCTTCCAGGCTCCATATAAAGAATTGCAAACAATGTAATTGATACAAGTAAATAAGGTAAATAATTAATCCATTTAATATTTTTACGCATTAAAACACACTCCCTTTACTATTTATAAAATTCTTCTTTTAATACACCAACATATGGTAAGTTACGGAACTTTTGATCAAAATCTAAACCAAATCCAATAACAAATTCATTTGGTATAACAAACCCAACATATTCAGCAGTAATGTCAACAACACGACGATCAGGCTTATCAAGTAATGTTACAACCTTAACGTCACTAGCACCTTTTTGAACCATCAATTTCTTAACAGTTTCAAGAGTTCTTCCCGTATCGACAATATCTTCTACTAAAATAATTTCTGTGTTTTTAATCGAACGATCTAAATCTTTAATGATTCTAATATCACCAATAGATTCAGTACCCTCATAACTTGAAACATCCATAAAATCATACTCGATATCTAAATCAATATGCTTAATTAATTCCGCTAAAAAAGGAACAGATCCCTTTAATAACGCTACAAGCAAAGGTTTATTCTCATGATTTTTATATTCATTTGTAATTTGTTCACCTAATTCTTTTGATCTTGCTACGATTTGTTCATGTGTTACTAATATGTTTTTGACAGATTGATGCATACTATTTCCTCCAGTGTAATACTACCATTTTACCACAAAACAGTTAGGATTGTTAGAATAATGTTTCAAATCGCACCCTATTTCCGGTATAAATATTATTTCACCAGCACAATTCAATACTACCGGCCATGATTTCCTTAACTCATATGGTATTTTTCGATCAATAAAGAATCGATTAATCTTTTTTGTACCAAATCTAAGCTTAATACTATCATTATTTTGTGCATTTCTAATTGTGATTGGAAAGTCATTAGATGATAATGTTAAGGATTCAATTGTTGTACCCTTGTCAGTTAATTTGAAATATTTGTTTGATATAAACTCTACTTCATTTAAAACATAAGAATACAATACCTCTTTAGTCTTACTAATTGCAACGATATTATACATTTTCGACAATTTCACATAATCCAGCACATTGATTTCCACATTTCTATTCGTTTTAAGCTGTCGATCTAAATCTAGACACCTTTTCATTGAAAATCTTTTCCCACTAACCTTATAAAATATCGTTCTAATATAATATGCTCTTTCAAACTCACTTAGTTTAGAATAGATATTATAATCAATTTTTAGGTCATCATTCAATAATTGTTTTATTAATTCTTCACTTATTTTTAGTTCAATATTACGCATCTTTATATCAAGTAGCATTTCATTTTTTTCATCATGTGTCATCTTTTCAACAATTTCATGTCTGATTTTATTTCTAGTATAATCATTACTTAAATTAGATTCATCTATTCCATATTCAACACATTGATTATCACAATATTTAACTAAATCATCCTTAGTAAAATTTAATAATTCTCTAATTATTAATACACCTTTAATTGTTGTTTCCTTTTTAATTCCATAAAATGACGGTATTGTACAACGCTTTTGTTGTATTAAAAAAGTCTCAATTAAATCATCTAAATGATGTGCAACTAAAGTACAGTATAATTTTCTATTTGTAACAATTTGATTAAAAAATTCATAGCGAACATCTCTTGCCCATTTTTGAAAATTACCACTTTCATACTTAGGATATAAAGTATACATTAAAATATCATGTGATTTACAATAATTTTTTACAATTAATTCATCACGAATTGCACTATCCCTTTTTTGATAATTAACGTGTGCAACAACACATTTAATATTAAGTGTCACACACATATTTAAAAGAGCCATAGAGTCTGGCCCTCCTGATACTGCTATTAAAACCTTTTTACCAACTAAATCATCTAACATATAGCTACCTCTTACTTGTAACTATTATTTTAACTCATTTATCCAATTTGCGCAAAAATAACTGACGCATCATCGTGATTTTCATAGTTTTTTAGGGTATTTCGTATATTTTCTTGTATTACTAGATTTTTTTTCACCAAGCACCACTCACGAATAGTGTTTTCATCGATTCCATCACTAGACATAATAAACATATCGTTTTTATGACATTGCACTTTAAAGCAATCAGAATTAACTTTATTAATTATTCCTAAAGGCAATGATTGACCCTCTATTTTAAATACTTCATTGTCACGTATTAAAAATGTAGGACTTGCACCAGATTTAGAAATATATGCCTCATTTGATATTCTATCAAAACACAAAAAATCAAGAGTAGCAAAACTTGAAGCTTTATTTAAACAACAAATACTATTCATACTTTTAACGGCCATTTCAATTGGAATTCCCGCAGACAAAAGTCTTTGACACAAAAAGGTAATAAAACCACTTGATTTACTAGCATTTTTACCAACACCCATACCATCACTTATTGTACAAATGGTACACGTCTTATTTTCAAAAATAGCGCATGTATCACCACTATCATTATTTTCATCAACTATTCGATATGCCTTAGCTTTAAAATCACTTGGCTTAATTCCCATAAATTCAACACGTAATGCATTATTGAAGAAATTATTAGAATCAACACTAATAATCTTTAAATTCTTGTCGATTACCATTTGTAATAAAGGTAAGATGACTTCTTTAATATCTTTGCGTGAGCAATCAACAAATTGAATTACAATATGTTTTTGATTACTTTCAGTTGTTGTTGAGATGACTTTAGTTACATCATAATGATACCCTTTAATTAACTCATAAATCCTTTCAGATTCATCTTGCATACTAAAGACACTTTGCTTTAATTGCATTGATAAAAGTTCCATAGATTGAGCCATACCATCTAAAAAAGCTACTTCTGATGGTTGTATCGTTTGATAATAATGCGAAATACTGTGAAATATTTGGGCAAACTGATTTAATTGATGCTCTACAAGTTTTTCTTTAGACTGCCTATAATAGATTATATCATTAATATTTTTTTCAACTATCACAAAATTATGTAAGAAATCTCTTGGTACAATACTTGCTACACTACTAATAACAAAAGCTATAAGTGTCAGCATCATATCTTGGTAAAACAAATAAATAACTGATGTAAATAATAAACATTTGATAAAATTATTACCACTATTTAATTTATAAACAATAAAACCAACTAACCAACCAAAACTCATAATATCGATATTACACGTAACTGCAATAAGCATGGATAATACAATTATTTCATCATTTTTTACATAATTACTAATAAGTAATATACACAATGAATATATTATAATCACTTGTTGAATGGTTAAATAACTACTTAAAAAAGTAAGCGAACTAACTATAAATAACCCTAAAATAAATGGTGATATTTTGAAGTTTTGTTCCACAAAGACATTTTCACTTGTTGCCATCAACATTAAAATATACCCCACAACAAAAGACATCATACCAAAACGAAAATCACTAATTAATACAATTGTACTTATTGCACTTATTAAACCTGTTACAAATGGCATAAAATAATAGGAATTAATTTTGATGACTTTTATAATTAAAATAACTAATAAATAAACACCTAAAATCGCTGCACTATGCATAAAGTAGTTATAATTAAATATTAAGTTAGAAATAAGATATCCTACGGATAAATAAATAAATTCATTTGCCTTTCTTTGGTAAAAAAAAGATAGAATCGTAAACATAATACATGGCATTAAAAACTTTTCAAAACTTATTGCTGTAAAAATAGCTACTGCAAATAAAAATCCATCGGTTGTGGAAATACTTATTTTTTTCCGAAAACCATTCTCTAAAATTGATACATTATTACTCATATTATCACCCCACCTACATATTATAATTAAAGACATAAAAAAAATGTCAAACCATGTCAGACATGGATAAGACATTCTAAAATTCTTTTTTGGATATTTTTATACAGTTCACTACTAGTGTCAATATTAGCTTTTACGTCTATAATTCTTGCACTATTAATATATTTACAATCATTTAAGAATAATACTGAATCCCTATTAAGCCCTTTAATCAATCCTATTTGCATCAAATGTTTTTTACCATTAGGTAATTTTATTTCATCATATGCTTGATGATATGTACTAGGATTTGATGTCATGGGAATTACAAAGACTTTGCCATTTGTGATATTGGTTATCAAACCAAAATGTTGAAATCCTGCTTCATTCAAATAGGCTTGACCAAAATCAATATAACAAATATCGCCTTCTTTAATTCTAACACCAAATTGATCACACGATTTATATTGATTACGCATAATATAATTTGCTTCACTCACTAAATGAGCGTGTAATTGTTTACTTGATAAATCCTTATAATTAGTTTTCATTAAACTCATAAAATTATTTAAATTGTTTGCTTTGTCATTTATAACATCACCGATTAACTGTTGGATACTTAACATATTCATGGGCACTACCTCCACTAATATGTTTACCCTATTTTAGTTTCTTATACTAAATTATTTAATATAATATTTAATTAATCTTAAATTGAAAATATAATGTGAAAGTTAACTAAAAAGTTAATTTTATGAACTAATTTATTTATCTATACATTACTTATCAACCAAAATAAATCCAACTGCTTCTTCATATGTATGTATTTCAATATTTTCTTCATCAACTATTTGATAGTTAACAAAAGCATATCCGTCACCAAAATTAGCCTCATCATTTTTTGTCGGAACAAGATTTGACCCTACAATTGATTTTATTGACTCTGCATAACTTATAACTTTCTTACTTCTTTGAGCAATTCTTTTGCCAGTATCAACATAAAGTTTATCATTGACCATAATCAAACGATTATTCTTATTTGCATCATTAGTTAATGCAATATCACTATTTAAACTCTTTTTTATTTCACTATTTAAAATTATGTCCCAATTTTTATTTTTATCATAATTACTATTTTCGATTACTTTTTTAAATTCATTAATTTCCTTTTCACTAAATGATTGATTATTATCTTGAATATATAAAGAAAAATCTGCAGTTAAATTATTTAACTCATTAGTAATGTCATCAATAATTGGTGTTGAAATATGATAATCATAATATAATACTCCTGTTTCACTATACTTTACACCCGTAAATAAGTTAAATATTGTATTATTGTCACTGTCCTTTAAAATTTGTAGTTCATGATTATTTTTTGTAGATGTTTCTTGAACATCATCGCTCATAATTACAGTAAAGGAATTTGTATCTTGTATTTGTTCATTTATCCAAGAACCAATATGTACATAATCGTATTTTGTTTCAATTTCACCCGTTATGTGCTGTATACTAGCATTAAAATCAAGAACCGCGACACCATCAACAATATCTAAAAATATATAGCGACCATCAACTTGTTCATCATCTAAATAACATTGGATTCCAAATTTTGCAGTTTTAAGATCTTTATAACTTTCTGGCATTAATATTATTAATGATTGAGTACTTTTATTAATCGTAATTGTAGGACCACCTATTTGTTCAATAATATCTGGGTCATCATTAGCTCTTGGATAAAACAATTCATCCCCTACAAGAATTACCATTTGATCATTTGTAACCGCCATAATTTTTAAAGCTTCTGATTTAAAACCAAGTAATGTTTTTGTTTTTTCAAACACATCATCATAATTAGTTCTATCATATGACATATTTAATTTTTGTCCATCATCTTTACTTATATCAAAAGTGATTTTATCCACATTGCCTATTAATGAAAACATCAATTTCGCATTTATTTCAAATTGTTGATTATCAATATTAAGTGCTGTTTCATTCTCACTTATTTGGTTTAATGCATCATTAGTTGCTTGTAACTTTACGATGATTTCATATGGTTGTATATCTGTTACAAGTTTAAAACCATCACATATTACATTACTTGGAAAAGATAAATTATATATTATATTTCCTACTGCAGAATTGTCACCAACATAATCAGTACGATTTCCCCATAACATCTCCAAATTAGTTTGATTTTCGTCATTACCAACGTTAGTAATATCTTTAGTAATTTTCGGATTAGATATTAAACCTACGGCTAAGCATATTACTGCAATAGTTGCAATTATTCCAACCCAGATCAATGGTTTTTTATAAGTCATAATATTTTTAATTCTACTTTTGGTATCACATTCACCAAATGCCAATGGTGTTACAAAATTAAGTTTTTTACCTGTTGTAAATTTCAATAGCGATGTTGAATATTCTACACGAATATCATCTTCAATATTTTTCATTACGGTTTCATCACAGGCCATTTCCATATCTTTTCTTGAAAGAAAAAACGCAATCCAAACTAGTGGATTAAACCAATGAATTGTTAAGGCTATAAACGCCATAATTCTTGTAATGTGATCTAAACGCTTGATATGACATAGTTCATGCATAATAATATATTCTTGTTCATCATTAGAAAGTGTTGAAGGCAAATAAATCTTTGGTTTAAATAAACCCATTACAAATGGTGTTTGAATATAATCAACAATATATATATTATCTTTAATTCTAAGTTTAGTAATTAAATCTTTTTTCACTTTGATCAATTGAATTACACTATATATAACAATTACAATCATCCCACTAGCCCAAAATATTGCACCTGCAAAAATAAACTTCTCTAAAGGATTAGACACAATTGGTTGTAATTCATTCACTATATTATTATTGATTAATTGATTTACAATAGGAATTTGTTTAATTTGTGATGGATTATCAACGATATTTTGAGGTACATATTCAATCAAACCATTGTCATTAGTAGGAGCATTAAGCATTCCCATAAACGATAAATCACTTTCTATCGTATAGGGACATAATAACCTTACAAGTACAACTGCCCATATTGTATAAGAATATATTTTTGGAACTTTTTTAAGTAATACTCTAAAAACTAAAACTGCTACAATAATGACACTAGCAGTAAGGCTCATATTAATTATAATTGGTAAAAGTTCATATATTAAAAATTTCATAAGCTACCTCTATTATCATCAATAAAATCCTGTATTTCTTTTATATCTTTATCACTTAATTTTTTTCGCAATGAAAACGCAGTAAGAAATTGTGGCAATGACCCTGAAAAAGTTTCATCTACAAATTTTTCACTTTGAACTGCATCAAATTCTTGTTTTGATATAAGTGATGTTACAATACCATTATCATTATTAAAAATACCTCTATCGCACAACCTTCTTAATATTGTATATGTTGTGGATTTTTTCCATGAAAGATTTGCTTGTGCAAGTTTTACAAGTTCTCCTGATGTAAGTGGTTCATTTTCCCAAATCAATTTAGAAAAAAGCATTTCTATTTCTCCAAGTTTATAATCAGCCATTAGTATTCTCCTTAAGGTCTACTTACTGTAAACCCATTTAAAGTCTACACCCAGTAAACCTAATTGTCAATAATTATTGCATATTTATTTTTATATAAAACCCCAACTATTTATATCGATTTAACAATTTGTATATTTTTCACTTATAAAAATTTCACTATTTTTATACAAAAAAAGATATCTAACAACAAGATATCTTCAACATTATTTTTTTAACTATAATTTTATATGGTCAATAAATCATAATAATTTTACTTATTCATTAATAGACTCTTTCACTTACTTTCATTGATATAAAAACTGTTATACTACAAATAATTGTCGGAATCAAATATGTTAATGTATAATAATTTTCTGAAAATAGCAATGAAACTAATGGCACACTAGTATCAAAAGAAAACAGCATAATTATTATCAACATTATTACCTCTATAAATAACAATGAAAACATAGTAACATTTATCCTATTACATGATTTATATTTATACAAAATTGGGAATACTAAAGCCATTGAGATAATAACTGAACTACCAAACAAAATCGTTATAACCAAAACTTCACTTAATAACATAGTTACTGTAAAAACATTTGCGATCATTCCTAAAACAAAAGCAATTATTATTCCAAAAATCATATAAAGTAAACAAGTATAATATTTAGCTTTAACTTTATTTTTTTTAGTTATCGGTAAAATTGCCTCATATTCGATAAACTTATTAGTTTCACTTTGGTAAATTATTGTCATTGTAACAATATAAAATAAAATAATTATAATTGGCATTATCATTGCACCTAAAAATACACATCCTGCTATTAATATTATTATCATAGTAAAAACCATTGGAATTACTTCTTTTTTTCTAAAAAATAGTTTTCCATTTTTATACATTAATCCATTCATAAATATATCCTCCTTTATTTTGTTTGTATATAATTATATCTATATACTTCATAATCGATAATTGTAATTAAAGTTATTGCTTTTCTATACTAATTTTATTTATTTTTGTAATACGTGATAATAATAGATATTTAACATTTAAATTATTATTTTTAGGTAAAGGCAAAATAAGAAGTTAATTATGTTAAGAATAAAGGTACATTACTTTATTCAAATAATTATTCCATCATTTAATTTTTCTCCCTTTATGTAAAATTGCATTACTTCAGCGATATTTGTAGTATCAATAACATATTGCGAAAAGTTATCCACAATATATTCTTTATTTTTAGATAAAACTTTTACACTATAATCATCTTTGATAACAGATACAAAATTACTCTTATCCATTTGTTTAAACTGTTCAAAAGAACATTTAATTACTGCATAATCGTAGATTAATTCATCTTTAGCAACTTCAAATACAACTCTACCCTCATCAATCATTATGATATAATCGGCTATTTTTTCTAATTCATCTGTGTTGTGAGTTGAATATAAAATTGAATGACTTTCATCTTGAACAAAATCCAAAAATAAATCAAGCATTTCAACTTTCGCAATAGGATCTAAATTACTTGTAGGTTCATCTAAAATAAGTAACTTAGGATGATGAGCTAATGCAACTGCCATCGATAATTTACAAGCATTCCCTTTTGATAATTTTTCAATTAATTGATTTTCATAAAATATTTCAAATTTTTTTAATAGTTGATCAAATAATTCATTATCCCAGTTTTTATATATTTTACTCATCATAATTTTAATTGTACTAATATCCATTAAACTAGGGAAATGATTATCATCAAATACTACACCTATATCATTTAAGTAAGGAAGTAATGGATCGTTACATTTAAAATCGATTGGATTATTAAATATTTCTAAGCTTGCACTATTGCTCTTTATTATTTGTAGTATTGATTTTATCGTTGTTGTTTTACCTGATCCATTTTTCCCAACAAACCCTACAATACTACCTGTAGGCACTTTAAAGCTAACATTATCTAAACCAAACTCTTCAAATTTGATACATAAATTTTCAACTTTAATTGCATTATTCATATTAATATTCTCCTTCATATATTAGTGAAATTAACTTATTTAATTCATTAATTGATATATTATTCAATTTCGCAATCCTAACAATTTCCATTACTTTATTTTCTAGATTCTTTTGATTTTCTTCTTTTTTCAAATTGTTATTAATATTGGCAACATATGTTCCCTTACCAGCTGTTGTTGTAACAAAACAATCCTTTTGTAAGTCATCATAAGCTCTTTGAACTGTCATGATACTTATATGAAGTGATTTCGCAAGTCCTCTTACAGATGGTAAATTATCACCAGCTTTTAATTTATTACTTATAATCATTTCTTTCATTTGTGATGTTATTTGTTCATAGATTGGCATTGAACTATTGGCACTGATTATTATATTCAAATTACGTCCTCCTCAACTGTACTGTACTGTACTGATACATCAACAATATACTATTATCCACATTATGTCAATATTAAAAAAATCCCTTTAAAAGGATTTAATTTTTTATATTTAAACTAGATTATTTATTTATATTAACTAATGCTTTTTTTAATAGATTAAGCATATCATTAATATCACTATATTGCATAACACAATTTTGACTATGAATATATCTATATGGAATACTTAAACCTAAAGCTTTAATTCCAAAATTACTAGTTTGTACACCTTTTTAAAATTTGAATTATAACTTTTTAATGGTCAAACAAATATGACTTTACTAATTTGTATCAAAAAGTATTACCATGGCAAGAACATAAAAGAATTGAACTATATAATATTATGAACGCTTATGCTATTCAAAGCAAGAGGTAGAAATAATAGATTATTCCAAAAACTTTTTTAGTAATGATTTTTTTATTTTGGATATTTCTCGATTCAAGATGAGCTTTTAAACAATATAAAGCGATTATTATAAATCCACTTTAAAATTATACAATGAAAAGTTAGTATACTTTTATTTTTTAAAATGATATTATATAAGCAATAAATTAGGAGAATTTTTTATGAATATATTATTTTTTGGTAGCGTTAATGGTTCAATGGGTTTATTTCCAGTTATCTTTTTTACAGTCTTTGCAGTAATTGTTATATCAATGATTATAAATACAAGTAAAAAAACACTAGAATGGCAATCAAACAATGTAGCAGAAGTACAGGTTGTGGACGGACAAGTTGTAACAAAAAGATCAGATGTTAGCCATTATAATTCAGGTAATGGTCACCATAATTCTTCAACTACATATTATGTAACTTTTCAATATAATAATGGAGACCGTGTTGAATTGAAAGTGAAAAGTTCAGATTATGGTATGCTTGTAGAAAAAGATATAGGTGTCTTGAAGTTTCAAGGAACTAGATATTTAAGTTTTGAACGTAACATAACTAAATAGCTATACTTAAAAACTTATACATTTTTAAATAATAAGGCAAATAAAAAGTAGTCAAATGACTACTTTTTTTCATTATCATATAATTTTTTCTTAGGATAACCAAATAATCTTCGAGATAATCCCAATAAAGGATGAAACTTCGGATTAATCATTTCAGTTGCTTCCACAAATATTTCAAATAATATCAATAATATTACAAGCAATATAGTTCCTATTGTTTCATTTTCAAACATGATTATTGCGCAAACACCAAATAAAGCAGCAACAGAATATAATACCAAAACTGCTTTTTTATGCCCTAAATTTAAACGATACATTAGAATGTGATGAAGATGCGACTTATCAGCACTCATCATACCAACACCTTTTAATTTTCGCCTAATCATCGCAATTAGTGTGTCAGATATTGGAATAAATAAAATCATAATAGGTAATGCTAGAGTAACTAATGTTGTTGTTTTAAATCCCATTAAAGAAATACACGCGATTGTAAATCCTAAAAACAAGGCACCACAATCACCCATGAATATAGATGCCGGATGAAAATTATAGGGTAAAAACCCTGCTATTGCACCTACTAAAATTAAAGCAAAAACACTAATATAAGTACGATCCATCATAAATCCAATTGTTCCAATTGTACATAAAACAATTAAACATATTCCACCTGACAAGCCATCTAAACCATCAATCAAATTAATTGCATTAGTGACACCTACAATCCATATAAATGATACTAAGGTAGAAAAGATACCTGGTTCAATAACTATTCCAAAAGGTAGAGTTATTGTACCAAGAGTTATACCACCAAAATAAATAGCAATTATAGCAGCTGTTGCTTGAAACATAAGTTTAAAAATCGGTTTTAACTCGTAAATATCATCAATTAACCCACCGATAAATATTACTAGTCCACCGATAATTACACCATTCCACATATAGTCAGCTTCAATAAAACAGGCAAGTGATATCATGTATGCAACAAATATCGCAAGCCCTCCCATTCTAACCATCTTACCAGAGTGAACAGTTCTTGCATTTTCTTGAGCATAAATATTTAAACTAAATCCTATTTTCTTACAAATTGGTACAAGTAATAGCGACAACATGAATGGCAGTAAAAAATAAGTAGCTATCCTTACAATATTCATAATTTATTCTCCAATTATTTAACTTTATCAATATTTTCTAATAAAACACCTGTTCCTATTGCCACACATGATAACGTATTTTCAGCCACGTACACAGGAATATTTAATTCTTTGATTAATAGTTGATCAAGTCCCACCAACATTGCTCCACCACCCGTCAAAACAATTCCACGAGTAACTATGTCACTTGAAAGTTCTGGAGGTGTTTGTTCTAATACAGTACGACAAGCTCTTACAATATCCGCTAAAGAATCACGCATTGCAAGTTCAGTTTCATCTGCTGTAATTGTAATAGTACTTGGCAATCCTGACACTAAGTCACGACCAGAAACTTGAATACTATCATTTTGATCAGAACGACAAGCCGTTCCAATTTTAACTTTAATTTCTTCCGCAGTTCTATCACCTATTAATAATTTATAGTTTTCTTTTACATATTTAATAATATCACGATCAAATTTATCTCCTGCAATTTTTAAAGATGTACTTGTAACAATTTCACCAAGTGATAAAATTGCAACATCTGTTGTTCCACCACCTATATCAAGTACCATAGATCCTGTAGGTTTTGAAATATCAAGACCTGCACCAACTGCTGCAACTTTTGGTTCTTCTTCAATATAAACTTTTTTAGCCCCTGCACGATATGCAGCATCACGAATAGCATTACGTTCTACTGAAGTAATGTTTGACGGACAACAAATTAAAATTGTAGGACGAGAAAACATTCCTTTTAACTTTAATTTACGAATAAAATAATTAAGCATGATTTCAGTTACTTCAAAATCTGCAATAACACCGTCTTTTAAAGGACGAATAGCTAAAACTCTACCCGGTGTTCTTCCTAACATTTCTTTTGCTTCTTGCCCAACTGCCAAACATTTTTTAGTCTCTGCATCAATAGAAACTACTGATGGTTCATCCAATACAATCCCTTGACCTTTAACATATATTAAGGTATTTGCTGTACCTAAATCAATTCCTACACTTTTAGAAAACATAATAATACTCCTTTACATAATTTCACCTTTTATTATAACATATTTACTCTATTTTAATTTACAAAATTAAAAAAATCCTCCATAGATTATCAACGTATTTTATTTTCGTTGAAAAATTTGAAGGACCTTAATCTTTCTAGTTTAATTCACTAATTTTCTTTCTAATTAAATTATCAGGATCAACTAATGTATCATTACGCATACAAGATACGTGTAAGTGAATTCCTAAATCTTCATTATAAAGATTTTCTCCACTTAATCCTACAATTTCATTTTGTTTAACCTTATCACCTATTACAAAATTAATTTTTGATAAACTTTGATAAGTAATCAATATTCCCTTATCTGATTTAATTGAAATACTTTTTCCCATTAGAGCATCTTCAAATACGTCAACTACTTCACCACTAATCATAGCAACTGCTTCAAACACTTTTCCATCAAAAGTATAATCAACTCCTTGTGATGGTCGATAAACATCATCAAATTCAACAATTGCTTTATCTAGTGTTTCATCACTTTTTGACATATCAAAATAATGAGTCGCCACACTTGCATTAACAACATATGGCATTGAAATAATTTCATCTGTACTAACGAAATCTGGCAATTGTAAAACATAATCACTTTCTTGTTCATAGATAACAGGCAATGGATCATTTGCATTATAATTATAGCTTAAATATAATGCACCCAACAACATGACTACTGCTAATAAAGCTGTACCAACACTAAAAATTCCTTTGTTTTTTTTCTTTTCATATACTAACATAATCTCACCTCAATGAAATTATTAACAACATTTATAATTATATACATAATTAAATTTATTTTTATGCAGTATTATAAAAATAATCAAACACAATAAAATAAAGTATAACTATATAATAATATTAAAAGAAAATATTGTTATACATTAAATCCATTATAAAATTCGCAACTAAATAACCAAGCCCTAAAGACAATAAAACAATTAAACATTGAGCTTGAAATGTTTTGTTTTTTTTAATTATTTTTTCAAAATCTATTCCCATTAAACTATATAAACTACATGCAAAACATACTATATATAACATTGTTTGTGATATAAATTCAACCATAATTGCACCTACCTTTCAAAAAAATCAATTACATTTTGATAACATATTTTACTTACAAAATCATTATCATACTTATCATTTAATACTGTAAGTAATTCATCACATTCACAACAACTTTTAAGACCTTCAATCATTGAATTATCTTTTCCAAAATAATCCATAAAATCAAACCCGAAAGCTAAATTATTTTCACCTATTAAATTTTTCAAATAATCAATCATTAATAATAATCCTTTGATATTGCATAAATTATGATCATTACTTACAAAACTTTTAACACCTACAACTCCTATTATACCATTTTGTTCTTTAATTTTAATAAGTAAGTCATCACTTAAATTTCTAAAATGATTACACATTTCATAAGCATTTGAATGTGTTGCAATGATTGGTTTACTACTATATTTTAAAACATCATAAACACCTTGTTCACAAAGATGTGATATATCAATTGTTATATCATATTCATTTAAATATTTCACAGCATCTATTCCTAAATCACTCAATGGCATATTTCCACTTTTTGCACCACATGCCAGTTTATTATTATCATTCCAAACTAATGAAGCTGTTTTGACTTTATGTTGTTTTAACCATTTTATACGATTTTTAATATCACAATCAATTGGACACATACCTTCAACTGCAATAAATACTTGAATCTTTTTATCATTTTCAAAAGAAAAATACTGACTTTTATTTATTTGATCATAAACATATGCAATCATTTCTTGCATGATATCATAATTTTCATCACCTAAAAAAAAGCAAACGATAGCAGATCTTTTTATTTTTCCTTTTATAAATTTTGGATAATGATAATCATCTAATCGATTAGCTTTATCCCTTTTATGTTCAAATATATCATTACCTATATCATCATGTAGATTATAAAACATATAACCACCCCCATTTATTATATTAATAGTATTATAGCTTGTGCTAAAAATCAATTCATTTCATACACTATTATGGGTGATAGTATGAATAATATGATAGAAGTAAAAGATCTTTGTAAACAATATAAAAAATTTAAAGCAATAGATAACATTAGTTTTACTTTGCAAAAAGGAAAAACCCTCGCTTTTTTAGGGTTAAATGGTGCTGGTAAAAGTACGACTTTGAATATTTTAAGTACCCTATTAAATCAAAGTAGCGGTAGTGTTAAAATCGCAAATTATAACTTAAACAATAATAATATCAATATTAAAAAAAATATTGGTGTTGTCTTTCAAAAAAATACTTTAGATTTAGATTTTACTGTTTATCAAAATCTTTATCAACGCTCTTATTTATATTTTCAAAATCATAATCAGTGTATAAGTGAAATAAATAGAATTTGTGTATTATTAAATATTACTCATTTATTAAAAAAGCCATTAAAGAATTGTTCTGGTGGCCAAATTAGAATAATTCAAATCGCACGAGCATTAGTTCATAGCCCTAAACTTTTAATCTTAGATGAACCTACACAAGGTCTTGATCCAAGTGCTAGAAAACTTGTATGGGATAGTATTATAAAGATACAAAAACAAACTAATTTAACTATTTTTTATTCCACTCATTATATGGAAGAAGTAAAATATGCCGATGAAATATGTTGTATCAATGATGGAAAAATAATTGTTCACGATGAACTTAAAACAGTTATGAATAAATTTTCAAAACAAAAACTAATTATTGAAGACAATAATATAACTAAAACATTTTCTTTTGATAATCCTAAAAGTGCAATTAATGAATTAAATAAACATCCTAGTTTAACTAATTTTTGGTATATTGATATATTACTAGATGAACTATTTCATCAAATCAGTAAGGAGTTTTAATATGAAAGCATTCTTTAATTTAGTCAACAGACATTTAATTTATTTCTTTAAAGATAAAATAAATGTTTTATTCACTGTAATTTCCTTAATAGTGGTTTTATCATTATATTTTTTATTCATAAAAGACTTTACAATTGATGCCATAAAACAAGTTTGTCCTGCAAATAATATTGAACAGTTTACCGATCAAAGTATGTTGATAGGATTAATACTAGTTACAGGGTTTAGTGCATCACTTGGCATGCTTAATTTGTTTATCAAGGATATTTCAAATCATGTCATCAACGATTTTTTAATAACTCCACACTATAAAATTACAATTTATACTTCATATCTTTTCGCATCTGTTGTGATAGCACTATTATTTTCTACACTTGGTTTTTTCTTGATTTTATTTTATCTAAAAAATAATTATAGCTTTAATATAACTACATTTAATTTAATTCAAACATATTTTTTAATCATTATAAATTGTTTTGTTTCATCTTTATTATTAATGATTATCGCCTTTTTTATTAAAACGTCACAATCTTTTGCTACAATTGGAAACCTTGGTGCAACAATAATAGGATTTATAATAGGTGTCTATATTCCTTTAGGTTATTACCCTGATACTATTCAATCTATTTTAGTAATGTCACCACTAAGTACAATAGCTTGTGCTACACGCAATGTGTTTACAATTGATATATTAAAAGACATAACTTTTAATTTACCCAGTGATGTCATGCATGAAATTCAAAAAGTTTTTGGTTGTACATTATCTTTTAATAATGATGTACTATCTTTAAATCAATTATATCAAGTAATTTTTGGTTTACTATTTTTTATAATTGTCGTTTATATAATAATCCAACAGCTTAAAACATGATTATTTAATAATCCATTCACCATCTTTTTTAAGTATTACACTATTATTATAATATGGTGAACCATATTCATATTCAAAATCCATTAATGTATTTCCTAAAGTATCAATTACTCCATATTTTCCTTCTTGATTTTTCACAACAATTCTTCCATCAATTACAGGATATGGATAATATGGCATAATTTCATACTTATCATAAGTTACCTCGTCCATAAATGTCTCACTTACAAATGTAGCCTGATAAATGCAATCAATAACTAGTTCCCCTTTATTATTGACATAACCCCATAAATCACCCTTTTTCACAGGAATTAGCTCACTATCAATTTTAAATACATCATCATATATTGCATCCGTCAATACTTCTAGTTCAGAATTGATAATTCCATATTTTTTAGATATATCAAAGTCAACATCATATTCCAAGCTACTATCATAATTGGTTATTTCATTGTAGCCAAGTAATGTATTTTCACTTAATTCATTACTATTAATTTTTGATAATCCCATAGGACCATCATCTCCTTGATGCATACCATAAATTATATTATTTTCAACATCAAAGCCAATACCATTACCGTTACCGCCGCCATGTTGTCCGCCACAATTAAATAGTTCAGTATTTTGAAGCTCTATTAATTCTTGTCCGTCAGCATGGATATCTATACAATCATAATGACCTTTTGGATATCCTTTCGATAAAGGTACACAACTTAGTTTTTTATCTTGATTAATTAAACCGTATAAATTATTATCTGCAATGATATAAAAATTTTCATCTATTTCATAACTCATACCGAAAACATCTGACGGCTTTAATAGTGGATATAATTGTTCTAATTCAAACAAAGTACTATCAAATGCTTTTATTGGTTCAGCTGTAGGCTGTACTGGTCCATCGAAATTAGATTCATTATCGACTGTAGGTGTTGATGTAGTCTTTGGTGTAGATGTAACATTTGGTGATACCGTTGGACTATTTGTATTAACTGGCTTGTCTATTTCATTTAAGCTGCATCCACTTACCAATAATAATCCTATGATTACTGAAATTATTTTACCATTTTTCATTATCTTATCTCCTCGTATCATATATTACTATTTAACTATCCATTCACCATCTTTTTTAAGGATTACACTATTATCATAATATGGTGAACCATAGTCATATTCAAAATCAATTAATGTATTTCCTAAAGTATCTATTACTCCATATTTTCCTTCTTGATTTTTCACAACAATTCTTCCATCAACTACAGGATATGGATAATAAGGTGTAACATAATCTTTTTCAAAAAAAGTTTCTTGGTAAATACATGGAATGACTTCTACTCCATTTATATCAACATAACCCCAAAGCCCATCATTTTTTACAGGTATTAGTTCACTTTTAATATTAAAAACATCTTCATAAATACATTGTGTCAAAATATTTCCTTTACCATCCATCACACCTTTTTTATCAGATTCTTTAAATTTATAGTGATCACTGCTTCCATCATTCCAAATAGTTTGTTGCACATCACTAATATCAATATAATCCAGCAGTTGTGTTTCACCACATATCTCAGCATCAAATTCAGTAAGAATTGTAGGTCCTTCTCCAAATGCATCACGTGTTAAAACTTCTTTATTTTCTAAATCATAATAAATGATTGTAGCTTGAAAAGACTCCCATGGTGCTTGCTTTAAATCGGTATCCTGCAAATCAAAAGTCATATCATCACCAAATAAATCAGTACCATCCCATGCATATGTAATAAATGGTATTTCAATATCTAAAATTAATTGATTATCATTATTCATCACACCATATTCTTCATTCAATGAAATTACATAGTATTCATCATTTAGCTCATATCTTTGATAGCCATTAGAAATATTAACACTATTTACGTTAAGTAGAGGCTGAATTAAATATTCATCTTTAACTACTTCATCTTCAACACCTGAAGTTTCAGTTGGCATAATACTTGGTGCAGGTGTTTGTTTTACTACATTATTATCAAAGCTACAACCACTTATAAGTAACATTAAAATTAATGCATAAATTATTTTTTTCATTTCTTTATCTCCTATTATTTAATTGCTATTTCACTATCCATTCACCATCTTTTTTAAGTATTATACTATTATTATAATATGGTGAACCATAATCATACTCAAATTCAATAAGGGTAGTACCCCAAATATCAATTACCCCATACTTATCTTCCCAATTTTTCACAACAATTCTACCATCAATCACAGGATATGGATAATATGATTCTCTTTTAGATGCACCACTATATCTACTATTTGATGTTTCACTAAATGTTCCTTTATAAACACATGGTATTACCTCGACTCCTTGACTATTAACATAGCCCCAGAGACCGTTTGCTCGCACTGGAATTAGTTCTCCTGCAATGTCAAAAACATCTTCATAGAGTGCTTCAGTAAGCATTTTTCCCTCACCATTCACTACGCCTTTTTGCCCAGATGCATCATATGTTTGGTAGCTGTATCCATCTTGAGTAATAGTTTTAAAATTAGAAATTTGCTCATAAGAAATCAAATCGTTTGGATCAAAATTTGAAGCCTCAAAATCTTTGATTCCTCTCATATCTTCTCCATCTGTATTATAGGGCTTTAACTTGAATGAGTAAGCATCAATGTCAAAAACTACTGTCCACCCTCTATTACCATATCCATCTTGACCATTTAAATCAGAATTTTTAATTTTCTCATAATTATTATCAACACTATCAAAAATTAACATACAATCGTCTAGCACATACGGAATGAAAGGCGAATTTGGTTTGATAACTAATTCTTTATTATTATTAATAACTCCATAGACAAGATTATCATCACTGATGACATAGTAGTCATCATACAGATTATATTCACCAACACTTTGATTTAGTAATGGCTCAATATATACTAACTCAAATGTTTCAGGATCAAAGCTTGTATTTGCATTTTGCTCAGGTTTAATTGTTGGTATTAGTGTTGGCTGCTTTGTCGGTTTACTAGTAGTTTTATTTGTGGGCTCAGGTTGAATACTTGTTTCAGGCATTGGTGATTGCACAATTTCATTACTGTTGGTACAACCACTCATAAGTAACAATAAAATTAATGCATAAATTATTTTTTTCATTTCTTTATCTCCTATTATTTAATTGCTATTTAACTATCCATTCACCATCTTTTTTAAGTATTACACTATTATTATAATATGGTGACGCAAAATCATATTCAAATTCAATTAATGTAGTTCCCCATACATCAATTACACCATATTTATCATCCCAATTTTTCACAACAATTCTATCATTAATAACAGGATAGGGATAACGTGGTACATACTCATAGTCTGCATTGTAATCATGTGTTTCATAACTTCCAAAAACAGCTTGATAAGCACATGGTATTACTTCTTCACCACTACTATTTACATATCCCCATAACCCACCTTTTTTGACAGGTTTTAAACTACTTTCAATATCAAATACATCATCATAAATAGCTTCAGTAATTATTTCACCATTACTGTTTATTACTCCTAGTTTACCTGTTTCTTTGTACTTAGAAAAATCATTTTCAACATATTCTACATCATAAAGTTCACTATATGATATTAGTGAGTTTTCGCTTAATTCATCATTTTTAAAATCGACTAAAAATGAATCACTAGCATGTGCAGCTGTAATTATATAAAGTTTATCGTTTGTTTTATCATAACCTATATTTTCATTTCCACCACCATGCCCATAACATTCATGTAATTTTGTATTTTGTAGAATTTCTTGATATTCATTATGACCACAAAAATATTTTAGACACCAATCTAACCCATGAGAATGTGGATAAAAAATTGATGTTGCATTTAATGATAACTGTTTTTTTTCATTAATTAATCCAAATAAATTATTATCTTCAATAATATAATATCCATCATATAAAGAATAGTTGTAGTTTAATCCTAATTCATCATAAAGCAATGGATAAATGTGATCTAATTCAAAAGCATCTTTATTAAATGAACTTAGTGTTTCCGCTGTTGCTTTCGGAGTTGGTGATGGCGTTGAACTTGGAATTGAACTTGGACTTGAAGTTGGAATTTGTGTTGGCTCAAAAGTTGGCGCTATCACTGTTTTTTCTGTATCACATCCGCTAATAAATATTAAACTTAGCATTATTGCTATTATTTTAAATTTCATATATTTTACCTCGTATTTCTTATAAATTGATTATTTTATAAACCATTCACCATCTTTTTTAAGTATTACACTATTATCATAATATGGCGAACCTTGCTCATATTCAAATTCTATTAAAGTATTACCCCATATATCAATTACACCATATTTATTATCCCAATTTTTCACAACAATTCTACCATTTACAACAGGATACGGATAAGGATAATACGACATTTTTTCATTTCTTTCAAAAAATGTATCATAATAAATTATTGGTATTACTTCTTCACCATTTTTATCAACATATCCCCATAACCCTTCTTTACTTACAGGTATTAATTCACTTTCAATATCAAAAACATTATGATAAATCGCCTCGGTTATTTTATTTCCTTCAGTATCTGCAATTCCATATTTGCCAGATACATCAAAAATGGTTACCAATTCTTCGTATTCATTCTCTTTTTCTTTTACAGAATATAATTCTTGATATCTCAACAATGAATTCTTTGGATAATCGGTTGTATCAAAATCTAGTAGAGCAGCAGATGGACCTCCTGTACTATTATATTTATATAGAAAAGCATTTTTATTCATATCATAAACTAAATCTTGATTACAAGATCCATGTCCGTCACATATGTTAAGTTTACTATTTTTAATTTGATCTTGAATTTCATAATATGTTCCAAAGCTTTGATCGATAATATTCCAGTTTAAATGATTCGCTCCTTCTTGGGCATGGACTATTGGATAATTAGTTCCTATTGGATTTAAAACAATTTGTTGCTGATCATTAATAATTCCATATTTACCATCAACTACAAATATATAATGGTCATCATATAAACTAAAATAATCATCATCTCTCTCTACTCCTTTAAATAGTAAAGGTGCAATATACTCAACATCCCAATCATTTATATCAAATTTTTCTATTGGTTGTTCAACAACTATAGGCGTTGGTGTGGGTGTGGGCTTTTTAGTTGGTTCAGGTTTTTTTGTTGCAATAGGTGTTTCAGAAGGTGTTATTGTTGGCGTTGGTGTTATATTAGGCTCAGCCTTACTACAACCACTAATCATTACTAAAACCAAAAGCATACTAACTATCTTTTTTATTTTCATCTTATATCCTCATTTCATATTATTGAATTGTTGTATATTATTCAATAATTGACCACACACCATCTTTTAACACCATATAATTACCATCAATATAATGTGATGCATAATCATAGTCAAACTCAATTAATGTGTTACCTTCTTTATCAATTACACCATATTTATCATCTGTATTTTTCACAACTATTTTATTATCAATCACAGGATAAGGATAATAAGGAGCAACCAATTCATTTGTTTGTGTTTGATCATTATAGACATATTTACTTTTAAATGTTGGTTTATAAATACATTCAATTACTTCATTTCCATTAATATCAACATAACCCCATAAACCATCTTTACACACAGGTATTAAGTCACTTTCTATAAACAATACATCATCATAGATTATGTCAGTAACCATTTCACCATCGTTTTTACCAACACCTTTTTTTTCTGATAAATCATATTCAGCATTCCCATATTCATTAATAACAACATTATAAACTTGTTGATAAGACCATAAAATATCATTATTATAATCATATTTTTCAAAATCTACCATAGTACTTGGACCATCATGTCCCAAATGCATTGTATTAAATTTATTAGTTTGTTCATCAAAAATATTTATCCTACTTATTTCACCATATCCATCTTGCCCCCTTAAATCAGTATTTTGCATTCCAGGGTGGTCGTAAATAACACTTTCATAAGCAAGCATTTCTTTATTTATGATATATGGTAAATCAAAAGATAAAATATTAATCACCATTTGATTTTGATCATTTATTACACCATAATATCCATCTTTTTGTACTACATAATATTCACTATTAATATCATAATCAAATATAGTCTTATAATTCATATCTGTTATTGGTTCAATTCCATGTATCCCCCAAACATTCGGATCAAATTCACCTTGTGGTAGATCTTCATATACTAATGGAGTTTCAGTTGTCACAGGTGTTGGCTCTTGTGTTGGTGGAACTGTTATATTAGGTGTTGGTGTTATTTCTTCTTTTTTATTAGTTGCACAACCACCAAGCATTAATAAAACTAATATTCCTTTAATTATTTTTTTTGTTTTCATTATATTTTCTCATAGTATAATGAACTTAGGCTTATTAAATCTCTATTCATTATATTCTTTCTTTTATTTTTATTAAAATTCGATAATTGACCATTCACCATGTTATGGTATTTTTAATTATTAATAATTAAATCAATATTCTCTGTATCATACATAACTTTTGCATGATTATCTCTTATCAGTTTTTTTTCAATAACAATACCTGTTTCTTTATCAATTTTATTACGATATACCTTACCGTTTCTAAAGACTTCATCATTTTCTTTAGTGAAAAACTCATTTTCAGATTTGATATGATACTTAAATTTTTGATAGTTATCACTTCTTATTTCTCCACATAGATAAGTATCATCTGTATAGGTTATTAATTGATATACATTGTTGGTATTATTTATAAAACGATAATCTAAATAGTTATACACAATTGAAGTCCCTGTACCAAATGGTATTTGTCTGTTGTAATCTGGAAATAAATCAATTTGATCATGATGATGGTGTTCTACTATTTCCATATCAGTATGTAATATCATCCAATGAATAAGGTTAGTGAACTGACACATTCCACCACCTATCCCACTAGTTGTTTTACCTGATGAAATAGTTAACCCTTTTTTATATCCTTTTTTTTCTGTACAGCTTCCAACTAATGACCAAAACGAAAAAGTTTCTCCACATCCTATAGTTATTTTATTTACCTTTGCTGAAGCAAGATTTAAATTAATAGCTTTATTATCTTGTAATTGGATATCGACATTCCCTAATTTTCTTCTTATTAATGATTTATGTTTATAGATTAAAATTGGTAAATCATCTTTTATTTTTTTACTTGCTATCTTATTATGTATTGCTAAATTTTTTAATTTTCTCACCATTATACATTTAAACACAGCGATTTTATATGTTGTAGGTGATATTTGACAAAATAATTTTCTATTTACCATAGTATTTCCCCTTTTTATTCCCTTATTTTAAATATTTTATTGTACCTATTTCATAATAAAAAAAATCTAAATTGACTAATATATAAATTAAATATAGCACATAATTAATATTTTAACAATCGATTGAGCTTAAGCGTCATTTATTTGGGATTAAGCGTAAATTATTTAAGCTATATCAAAAAAAATAAAGATGCCCATTTTACTATTATGGAGCATTTCTTTATGCAATTTTCGATAATATGTGTGTAATGATAATATTATCGTTTATCATTTATAACAACAAATGCAACTTGTTTTTTTTTAATTAATAGTATACTTAAATCAATACAAGGAGGTTTATTTATGTTGAAAAAAAATATTAGCATGATGCTTACTAGTCCATTATTGTTGAGTGTAAAAGGAATTATTGTTTTTGAGAAAGGATCTAATTTATGATTAATGCTCGAAAATAAATATTTAAGTATTGTATATTAGTACTTGGGTGTCTATTTTTGGTTTTGATTGTTCGTGATTTTAGGGTTAATGGCTTTCAAGCTCTTAATCTACGCAATTTATTATTGTTAGGATTAACCATTGCAGGGAAATTTTATATTTCTAATGAAAAGAAAAAAGAGATTTAATTACTTTGTTTTACTTTCTTTATGTCTAAAATTTAGTATTTAATAAAAAAGAACAGAATTAGCTATTATTAGCTTAGTTCTGTGCTTTTCGTTATTTCTTTTAAGTTACTTCAATTATTAGTTATTGTGTAACATCTAATAAATTAAGTGTTATTCTACTTGTAACTTCTATATAATATTTTGTTTCAGCATTATTCATCTCTTGGGTTTGTAATTCATCCATTGTTTCCATTTGACTTGCGAATTTACCTATATAATCAAGGTAATCTACTAACATTCCCACATCATCACTAGATTCACTATATTTAATCATGAAATCGATATAATCATTAAAGAACACTTCGTATGCATCCATTTGTTCTTTAAATTCAGGGTGCATTCCATCTACTAAGTCAGTGTTATCTTCTTCAATATTTTCATCATTTTCAATATCGGGTTGTTTTGTTGGTTCCGGTATTATTTCTTCATCAATTGAAGGTGCTTGAATACTAATATTAATTATATTAAATCCTTCATAACTAACACTTAAATAATATCCATTTTCATTATATGCACTGTAATAATCTTCTGCTTTATTATAATCAATATTAAATCCTGAATCTAAACAAGCTTGTACATAATCATTGTACTCATCAATTGTTGTTTCACCTATATTCACATTAAACATATCAGAATTTTCAGTTATTATTTCTCCATATGATGAATTAGGTAAAGGTACTAATTGTACTATTTCACTAATAGGCCATATAATTTCATTCATTTCTACAGGTGCATCAACTGTCATATAAATACTTTCATCACTCATATAATTAACACTAAGTTCATATCCCTCACTATTAAATGCGTTATATCCATAATTATCTTCCACATCTATTGTAAATCCACTTTCTTTACAATCTTTTACGTATTCATCATATTCGCTTTCAGTAATTTTAAATATTTGAATCCATAAATAGTCATTAGTATTACTATATATTGTCGCTTTATTTGATTCAGGTTTTGGTAAAATACTAGAAAGTTTAATATCTGACCAATCAAATTTTTCTGCACTATCTTGTTTACCACCTTTTGGACCAAAAACTAGTAACAATACAATAATAGCTAGTGCAATAACCCAAAATCTTTTATAAATTGGTTTTTTATTTTTAGCACCACAATGTTGGCACATTTTTGTTTTTTCTTCTATTAAATTATTACAATTACTACATTTCATCATTTTCTTATTTTTAGACATTTTTACTCTCCTTTATTGTTTTAAAATAGTCTTTTTTTCGATATCAAATTCTTCTTGCGTTAATATTTGATCATCAAGCAATCCTTTTAATTCTCTTAATTTTTCTGTCTTACTTTTTGTTTGTTTTGTTTCATTAGAAACATCTTGTATATTTTGTGCCATTGTATTTCCTAAAGCCATTCCAGCACCTAGCCCTGCAAGTCCACCTTCTTGTTTTGCAGCATCTCTCATTGCTCTTGCTGTTTGGTAATGCACAAATGAGTCCATATCACGTTTTGCCATACCAATTCCTGATTGTTCATCAATTAGTTTTTCAACCTCATCTGGTAAAGATATATTTTCAATAATAACATCTGAAAATTCAATTCCTATAATGTTTATTTGTTCATTAAATTTAGTTTGAATTGCTACTGATATTTTTCTATATTCACAAGCTAAATCTAGTACTGAACTTTGTGATTCACCAATGATTGTTGCGAATGCCTCTGTAAGCATTGAAGAAAGATAAGTCGCAATATCAAATGACATTACAATTCCTTTAGTACCAAATATTTCTTTCATAAACTGTTTAGGATCTACTATCTTAAAGCTAAACTTGCCAAAGCTTCGAATTCTAACCATATTCATTTCAATATCACGTTTCATTATTGGATTCCTAGTTGACCATTTATTATCTATAAATTGCCTAGTATTTATAAAATATAAATCAGTTATAATTGGAGATATAAATAGATACGGAAAGGCACTTAAAGTCGATAATAAAGGCATGTTATTTGTATCTAATGTATATGTTCCAGGTTTTAGTACATCTGCAATGTTTCCACACTTTATAAAAATCGCGCATTGGCTTTCTCTTACAATTACTTTTGATCCTTGTTTAAGTTCGTTATTTCCACTTTCACGATTATATTTTGATACAATTAGTTTAGTATTCTGTGATTCAAATTCGATAACATCTAAAAATTGATTCTTCAAAACATCTATTAATCCCACACTAATTGCCATCCCATTCAGTTAATGGTAATCCATACTTATCTTTAAATTTTCCAATAGCTATCCAAATAATATCAATAAACCATCCTATACCAAATAATCCTCCTGTACATAAATATAAGAGTCCCATCCCAATTTTACCAACATAAAACTTATGTATACCTAATGTTCCTGTAAATATACATAGCAACAACGCAACCGTCCTACTTTTTTTACTCACACCAAATTCATTTGTGTATTGTTTATTTCTTTGGTTATTATTAAAATCTTGAAATTTATCTTCATTTTCATATTGTTCAAACTTTCCACTATATACTTTTTCGTGTATAATTTTATCTGTTTGATTACCACAGTAATCGCAAATACCATTATTTAATGGTGCACCACATTGTGAACATTTATTTGTCATTTTATCCTCCTGATGTATTTATTAAGTCTAATTACTTATCATAAAGCGTACATTTTGATTAATGTCCTTATTTTATATAATTTTATATAAATTGCTATATATTAGTTAATTAGTTGCAAAACAAATGATAATTCCCTATAATTACATTGACTTTCGCTCTAAATAGTAGTATATTTTTTAAAGATAAGTCTATCAAAAAGCACACTTTTTGATAGGCTTTTTTCTATTTAAAGCTACTTTTGATTATTCTTTGTTCTCGTACTCTTCGATAAAATGTGGCTTCACTCATATCGCATTTTTTTATAATCTCATCCATACTTACTTTTTTTTGTTCCCTTTCATTTAACAAGTTTAAAAAATCATCAGGAATTACTTTTTCCGGTCTTCCAAACTTCACACCTCTAGCACGAGCTGCAGCAATTCCTTCTTCTTGTCTTTTTTTAATACTTTCACGTTCACTTTGTGCTACAAAAGAAAGTATTTGTAATACAATATCCGCGATAAATGTTCCCATCAAGTCCTTACCATTTCTTGTGTCTAATAGTGCCATATCAATAACACATATATCGATTCCTATTTCTTTTGTTAAAATACGCCATTGATTTTGTATTTCCTCATAATTACGACCAAGTCGATCAATACTTTTTATGTAGAGTAAATCTTTACATTTTAGTTTGCTGCATAATTTTCTGTAATTTTCTCTATTAAAATCTTTTCCACTTTGTTTATCCATAAATATATTCTTTACGGGAACTAGTACACTTTTTAAAGCTATCATTTGTCTATCTTCGTTTTGATCGCAACTTGATACTCGGACATATCCATAAACACTCATTTTAATCCCTCCATTTTCTTAAGATGATGGCAAATAGCTAAAGCCCTATCTTCTTACTATTGGCTGTGTTTTTTACGCGTGCTAACTAATCTATTAATCCGCGCTTGACTACAATTTCATGTAATCATATAGCATTATATATTCATATTAAAAAAAAGACTATAAATAGTCATTTTATTTTATCAAATGTCGTCAATATAACAATAATCAAATGGTATATAAACATTGTAGATTTCTAAAAATATAATAACAAAAAAACACCTTTATTTAGTTGTATTAACTAAATAAAGGTGTCTATTTTATTTATTTTAAACTTAAACGATTCAATGCTTTTTTAAGTGCAATTTCTGCACGATTAACATCAATCTTATCAGAGTTTTCACTCAATAATTTTTCAGCTCTAAGTTTAGCTTTTGTAGCACGCTCAACATCAATATCACTAGGAGATTCAATAGTATCAACTAAGATGGTTGCAACATTATTATTAAAATATAACATTCCACCAGCTATTGCATACTCTTCTCTTTGATTATCAGTATCAAAAGTAAGTTTTGAAATTTGCAACATTGCAACAAGCGGCATATGATTAGGTAATATACCCATTTGGCCATTTGTTGTAACAACATTTAATATTGTAGCATCACAAATTTTATAAGTACCATTAACGGTAATTATTTTGACTTGTATCATGCCTTGTATCCTAATTTTTCAGCCTTTACTAAAGCTTCATCAATAGTACCAACAAACATAAATGCCATTTCTGGTAATTTATCGTAATCACCTTGTAATAATTTCTTAAAACTTTCAACAGTATCACTAAGTGGCACATATTTTCCAGTTAAACCAGAGAATTGTTCTGCAACATTGAATGGTTGTGATAAGAAATTTCTTGCACGACGAGCACGATTAACAACAATTTTATCTTCTTCTGATAATTCATCCATACCTAAAATTGCGATGATATCTTGTAATTCTTTATAACGTTGAAGTAATTGCTGAACTCCACGAGCAACTTCATAATGATCTTCACCAACAATTAATGGATCAAGCATTCTTGAAGATGAGTCAAGTGGATCAACCGCAGGATAAATACCTAAGGCTGCAATACTTCTATCAAGTACAGTTTTCGCATCTAAATGCGTAAATGTAGTAGCTGGAGCTGGATCTGTAAGGTCATCGGCAGGAACATAAATTGCTTGAACTGAAGTGATAGAACCATCTTTAGTTGAAGTAATACGTTCTTGTAATTGACCCATTTCTGTTGCTAAAGTAGGTTGGTATCCAACAGCTGAAGGCATACGCCCTAAAAGTGCAGAAACCTCAGAACCTGCTTGTGTAAATCTAAAGATATTATCAATAAATAATAATACATCTGACTTATCAGTATCACGATAATATTCAGCCATAGTAAGACCTGATAGAGCAACACGCATTCTAGCACCTGGAGATTCATTCATTTGACCATAAACAAGTACAGTCTTATCTAAAACTCCTGATTCCTTCATTTCATGATACATATCATTACCCTCACGAGTACGCTCACCAACACCTGCAACTACCGACATACCACCATGTTCTTTAGCGATATTATGGATAAGCTCTTGCATTAGTACAGTTTTACCAACACCTGCTCCTCCAAATAAACCGATTTTACCACCCTTAGCATAAGGACAAAGTAAATCGATTACTTTAATTCCTGTTTCAAGTATTTCAGCTGACGTTTGTTGTTGATCAAATGATGGAGCTTGACGATGAATTGGCATTTTTAATTTAGCATTACAACTACCAAAACCATCAATTTCCTCACCTAATACATTAAACATTCTACCTAATACTTCTTTACCAACAGGTACACTGATTGCAGCATTAGTATCAGTACATTCCATACCTCTAACTAAACCATCAGTTGTACCCATTGAAATAGTACGAACACAATCATCACCAATATGTTGAGCAACCTCAACTGTTAATGTTGTATCTTTATCTTTTTGAATTAAAATGGCATTATATAAAGCTGGAAGTTCACCATTTGAAAAACGAATATCGACTACAGGTCCAATAACCTGTATGATTTTTCCTGTATTAGCCATAAATCTCCTTTTCCTATATAGAATCTGCCCCAGCAACAATTTCCGTTAATTCTTGAGTAATTGCAGCTTGTCGAGCTTGGTTAAATTGTAATACTAATTTATCCTTTAATTCATTTGCATTATCAGTAGCATTTTCCATCGCAACACGTCTTGAAGCTTGCTCTGATGTTTTTGTTTCTAACCAATTGCTATATAAAGCTGATTTTAATGCCATCGGGATTAAAGTATTTAAAATTTCATCACATGATGGTTCAAATAAAATCTCTTTATTCATTTTAACTACATCTTTTTTCTCAACTGGTAACAATAATGAAACAACAGGATTAAATACAACAGTATTCACAAATTCAGTGTATACTACATTAATTTTCCCAATTTCACCATTTAAGTAAAGTTTAAGTGCCTCATTAATAATATTAGTTGCATCATTATAGCTAAAATCATCACTATTTAAATAGTCATTCATAACTTCAAAGTTACGAGCATCAAGCCATTTACGCCCTTTTGATCCAATAACCATAATTAAATCATCTGCATCTAATGTAGGTAAAATATGTCTTAGCATATTAGTGTTATAGCCACCACAAAGACCTAAATCACTTGAAAAAATGATATATAATTCTTTGTTTGAACTATTATTTTTTAAATAAATATTTTCATTACTATCAACACGAGCAAGTATTTGATGAAGTGTATCCATCAATATACTTGAGTACTCGCGATTTTTTTGCATTTGTGTTTTTTGTTTAGCAAGTTTCGCATTAGCCATAAGTTTCATTGCACTGGTGATTTTAATCGTAGCTCCCGTCGATTTGATTCGACTTTTTAAGGCTTGTTTACCTTGTGCCATAATTAATCTGCCAACAATTTAAATGTTGCTAAATACTTAGAAATTGCTTCTTTCATTGAATTACTTAATTCATCACCAATTTTATCACCAATATTTAATGTAGCAACAATATCACTATGATTATCATCAAAATATGTATGAAGTCCCGCTTCAAATTCTTTAATATTTTCAACTGAAACAGTCTTTAAGAAACCGTTATTAGCTGCAAATAATGAAAGTACTTGTTGAGCAACACTCATTGGTGAATATTGAGCTTGTTTTAATAATTCAGTAAGTCTTGCACCATGATCTATTGTAGCTTTAGTAACTGCATCTAAGTCAGATCCAAATTGCGTAAAGGCTAATAATTCATGGTATTGAGCTAAGTCAAGTTTAAGTGAACCAGAAACTTGTTTCATTGCTTTAGTTTGTGCAGCACTACCAACACGAGAAACTGATAATCCACTATCAACAGCTGGTCTTATTCCTGAATTAAATAATTCAGTTTGTAAGAATATTTGTCCATCAGTAATTGAAATTACATTAGTTGGAATATAAGCACTAATATCACCTGCTTGAGTTTCGATAATTGGAAGAGCAGTAATTGAACCACCACCTAATGCATCATTAAGTTTTGCAGCTCTTTCTAATAATCTTGAATGTAAGTAGAATACATCTCCAGGATATGCTTCACGTCCTGGTGGTCTTCTTAAAAGAAGTGACATTGTACGATAAGCTACAGCATGTTTACTTAAGTCATCATATACAATTAATACATCTTCCCCATTTTCCATCCATTCTTCACCAATTGTAACACCTGTATATGGTGCCATAAATTGTAAAGGAGCTAATTCTGAAGCACCTGCTGCAACAATAGTAGTATACTCCATTGCACCATGACTTCTAAATTTTTCAACGATTTGCGCTACAGTACTAGCCTTTTGACCAATAGCAACATAAATACATTTAACTTTTTTACCTTTTTGATTTAATATTGTATCAACCGCAATTGCTGTTTTACCAGTTTGACGATCCCCAATAATTAATTCACGTTGTCCCTTACCTACAGGTATCATTGAGTCAATAACTTTTAATCCTGTCATAAGTGGTTGATGAACCGATTTACGAGTCATAACCCCTGGAGCAACTCTTTCTGTTGGACGATAAACACTAGAAGTAATCTCGCCTTTACCATCAATTGCTTGACCAAGTGCATTAACAACACGCCCGATCATACAATCTCCAACAGGTATTTCCATAATTTTGCCAGTACGTTTAACGATATCGCCCTCTTTAATAGTAGCGTCTGAACCCATTAAAACTGCACCAACATGATCTTCTTCAAGATTTAAAACCATTCCATAAATATCATTTGGAAAAATTAATAATTCACTTGCCATAGCACTAGTTAAACCATGAATTAAAGCAATACCGTCACCAACAGTAATAACTGTTCCAACTTCTGCAACTTCAAGAGTTTTATCATAGTCTTTGATTTGAGCACGAATTATTTTACTAATTTCTTCGCATCTTAAATTCACTAACTTCACCTCGATCTTCTAGATTGAACTTTTTAGTAATGATTGTTTAAGGTCACTAAGTTTCCTTGCAATCGTATTATCTAAAATTTCATCTTGTATTCTAATTTTAATTCCTGCAATATGACTTGGATCAACACTTATTTTAGGTTGGATTTTTTTATTAAATCTTTCCTCTAAAAAAGCAACGATTTCCTTAACACTTTTCGCATCAAGTTCACTTGCACTACTAATATAAGCAATTTCAATATTTAATTTTTTATTAACTAATAAATTAAATTCGATACATATTTGTTCAAAACAATCAAAACGATTTTTATCTATTAAAAGTTGAATAAAATTATTAATCATTTCATCACATTTAAAGATTTGTTTAATTAATGCTTTTTTATCATCTTTCCTAATTTTAGGATGAGACATTACAGCTTTTAATTCTACATTTTCATCTAATTGTTTTAATATATCAAATAGTTGTGTTTTATAAACATCCATTTGATTTGTTTCAAGTGATAAATCAAATAGTGCTAAAGCATAGTTTTTACTAGCTGCCCCATTCACTATAAATCACCCGCTTTATCAATAAACTCCTGTACATACTTAAGGTGTACTTTTTCATCAACTTCTTTTCCAATAATTTTAGTTGCAGCTTCAACTACAATGCTACTCATTTCATCTTTAATTTGGTTAACTGCCTGAATTTTTTCTCTTTCAATATCAGCTTGAGCCTTTTCTTTAATTAACTCTGCAGATTTTTTTGCATCATCAATAATTTCATTAGACACTTTTTTAGCACTATCACTAGCCTTAGCAATGATGTCCTTAGCTTCAATATGAATTTGACTTAATTTTTCATTCGCAATTTCATTAAGTTTAAAACTTTCTTCATTCTTAGTTTTTGATTCTTCAATTTGATTATTGATAAATTGCTCTCTTTTACTTAAATAATCTTGAAGAATATTCCAAAAGTATTTTTTAGCAATGATAACAATTAAGATTGTTGAAATAAGGACCAGTATCATATCGACAGGTGATATTCTCAAATAATTTTCAATATTGATCATTTAAAAATTCTCCCTTCTTTCAACCTTATCCTTTTAAGAAAATTAATAGTAAAGCGATAACCATTGCATAGATACCAGTTGTTTCTGCAAGAGCTATACCTAATACCATCATAGATCTGATAGGACCTGCAGCTTCAGGGTTTTTACCAACTGCTTCAGCACCTTTACCAGCCGCGATTCCTTGACCAATACCTGCTCCGATACCAGCGATCATTGCGATCCCTGCACCTAATACTGCCATACCTGCTACGAAAAATTCATTATATTCCATTTTAATTGTCCTCCTTTGGATTATTCTTGCTCACATGATCCAGCTAAGAAAAAAGATCCTAGCATGAAGAAAATGTAAGTTTGCATAAATGCTGCAAACACATCAAAATACATATGTATAAACGGTGTTGCGATAAATAATATTGATGTAAAAGGCATAAAACTTTGTACCAACATATACATCAATGTAATGATAATTGTTCCACCTAACATATTACCGAATAAACGTAATGTTAAGGCTACAGGAAATGCAAGATCTCCAATAACATTTAGTGGTAATAACATTGGCATCGGTTGACACCATGCATCTAATTTACCTTTTAAACCATGTAATTTAATATCAGTACCATGAATCAATGCTACAACTAAAAATGCTAAAACAAGATTAACACTCAAGTTTGATGTAGGTGATTGAAGTCCTAGTAAACCCATTAAATTACTGATAACCATACAGATCATCATTGTGCCCATAAACGGCAAGTACTTCCAAGTATTTTTATTAAGATTTCCTCCAATAACTGCAATACACAAATTAGAAATTTCTTCAAATACAAGCACTATACCTTTTGGAGCAATAGTTGGATCAGCTTTTTTTATTTTTGAGCCAGCATATATTAATAACACACCTACAAATAAAAGAACGCCTAGCCAAATTACGATGCTTTGGTGTATAAATATTTCAAAACCACCAATTTCAATAAGTAATCCTTCCAATCTAAAATCACATCCTTTACTTTTTTATTGCTTGGGATACATAGATAACAAAATTAACACTTACGAATCCTAATAATAATGATACAACATTCATACCACTATCAATGCAAATATAAAATACGATTCCATAAAATATATATCTCATCATATAATGTGACATAGCAACACCACCAGGATTTGAGGAATTAAACAATCTTTTCCCCATGCTTATAATTGTAACAAAGCCTGCAAGTCTTGCAATACAGCCAAACAAGAAACCATAAAATATATTCAAATCTTTTGTAATAACAAAAGAAATTACTCCAACGATTAGAGCAAGTGCTAAAGTCATTTTAAAAATTCTTGCATAAAATTTACGATCATCATTCATATTTATTTGCATCCTTTACTAAGATAAATAAACTTCCAAAAATAACATATGCCATAAGTCCTAATAAAAATAAGGGTGATGTATTAAATATTTTATCAATATAAGTACCAATAAAAACACTTAACACTAAACCAATAGTAATACGCGACATAAAGCGATATATATGAGTGGTATTCATTTACTATTTTGTACCAAATATACGGTCACCCGCATCACCAAGTCCTGGTACGATATAACCAAGTTCATTTAATTTTTCATCAAGTGCAGCTAAATAAATATCCACATCAGGATGAGCTTTTTGAACCGCTTGAACACCTTCAGGTGCACCTACAAGACAAACAAGCTTAATTGCTGTTGCCCCTTTTGCTTTAATGATGTCGATAGCAGCATTTGCACTACCACCTGTTGCTAACATTGGATCTAAAACCAAATTAATTGCATCTGGCATCGTACTTGGGAATTTTGAAAAATACTCATGTGGCATAAGTGTTTCTTCATCTCTATAAAGACCAACATGGCCAACTTTAGCTGTAGGAATTAAATTGTTAATTCCATTAACTAATCCTAGCCCCGCTCTTAAAATAGGGATTAAAACAATTTCTTTAGTCAATTCATAAGTCTCACATTCAATAACAGGTGTTTGAATCGTAACTTTTTTGACTGGTAAATCACGACAAACTTCATAAGCCATTAATCCTGCAATTTCATCAAGATTTTGCCTAAAGTCTTTAGTCCCTGTATCAACTTTACGCATTTGAGTTAACTTATGAGTTATAAGTGGATGGTTCATAACAAATAACATATCATTTCTCCTTTTTTTAACCATGTTATTATAGCATATTTTGCCAATTATATTCTACAAATAAAATTGATATCACATTTTTTCACTTAATAATATTTAATGTAATCGCTATTAATTTTTCATTATTAGTATACCTCTTATTTAATATTTAATTTAACTATGCAACATTTGCGTTTTTGAATCTATAATAATAAAATTTATATAAAAATTTTCATTATGTATGTTGCTTTCAATACTTTAACAAGATATCCCATTATCAGCTACTTGATTATTTAAATTATACTCATTAATTTTAATGCTAAGCTATATTCCTAAATTTAATATACATGAATCATTACTGTAAACAAATAAAAAAATCCATCTAAGGATTTTCTTATTTTATTATATATGGCTTTCGCCAACTTCAACGGGGGAAAGAAGTTTGTCAAATCTCTTTGACTAAATACAGTATAACTTTTATTTGTGTATGTTATATGTATGTAATGTGAAAAATATATGAAATAAACATCATCATATAAATTATATATATCCATGTATATTTCAAGTTATACAACTAAGATCAACCAAATACAATATTAAACAGAATATAATTGTAAGCAGAATGTCAAAGCATGTCTTTAATTGTTATTTTTATATAGTATAATAATAATGAGGAATTTAATATGAAAGAAAACCGATATTTTCAAATGCTTTATCTATTACTTGAAAAAGGCAATATGACCGCACCACAATTAGCAAAACATTTTGAAGTGTCAGTTAGAACTATATACCGCGATATTGATATATTAAGTTCTGCTGGAATCCCTATATATGCCATACAAGGGCAAGGTGGTGGGATTTTTATTAAAGACAACTTTGTACTTAACAAATCATTTTTAAGTGAGCAAGACCAAAACCAAATCATTATCGCACTGCAAAGTATTACAGCAGTAAACCAAGAAGACACTAGTGTATTATTATCAAAACTTAGTAGTGTTTTTCAAAAACGAAATACAAATTGGTTTGAAATTGATTTTTCAAGTTGGACTAAAACTGGAGCAACAAAAAATGTTTTTCATATAATTCAAAGTGCAATATTCAAATGCAAATGCGTATCATTTAAATATTACAACGGTAATGGTGAAGTTACTAAAAGAATTGTTGAGCCTTTAAAATTGGTATTTAAAAATACTGATTGGTACTTTTATGGTTTTTGCACTATACGATGTGATTATCGTTTTTTCAAATTAACTCGCATTAAAAATTTAGAAATGATCAATCAAGGTTACATCCGCGATGTACCAAATCAAATTTTCAAAAGATGTGAACATTTCGAAATGGAAACCATTAAAATAACTCTTTTATTTGATAAAAGCATGTCCTTTCGGGTTTATGATAAGTTCATTGATGAAATAACAGAAAATAGCGATGGTAGTTTACTTGTTGAAACAATCATGCCAAATAATGAATTGATGTATTCTTATATTCTATCTTGTGGTGATAGTGTAGAAGTCATTTCACCACCAAGCATACGCCAAGAAATAATTAATCGAACAAAAAAAATCATACAAAAATATCAAACCTGACACACTTTTGCAAGTTATCCATGCTAAAGTATTATTAACATATTAGCCATGAGGTTTAATTATTTTAGGTAATAATCTTCATGAAAATCAAATCATAAATATGTTAATTTTGATAAGTCATAATTCTATTTACAAGGCATTTTGATCTTATCAGCTTAAAAGGAGAGCAAAAAAAATGGAAAAAGCACTAATAATAATCGATATTCAAAATGACATCACAAAAAATTACAAAGAAATTATTGATAACATCAACAAATCTATTGATTGGGCAGTCGAAAATAACATTCATATTGTATATATCAGACACGAAAATTTATCAGCTGGTACGCGAACATTTAAACCTAATACAAATGGTGCACAATTAGTTTTAGATATGAAAAAAGCATCAAATAATGTATTCACTAAATTCAAAACAAATGCATTAACTAGTAGTGATTTTACTAAGTTCATTAGTGATAATGAGATTACTGAATTCTATATTGCAGGTGCTGATGCTATTGCTTGTGTTAAATCAACCACTTACAATATGCGTAAATTAAATTATAAAGTTAATGTTTTGTCTGATTGTATTACAAGCTATGATAAAAAGAAGATTAATGAAATGCTTGATTATTATAAACGTAAGGGTTGTATCCTAATTAGTCTTGATAATTTATTAAAAACTATATAATCAATTATCTTTTGTTTTTTAAAGTACGATGATTATACATTATAAAATATTAAACAAACATTTACGATTTAATGCTATATATGTTAAAAAAGAATTTAATTTAAAATTCTTTTTTATTGTTATAGATAATTTTTTGACAATAATTTTCCTTTATAGCAATAAAAAAATCCATCTAAGGATTTTTTTATTATTATTATTTTTATTATATATGGCTTTCGCCAACTTCAACGGGGGAAAGAAGTTTGTCAAATCTCTTTGACTAAATATAGTATAACCTTTTTTTGTGAATGTTATATGTGTGCAATGTGAAAAGTTTGTGAAAATCACTCTTTTTTATTATATCGTACAAAATAAAAGAAAATCTAAAATAGACTTTCTTTTATTTAATATATGGCTCTCGCCAACTTCAACGGGGGAAAGAAGTTTGTCAAATTACTTTGACTACTTATAGTCTATCCATTTTATTTGAAGTTATAAGTCAAATTCGACTTTTTTTTAATTTATATTACTTTACTTAAAAATTCAACTGTTCTAGGATTTTGTGGATTATCAAATATTTGACTAGGTGTACCACTTTCAGCAATAATACCTTCATCCATAAATAATACACGATCACTAATTTTTTTCGCAAAAGCCATTTCATGTGTAACGATGACACATGTCATACCATCTTTCGCAAGTTTTCCTATAACATCTAATACTTCTTTAACCATCTCAGGATCAAGTGCTGATGTTGGTTCATCAAACAACATTACTTCAGGCTCCATTGCAAGTGCTCTGACTATAGCTAAACGTTGCTTTTGACCCCCAGATAATTTTCTAGGATATTCTTTAGCTTTATCTTTAAGACCCACCATTTCTAATAGTTCCATTGCTTTTGCTATTGCATCTTTTTTCTTTATCTTTTTTTCTAATATAGGTGTAATAGTGATATTTTCTAAAACAGTTAAATGTGGAAATACATTAAAGTGTTGAAATACCATCCCCATTTTTTGACGATGAATATCAACATTAACTTTTTTATCAGTAATGTTTGCTCCATCAAAAAATATCGAACCACTATTTGGAACTTCCAACAAATTTAAACATCTAAGAAATGTTGATTTACCACTTCCAGATGGACCAATTATTGAAACAATTTCACCCTTAGTGATTTGTTCATTTATTCCTTTTAAAACATGTAATTTTCCAAAACTTTTATTTAAATTTTCTACTTTAATCACTTTGCTTAAACCTCCACTCGAAATAATTCATTAATTTAGTTAACGAGAACGTTAAGATAAAGTAAATCACACCAACAATCATAAGCGCTTCAAGTGTAGTTCCTGTCGCCGATGCAATAATTTTTTGCTTTGTCATTAAATCACCTACAAAGAATACAGAAGCTAGTGATGTTTCTTTAATTACTGATACAAATTCATTTCCTAAAGCTGGTAATATATTTTTAATAGCTTGAGGTAATATAATTTTAACCATCATATTAAAATTAGACATACCAAGACTTTTCGCTGCTTCATTTTGACCTTTGTCAACTGCCTGAATTCCAGCTCTAATAATTTCCGCAACATATGCACTCGAGTTAATAACCAAAGCTGTAAGTACACATATTTCTTTAGGGATATCTACACCTATCGCCATTGGTAATAAGTAATAAAATACATACAATTGTAATAGTAATGGTGTTCCTCTAATAATTTCAATATATGCGCATGGTAGAATACGAACAAACCAATTTTTCGACATTTTCAATAGCGCTATAATACCACCAAAGAAAGTACCTAATATAACTGTTAAGAAAGCAAAACCTAATGTGATAATTGTTCCTTCAATGAATACTGGCCAATACTTAATGACCAATTCAATCATTGTTTCAAACATTATTCAGCACCAATTGCCAATGCGTATTCAGTTGCTTCTTGTTCCCACTTACTATATAATCCAAGCTCTAATACTTCTGCAATAATTTCATTAATTTTTTCTAAAAGTTCAACTTCACCTTTAGTAACTGTTGCAGCATTTCCATCTGAATCTCCACCTACGATGAATTTTGGAGTTGCCATAATAACATCATCATTTGCTTGAGCGAATGCTTCACCTGAAGAACATGCAATTGCGAAACCATCAACTTTATTAGTTTTTACATTTAATACACCATCATTGATGT
This sequence comes from uncultured Holdemania sp., assembly GCA_947037125.1. Classification (GTDB taxonomy): domain Bacteria; phylum Bacillota_I; class Bacilli_A; order Erysipelotrichales; family Erysipelotrichaceae; genus RGIG1896. Next base: position 66,097 of record CAMQTJ010000001.1, read on the forward strand.
TTGAAACAAGTTCCATAACTGCATCAGTTATTTGATCTTCAGCATGAGCCATTTGAACTGTTCCGTTTTGTGCACCAATTTTTTTACCATTGAAATCTGCTATAGTTTGATATAAATCAGCATTTTCTTTATTAACTAAAATACCTGAACAAGAATTTTCAGAATTACTATAGATAGTAGTAAAGTCCATTGTTTCTGCACGCTCATCAGTATATGAAATACCACTTATTGCGAAATCAGCTTTACCTGTATTGATTGAAGCAAGTACAGAATCAAAATCTAAAGCTTCAATTTTCAATTCAACACCAAGCTTTTCAGCGATATATTTTCCTAATTCAATATCTGCTCCTACATATTGTTCTTGACCACTTTTACTTGGATCAATAAATTCATAAGGTGCATAGTCAGGTGATGTTACCATAGTGATTTTACCTGTACCTATTATTTCTTCTAATGCGTTATTATAAACAACTTCATCTTCTTTTGGAGCACATCCAACTAGTGATAATCCAATAATTGCTACTAATGCTAATTTAATTAATTTTTTCATTTTATTTTCCTCTTCCTTAGGTTATGTTACATTTATTTATACTACATACTATATTAAATTCGGCGGTCACTCTCCATAATAGTCCTCCTTTTGGATACAAAAAAGCCGTCTCTAAAATCTAGAGACGACATAATAATCGCGGTACCACTCCAGTTGATAAGATCAAAATCTTATCCACCTCAACCATAACGTCGGCTAACGGTTTACTCTACTTAAGTTCAAGTAAACTTCTTACAAGTGCGTTTCGTATGCTTTTGATTTATCTAGCTTACACCTACCTAGACTCGCTTTAAATCAGAAAACTAACTACTCTCTTGATCATTGAATTTGTATAGGCATTACTTTACATTATATGAAAGTTAATGTCAATACTTTTTAGAATATTTTTTCAAAAATAAATTATGAAAGTTTACATTTCTATTATATATCTACAACAATGATATATAATTCATATTAATTTCCTAGCTAATAATAGCAAAACAATTAAAAATATTTACTATTAACGACTATTTAATCTTTTCTAAAAATGCAACATAACCACGGTAAGCTTCATAAACATCACCTTTTGAAACTACTTCCCATGGCGCATGCATATTTTGAACAGCAATACCTGCATCTATAACTTCCATGTTCATGTTTGCAAGAATGTAGGCAATAGTACCTCCACCACCTTGATCAACACGACCAAGTTCAGATGTTTGGAATTGAACATCACTATTATCCATTACATCACGAAGTTGTGCAATAAATTCAGGATTAGCATCGTTGCATCCACCTTTACCACGAGAACCAGTATACTTATTAAAACATATTCCTTTACCTAAAAAAGCAGTATTTTTCATTTCATTTACTGAAGGATAATTAGGATCAAAACCTGCAGAAACATCACTTGATAACATTTTACTATTTTGGAAAATTCTTCTAAGTACAAGTTCACTATAATCACTTGTTAAAGCAAGTAATTCAGCAACTGTATTTTCAAAGAATTTAGATTGCATACCACTACCACCCATTGAACCAACTTCTTCTTTATCAACTAAGATACAAACACTTGTTCTTTCAATGTCTTTTGCGTCAATAATAGCTTTTAAAGACGTATAAGCACAAACACGATCATCATGTCCATAACCTACAACCATTGAACGATCAAGACCATAGTCTCTTGCAGCACCTGCTGGTACTACTTCAATTTCAGCTGAGATAAAATCATCTTCTTCAATATTATATTGCTCTTTAAACATTGCTAAAATAGCATGTTTAACTGCATCTTTTTCTTCACCTTTTGTAGGAATTGATCCAATTAAAACATTTAAGTCTTCACCTTCAACAACTTTAGCTCCAGTTTTAGCCATCTGATCACCTGATAAATGAATTAATAAATCACTAATTCCAACTACAGGATCACTATCTTTTTCACCAATATTAATAACAACTCTTGTACCATCTTTTTTAAATACTACACCATGTAATGCCATAGGAGTTGCAACCCATTGATATTTTTTAACTCCACCATAATAATGAGTATCAAATAACACTAATCCATTATCTTCATAAAGAGGCTTTTGTTTTAAATCAAGTCTTGGACTATCAATGTGTGCACCTAAAATATTCATACCATTTTCAAGGGGTTTTGTACCAATAACAAATAAACAAATATTTTTATCCATATTTGTAGCATAAACTTTATCACCAGCTTTAAGTTTTGTATTTGATTTAATTAAGTCTTTAAGATCTTTAAAACCATTCTCTTTAGCGATTCTTTCACTTTCCCAAACACATTCACGTTCAGTTTTACAATCACTTATGTATTTTTTATATCCATCATTAAAAGTAAAGCAATTTGACATATCTAATTCTGTGTATTTTTCCCATACTGTTTTCATATTGTTTCCTCCATTTTCATATTTTATTATTATATCACAATTTATAAATTTTAGTATTTTTATCATTATAAACAACTGAAAATTTAATATATTTTAAACTTTAAAATTTTTCATTTGTATTTTTGCTTATATAAAAAATGATGTACATTAATATGCACATCATTTTTTATATTAAGGATCAATTACGGTTGGAGTTTTTCCAATACCTACAACTTCAGCAGTAATGGCTTTCCATGTATTACATCCACATATTCCATCAGCTTGTAAACACGCAACGGTTTGAAACTTTTTAAGTGCACTACATGTAGCATTTCCAAATTTACCATCCAAAAATTTAGCATCATATCCTAAAGCATTTAAAGCATCTTGTAGGATTAAAACATAAGTTGATATACTACCTTGTCTAAGTGTTGGATAACCTGATGTTCCACCACACGCAGGAGTTCCATAGCGACGATCAAAGTGAACCCATGTTGGTGTTAAATGTAAAGGTTCTACATATCCCCATACACCAAGATTTTTCGCAACTGAGTGAATTTCATTTCTTTGTGATTGATTTAATGTTTGCCCTACATCAAAGGCTACACCTGCATAATGCTGAGAAGTTAATCCATGACCACCTTCCCAAATCCTTTTAAAAGCAAAACCCACAGGAATTCCTTTACCATATTTTCTACGAGTTGCATTCCATGCTTCCATAGCAACATTTGTTGTCCACAATACAGTTGATCGACTAGACCCTCTAAATTCACGAACAAGTAAAGTACGATCATATGAATATGGCATCGGATCAGATTCTTCACGAAATAGTGTTAACATTTCATTTGTTATTTGATCATATACAAATATTTTTGTCATTGTTTCACCACCTTTCTTTATATACTATGATATAAATATGTGGCATTCTAAACTATCGCCCTATAAACCGTAACCTTTTTTTATTATAAGAATACTATAGATTAGGAGGTAATTTTATGAAAAATATAAAAGTAAATATGCACCAAATAAGAAATGATGTGAATCAAGGTTTTAATTACCCGCAAGAACAACAAGAATTAACTGATAGCAATGGCAATATCAATATTACCTGTAATGAATGTAGTGGAAATTTTGACATAAATCCAAATGATTGCGACTGTGATGATAAACAAGTTACAGTAATAGATGATTATGATGATAATTTTGATACAATCGCAAATGATTGTGATTGTAATATAGAAAATAACAGTGATGAAGTAGTAGTAAATGAATGCGATATAATGGCAAATAACATTGATCGTTTAAAAAATAATAATGATGATATCACAAATGATAAAATTACAAGAACCATAGATTTTAATAGTACTCCAATTTCTAAAATTGATGATAAAAACACGAATGAATCAAATAATAAATTAAACACAAAATTTATTGATGAAAATATATCAGAAAATAATTTAGTTATGACATGCTATGAAAAACATTGTGAAACAATGGAGTATTATGATAACGACCTTGCATGTGAAAATAAATTATATAAAAAATGTACATGTTCATGTAAAATGGTTAAAGAATATAAACAATAATTACAATTTATTTATTAAGTTGATTTAATATTTGATACTGAAAAAGTAATTTCAAACAAAAAAAAATCCCTATAAGGATTTTTTTTGTTCTTTAGACATTTTGCGAATAAAGACGATAAACAATACAAATAATGAACCACCTTTTAGAATTGATGTAATTGTAATTGCCCACCAAATTCCATTAAGTTCTAAAACACTTGCTGCAAGTAACATCGCTAACGGAATTCTTGCAGCCGTTAATACAATTGAAATAGTAGATGGTAAGAATGTTTTACCAAATCCTGCAAATGCACCACAAGTTACAATTTCTACACACATAAATACTTGTGAGTAACCTAAAATTCTTAAATAATCCACCCCCATAGGTAATATCTTGGGATCATTAATAAAGATTCTAAAGATAAAATCTGGGAAGAAAATTAATAAAATACTTGAGAAAATCCCCCAAAAAACAACTAAAATAATTGAATATGTGAATCCTTTTTTTGCACGATGCATATTATTTGCACCAAAATTTTGACCAATAAATGAATTAGCTGCTGCTGCAAATCCTTCAGCTGTCATCCATGAAATTGATTCTATTTGACTACCCACTTTTTGTACTGCTATTGCACTATCGCCAAAGCCTGATATTAATCTTGCAATAATCATTGAAATACTTGTAAACAAAATCCCTCTTAAAGCTATTGGCATACCTATTTTTGAAATTTCAGATGAAGTTTGTTTAGACATTTTTTCAAATAGTTTGATTCTACTAAATATCACTAAATCATCTTTAGTTGAATAATATAAAAGAGCACACACTACCATTTGCGCAATAACTGTCGCAATTGCAGCTCCTAATACACCCATATGTGGTATTGGTCCTAAACCAAATATCAAAAGTGGATCCATTACAATATTAACAACTAAACCAATAGATGTTGCAATAAATGATGTATGACTATTCCCCATAGATGTAAGGATACCTGTGTAAACGATGTTTATAAATGAAAATACAACTAATCCACATGTTACAACTAAATACATTTTTGCATCATTAATTACTTCTACACTTGTTAAATTAAAAAAGCCTATTAATTGATCAGCAAATAATATCGAAACTAAACCAAACACAATACCTGTAATTATTGCTATTTGAATTGTATGATTTGCATAATCTCTTGCTTTTTCTTTGTTATCTGCACCAAGACTTTGGGCAACCAATACTTGTCCACCTGCTCTTGCGAAAGTTACAAAGCCGTTTGATAGCCACATAAACATCCCTGCTGCTCCAACTGCTGCCACTGCATCACTAGATATCCTACCAATCCATATCATATCTATCATATTATATGCCATTTGCACTAATGATGTAAGCATAATTGGTATCGCTAATGCTGTTAAAGTTTTTAATATTCCACCTTGAAGTAAATCAATTCTTTTTTTCATAATATCCCCCATCGTTTTTGTATATCGTTAGATTATATACATTTTACTGACAATAAGCAAGATAAATAAAAAAGCCACAAACTTAATTGTCGCTTTTATGATTAAATAAATTATTTTTCGTCGATTTTACTAAAATCCGTTAAACATTTTCCTGCATGAATACCTAAATATGTCTTTGGACATTTTAGTTCACATTCTTTTAAATACTTAGTAGTATTATTTTTGTCAGCTTTATAATTATAGCATTTAGCTGCACGATAATAATATAAACCTTTAAGCATCGATTGTGTAGCTTCATCACCTTTAGTTGCCATAATTTTTGCATAGTTTCCATTTTTATTAACATAGATTTCAATTAACGTCTGAGATTCTTCTAAAATTGCTGTCATTGACTTATCGTTTATTTTACTACCTAATGCTTGTAATGTATCATTAGCTTTGATAGCCTTATCAAATTTTTTGGCTTGAGTAAAATATTGAACTTCTTTTTGATACAAACCAATTTTGTTACCATAACTAATTCTTTTATTTTCTAAAGTTGTAAAAACTTCCTCGATTTTTTCACCATTATCTTGTAAGGCATAACCATCAATACTAGTAAACAAACGTGTTTTTTTATTCAATAATATTTTAGCTTTTAAAGAATTAAGCATTGCTAAAAACTTTTCTGCATCCTGCTCTTGATATAATGTTTTTGATAAATCTTGTAACAGACGTCTGTTATTTACTTGAAGTATCAACATTATAATTAATAATAAGACACCAACTAGTACATAAACTATTATTTCTCTCATTTTTTTCTATTTCCTATTCTTTATTAAAACTTTTAAATTAATAAACGACATAAATGCTGCATATAAAACAAATACTACTGATAACCCTAATTCAAAACCTTGGTAACCTTCCATATAAGCATTAATTCCAAGTAAAACACCAAGTAATATAAACATAATAACTTTTAAAATTGTTTTCTTTTTGTCATTATGCATCGTCTCTTGATCTTCATATGATAATTTACGATCAGGTTTAAAATTATCAAGTTTAATTAATGTTGGTAAAAATCTTCTTCTAAAAAAGAATTCTAGTAATCCAAACAATAAAACAGTAATAGCAACACTTAAAGAAACTGACCCAAAAAATGATGCGAATAAAACAACAGCTCCAATAACTAATATAAAGCGATTTGAGTAAAAATTATACATTTGAAAATTACTTTCTTGTATAAGGTAAGCTTCTTTACCTATTGGATCAACATATACATTACGGTCCAATTCATCAAGATAAATATTTATTCCCCTAAGTTTTTTCTTCATAGCATTTTCTTTCCTTTACAATATGTTTGTTCAACAGAATAATCATCATTTAAAACAACGATATCCGCGTCATAACCAGATTTAATATAACCTTTATGATCATCAATATTTAATAAACGACATGGATTAATAGTACATGAATTAATAGCTGCATCAAAAGGTACTTTTGCTTTTTCAACTAAAATTTCTAATCCTTCATTTACTTTCAATGTACTTCCTGCAAGACTTTTTTTACCACTCATTAAATGCGCACTACCATCAGGATATATTTCGATGTCATTTCCACCAAATTTAAATTGAGAACCCACAGGTTTACACTTACACATTAATGAGTCTGTAATCATAATAGTATAATCTCTACCCTTAGCATCAAACATTACTTTTAATGCAGCATATGTTGAGTGATTACCATCACAAATAATTTCACCAAAAACATTTTTAAAACTCATTGCAGCACCAACTAAACCGTTATCACGGTGATTATAAGGTGTCATACCATTATAAATATGAGTAAATGAGTTAGCACCATTTGCTACTGCAAGTTGAGCTTGTGCAAATGTTGCACTACTATGACCCATAGAAACAACAACATTATTTTGTGCACAATATTTAGTAAGTGCAAAATTTTCGTCATGTTCAGGTGCCATTGTAATAATTTTAATTAAGCCATTTGCTGCATTTTGAAATTGTTTAAAATCTTCAACTGTTCCCTTAACAATAAATTGTTCAGGTTGAGCCCCTTTATAAACCATATCAAGATATGGACCTTCAAAGTGAATCCCTAAAATTTCAGCACCTTCATAACCATATTCATGAACTGTTGCAACATTAGCTACAGCATCAGTTAAAACTTTTGTACTTTGAGTAATTGTTGTTGGACAAAGTCCACAAACACCCTCTTTAGTAATTTCTTTTAACCAATTTCTTAAACCATCTTCAGTTGCATCATTTGTATCATAACCATCATAACCATGAGTATGTACATCATAAAACCCTGGTGTTATTCTTTTATTACCATAATCTACGTCACATTTATTTTGATCGTATGCAAAAACATTTGTAATTTTACCAGCTTGAATCTCAATTTGAGCACTAATAAATTGACTAGCTATCCACACTCTTTTACTTTGTATTATCATTATTATTTCTCCTTAATAATATATTACACCATAAAGCCAACTTCCGTTTGTATTTTTAATTACAATACTTATACATTTTACCCCATTTCTTGTTATTTTGAAAGTGTTTGCTTATAATAATAGTGATAAAGAGGGAGAATAATATGACAATATTTAATTTTACGCAAGAACAACTAAAAAATGATTCAAGTATCTTCACTGCAACTGAAATTCACCAACAACCAAAAACATGGTTAAAAACTATTAATCAAATCAAAGGAATGAAAAATGAACTAGGGAGTTTTATTTCTCAAGTTACTTCACAAAATGATTTTGATGTAATCTTAACAGGAGCTGGAACTAGCGAATTTGTTGGAAACTCAGTTTATTCATACTTAAGTTCTAAACTTGATTTCAAAATCAAATCATATGGTACTACAGATATCGTAGCTACACCTGAAAATTACATATCTCAAACTAAGCCAACTTTACTTATTTCATATGGTCGTAGTGGTAACTCACCCGAATCTATTGGTGCTGTTGATGCTGCACTTGCAGTAAATCCTGATGTTTATAACTTATTTATTACTTGTAATAAAAATGGTGCTTTATCTAAAAGAGCAGAAACTGAAAAAAATTGTATGGCAATTAATTTAACTGATGAAACTCATGACCAATCATTTGCTATGACTTCAAGTTTTACTAATATGTATTTATCAACAATTCTTGCATTTAACTTAGATAATTTAGATGCTTTAGAAAAAGATTTATTACTATTAATCGATGCTACTCAAAATAATTTAGACAATAATTTTGAATGTATCAAAGATATGGTTGCTGAGTACGATTTCAAACGTTTAGTATACCTTGGAACTAATGCACTTAAAGGTGTTGCTCAAGAATCAGCATTAAAAATGTTAGAATTAAGTGCTGGATTATGCGTAACTATGTATGATACACCACTAGGATTTAGACATGGTCCTAAATCAATTATTGATGATGAAACATTAATCGTAATTTATTTAAGTGATGATCCTTATACAAGAAAATTCGAAATTGATTTAATTAAAGAAGTTTCCCCACAAAGAAAAGGTAATAAAGTTTTAGCTGTTGGTTCAACTTTAGATACTGAAGTTAAAGACTTAGTTGATTATTATTATTCATTTGATAATAAAATTACTTTCAATAATGTGTTTTTAGGTTTACAATATATTTGTGTTGCACAATTAATAGCTTTATACAAATCATTAATACTTGATATTACTCCAGACAATCCATGTCCAACAGGGGAAGTAAATCGTGTAGTTAAAGGTGTTACATTGTATCCATACACAAGAAAAGGGGCTTAATAAAATGATAGGTATAATTACAACAGGTCACGGAAATTTCGCAACAGGTTTAACTAGTTCACTTAACTTAATCGCTGGAAACGTAGAAAACTATGTTGCAGTAGATTTTGTAGCTGAAGATTCAGTTGAAGATCTTAGAGTAAAACTTAACGCTGCAATGGATTCTTTAAAAGAGTGTGAAGGGATTTTAGTATTTAGTGATTTAGCTGGAGGTTCTCCATTTAAAACTGCAGTTGAAGTTATGATGACAAGAGATGACAAAGTTGAAGTTTTAGCTGGTACTAACTTAGCTATGCTTATTGAAATTTCTATGGCTAGAACATTTATTGAAGGACTTGAAGATTTATGTAATATGGCAATTTCTACAGGTAAAGATCAAATCTTAAAATATGCATTTGTTCAACGTGTTGAAGAAATTGATGAAGATGGAATTTAATTGTTCAAAAATATAACAAATTAACTACTAGTCGTAAACACTAGTAGTTTTTTTATAATATAATTATGGTATATTTATTATATAGAATAAAGGAGATAAATATGAGACATCCATTAACAAAATTAATCAAGTTACAAAAAAGTGGGGAAGCTGTTGGGATTTATTCTGCATGTAGTGCAAATGAATATGTTTTAAAAGCTTGTATGAAAAGAGCATTACAAACAAATACAGTATTATTAATTGAAGCAACATCAAATCAAGTAGATCAATATGGTGGTTATACTGGTATGAAGCCTGTTGATTTTAAAAACTTTGTACAACAACTTGCATTAGAAGTTGGTTTAGACTTCAATAAAGTCGTTTTAGGGGGCGATCACCTAGGACCTTTAACATTTACTCATTTAAATGAAAAAGAGGCTATGGTTGAAGCTAATGAGCTTATACGTCAATATGTATTAGCTGGTTTCACTAAAATTCATATCGATACAAGTATGAAAGTTAATGACGATGCAAAAGATGAAATGTTACAAACTGAAGTTATTGCAAGACGTGGAGCTGAAATGGCAAAAACTGCTACTTTAGCATACCAAGAATTATTATTAATTAATCCTGATGCAATGCACCCTGTATATGTTGTTGGAAGTGAAGTACCAATTCCTGGTGGCGCACAAGAAGTTGAAGAAGAATTACAAGTTACTAAAGTTGAAGATTGTAACAATACAATCAACGCATTTAAACAAGCTTTCCTAAAATTAGACCTACAAGATGCATGGGATAACGTAATTGGATTAGTTGTACAACCAGGTGTTGAATTTGGTGATGAAAGTGTTGATGAATATAACCGTGAAAAAGCAAGTGAACTTACAAAATCATTAGACAATATTGATAACATTATCTTTGAAGGACACTCTACAGATTACCAAACTAAAATTTCATTAAAAGAAATGGTTGAAGATGGTATTGGAATTTTAAAAGTAGGTCCAGGTTTAACATTTGCATTACGTGAAGGTTTATTTGCTCTTGCACATATTGAAAACGCTATGTACTTAAACACTGATACTAAATTAAGTAATTTAATTGAAGTATTAGAAGAAGAAATGTTAACAAATCCAAAAAATTGGCAAAAACATTATCATGGTACAGAAGATAAACTAGCATTTAAACGTAAATACAGCTTCTCAGATCGTATGCGTTATTACTTACCTGCTACAAATGTTCAAAAAGCATTAGATTTATTATTCGCTAACTTAGATGATAAAACTATTCCATATTCATTATTATCAGCTTATATGCCTATTCAATATACTAAAGTTCGTGAAAGACAACTTGAAAATAATGCAAAAGAACTACTTATGGATCGTGTTGTAAACTGTGTTGATGAATACTTATATGCTACACAACAACAAAAATTAAACTAATAAACATAAAAAGGAATGTCATACGACATTCCTTTTACTTTATTTATTATCACAAATGATGTTAAAAAAAGTGATATCCTAAGATATCACTTTTATATGAAGGGTTTGTATTTATTTTTAGAATAAACCGATAAATGGTAATGCTCCAATTAAACCAAATACTAATAAACTCATAATACACATAACAACTGAGAAGTTTTTCTTAGCGATTAAGTAGTACATAGTTAATGTAATAGCTAATGGGATTAATTTAGGGAAAATTCCATCTAATACTGATTGAAGAACGATTGGTGCATCTCCATTAGGAATAACGAATGCGATTGTAGTTCCACCCATATTTGAGATAAGAGCTCCAACAACAAAGATACCTAATAATGAAGCAGCATGTGTAAATTCTTTAGCGTTTTGAGTTAATACTCCAATTGCACTACTTCCTAATTTATAAGACCAGTGCATTAAGAACCAACGAATTGCAAATTGAACACCGTTGAAAATTAATAGGAATAAGATTGGACCAAAGTAGTTTCCACTCATTGATAAGTTTGCAGCAATACCTGCTGTGATTGGAACAAGTGTTAACCAGAAAATTGCATCTCCGATTCCACCAAGTGGTCCCATTGCAGCAACACGTACCGCACGAATTGTGTTAACATCAGCTTTAGATTGTTCTAAAGATAATACAATACCCATAACAAATGTTACTAAGAAAGGGTGAGTATTAAAGAACTCTAAGTTGTGTTGCATAGATAAAGCTAAATCGTCTTTATTTGTATGAATCTTTTCAAGACCAGGTAGGATACCATATAGCCATCCACCAGCTTGCATACGTTCGAAGTTGAAAGACATTTGTAAGAATAATGAACGCCAAACCATTTTGTTTAAAGTTTGTTTGTCTAGCGTAGCACCAAGCGTTTTGTCTTTATAGTTATTTGCTAAATTAGATGCCATCAGAAGAATCCCCCTTATTTCCATTACCACCAACTGCTTTGATTTTTGTATTTAATTGGTAATCATAGAATGCAATTGCACCACCAAGAATAGCGATGATTACTAATGTGTAGTTACCTTTTTGGAAAGCAGCGTCAATAATTGTAGCACTTGCAAATCCAGCAAGTAAGATTGTCCAGAATTCTCCAGAAATCATAACTTTCATAAGAACAGCAAATCCAACAAATTTCATCATTCCACCACCAGCACCAAGTCCAGTCCAAACCCATGCAGGAACAGATGTAGAAAGAGCAACACCCATTGCAGCACCAGCGTAAGTACCGATCATAGCGATAACAGCGAATAATACACCAATACCGAAACACATAACCCAGTTAAGACGTTCGATACCTTTAACATCAGCTTTTGCAGCTAATGTGTCCATTTTAGACATTACTGGAGCAGCAACTGTAAACCAAATGTTTACTGCTTGTTGTCCTAATAATCCAAAAGGTACAGCTAAAGCAAGAGCAGCTTCAAAGTCAGCACTGTCTAGAGATATAGCGAATACTACAGCCATAATTCCTCCAAGTACTGCGTTTGGAGGTTGAGCTCCACCGATTGGCATAGAACCAACCATAATTAATTCATATGATGCCCCGATTTGTAGTCCCATTTGAGCATCTCCTAAGATAGCTCCAACGATTGGTCCTAAAACGATTGGACGGTAAAGTGATTCAAGGAAACTAAATTGGTCAATACCAGCGATGAAGCCAACAAGTCCAACTAATAATACCTGTATAATACTAAATTCCATATAATTTTATCCCCTTTTCTATTTGAATAGTTTTTCTACTGATTCTGATCCCACTGAAGGAACTTTACGGATTTCTAATTCAACCCCTAGTTCTCTCAATTTCTTAAAAGCTTCTACATCTGATGCGTCAACAGCCACAGATCCTGCTACTTGAATTTTCCCTTCAGACATATGCATGTTTCCGATGTTAAGTTTCTTTACAGGAACTCCACCCTCTACAAGTTTTAATACGTCTTGAGGTGTTTCACAAATAAGGAAGATTTTTTGTGAGTCTGAAGCTTTGTGAATTGTTGCAATAGTTTTTTCGATACTCCAGTAGCGAGTAGCAGCATAACTAGGTGCAGCCATATCCATTAAACCTTGACGAAATGTGTTACTAGCAACGTCATCGTTTGCAACTAATAATAAATTAGCTCCAATACTACTACTCCATTGGGTAGCGACTTGCCCGTGAATTAACCTGTTGTCAATTCTTGTTAATACGATGTTTGGCATTTTTTTCATTCCCTTCATAGTATATCAAGCGTGTAACCGCTCTCTATGCTTACATTCTATACTATGCAAGACAAAAGATATTTATAATAATTAATTATGCTTTTGCACTTTTCAGTAAATTATGTGATTTTACTCTCAAATTGTGTGATATTTCAATATCAATGTGTGAATAATCAATGTTTTTTGCACTTTTAGCCAATATTTTCCCATTATCGTCATTTTATTCAAGCATTATTTATCTTTTTTATGTATAATTAATAGGAGGTGAAATCTATGTACAATAAAACTACTGGACCTTATTTTGCAAAATACGGAACTATTATTAAAAATACTGATTATCAACAAGATGATTCTTTGGATGTTGATAATTTTGAAACTTCAATAAGATTCATTGACAGCACTTATTATTATGATAGTGAAATCATTATTGAATGCGTTGAAGGAATATCTATGCTATGTTTGACAGACAATAATGATAAAGAAGAAATTCTCGAATTTGTATGTCACAGAACATTTTCTTTAAATAAAGGAATTAATTTCAACATCATTCCAATGACACCATCTTCAAGATTTAAAGTTTATTTTACTAAAAACTCTTATGTTACAGTTAATAAACTTTCAAAATCTTTTCAATTAACTCACATAAAATCTACATTATCGATAAATGAAATATATTCTTTCTACTATAATGTTAAAGGCAGCGATTATAAATTCGAAGGTGAATCTCATAATTTTTATGAACTAGTATATGTCGATAATGGAAAGTTAATGAATTTTGTAAATAACGAAAAGTTCGAATTAGATGAATACGAACTTATGATTTTTGGTGTTGATCAATTTCATAGACAAGAAGTTGTAAATGAAAAAGTTTGTTCTTACCTTACAATAAATTTTGACTTAGATATGGAAGACCCTTCTGTTTTACTTAATCGAAAATTTAAAATAAACCGCGAAATTTTGGATATAATTAATAATTATGTAAAAGAATCTTCACTTAAAATACCTTTTAGAGAAGACTTAATGATATGTCATTTAAAACAAATTATAATTTTACTACTTCAAGAAAATGCAAGAAAAGACAACGTAAAGCCTGTTAGTCCCATTACACAATATTTTGAAGATGAATTAATCAATGAAATAATTGTTTACATAAATCAAAATGTATATTCACCAATAACAATTGATGATGTTTGCACTAAATTCTCAGTTAGCCGCAGTTCATTACAAAATATGTTCAAAGATAATTTAAAAGTTGCCCCTAAACAATATATTAATGAAATTAAGCTTTCAAAAAGTAAAATATTAATTAAAGAAAACAAAAATAATATATCAGCTATTGCATTAATGTTAGGTTTTAGCTCTATTCATTATTTTTCACGCAAATTCACACAGCGATATGGAATAACACCATCTGATTACGCTAAATCAATCTATACAAATTAATCTAGAAATAAGAAAAGACAATCAATTGATTGTCTTTTCTTATTTTGCACTATAATAAACATTTTGTTCAAGCACTTCAATATTTTTAGCTTCCATCATTTCAGAAAAACTAACAATTTGATAACCCATATTAACTAATTCTACCATTATTTTTTCTAAAGACTTAACAGTAATTAAATGTAAATCATGCAATAAAATTATATCTCCATCCACAACATTATTTATGATCGCATCATAGATAAGTTGTTCATCTTTTGACTTCCAATCCAAAGTATCTAAGCTCCACATAATAAATGCATCATTACTAGCCTGTAGTACCTTATCGTTATAAGCTCCATATGGAGGCCTGAATAAATTTATTTGATAGCTACTATTAGTTATCTCATCTAATATTCTTTGATTTTCATTTAGTTGATATTCTAAATCACCTTCTGATCTAATCTTTGTTATTTTAGGATGACTATATGAGTGTGAACCTATCTCAAAACCATCTTTAATCATTCGTAATATTAATTCGTGATTATTATGCATTAAATACCCTTGCATAAAAAATGTTGCACCTGCATCAAATTTTTGAAGTGTTTCTATTGCTATTGTTGTATTTTCATTGATTGGTCCATCATCAAAAGTAAAGGCAACCATTTTTCTATTCGGATCAATATAGCGATTATTCTCTAAAATAACGCCACTTGATTCTATTGATAGTTCTAAATTCAAATCACTTACAACGTCACTTAAATTATATTTTATTTCGATCATTTCATCATTACCTAATTGATTTGGATTAATATATAATATTAAGCATTCGTTATTTATATAAATATTATTGTAAATCGCTTGATTAATTTGCGTCTGTTCATAAAAATCATTAGTATAAGCAAAATCATCATTAACGTGATTATTTTTATAGTAATAACGTAAATCATTTGATATCTTTGTTTTAATTGATAACGAAAGTATTTCATTTAACTTAATATTTTCTTGCATATGATTGTCATACAAATAAATATAGCTATCATTAACTGTATTATTTTCAGATGTTAAATCAAACTTCATAGAATAATATCGATCATCAACTATAAATAATTGATTTTCAACTTTATAATTATCTTTTAATAATTCTTTAGAAATTAAATCCATTTTTATATTTTCAACTATAGTATCCATGTTTATTTCTAATATTTCATCATTTGGATAAAATATTACAAATTCACTATCTTTATCCTTAAATCTTTCAACACTGTTATTAATTGCTTTTGTCGTCTTTAAATAATTTGGAATTCTATTTTTAAACATAACTATCGCTATTATAGATATCACTAAAACAATAAATACAATAATAATTTTATTTCTTTTATCGCCATCGCCATGATTCACTATATCATTTTGTTTTCTCTCTATTTTCATTTTACTCCTTTATTAAATATACTATATTTAATATATTTACATTATATACTAATACAAAATAAATTGTTTGATTAACGCCTAAGTTCATCAATATTTCACATTGAACTTTTTAAAATAAACATAAAAAAAAGTGATACATAATTGTATCACTACTTTTATTTTATTGGTGACTCGTACGGGATTCGAACCCGTGAGTGACGCCGTGAAAGGGCGCTGTGTTAAGCCGCTTCACCAACGAGCCAATAATAAATGGCGCCTAAAACAGGACTCGAACCTGTGACCTAACGGTTAACAGCCGTTTGCTCTACCAACTGAGCTATTTAGGCAACTGCTTAATTAGAATACCATGTTTTTAAAATAAGTGCAAGCTTTTTTCGAATAAAAGTTATTTTTTTTGTTTTTTTTGTCTATTTTAGCTATTTTTCTCACTTTTTATCATATTAAGCTGTAAAAACTACATTTTTTGTCTTCTTTAACTAATAATATAAATACTATTACTTCGTTAAATTTTTTACCCATTTTTCTTTTTTAACTAAATGATATGAAAATAACATTTTTATTATGTCAGTCAA
Source organism: uncultured Holdemania sp. (assembly GCA_947037125.1). GTDB lineage: Bacteria > Bacillota_I > Bacilli_A > Erysipelotrichales > Erysipelotrichaceae > RGIG1896. The sequence continues at coordinate 82,821 of CAMQTJ010000001.1, forward strand.
CTGCCCTGCAATATATAAATAAATAATTGATATATCGGTAAAATACGCAAAAGATGCAACTATCGGTAAATTAATCGACCACATATATACAGAGTCCATAATAAAAGTTGATTTAGTATCTCCGCCTGCTCTTACAATAAAATAGCACATTGTTGTTATCATATATATCCAAAACATTAAACTTTGCACTTGAGTTACTGATCTTGCAACAAAAGATGCGTATTCTGAAACATTGTACAAGTATGGAATGAAAAAACTAGATGTAAACATTAATATCGCAAAGAAAATCGACATTATAGAACTAAACCCAATTAATTTATATCCATTACTACGTGCCAGTTCAAGTTGATTGGCACCAAGTTTTTGTGAAATCAATACATTTGCAGCTACTGACATCCCTCCAAATAAAACAAAAAAGATATCAGCTGTGGTCATTGAAATAGCATAACCAGACATTACTTCTGCCCCTCTTGTTGCATAAAACTTAAACAGCATTGCATTACCAAGTGACCACAAAACTTCATTACATGCAAGAGGAGCACCCTTTCTTACAATATTAACTAATAGTTCCTTAGAAAAATTAAATATTTTTGTTATTTTGGTTATAAAAACTGGTTGATAAAATTTCATAGTAAGCAATAATAGCATAGCCTCTGCAATTCTTGCAATTAAAGTAGCAATAGCTGCACCTGCAACGCCCATAACAGGAAATCCAAAGTTACCGAATATAAATGCATAGTTTAACGTTGTATTAATCACAACAGCAACTATACTTACGCATAAAGGAATTTTTGTTTGTCCACACGCGCGATAAGCACTACTTACGCTAAGCGAGATAATCATTGGTAAAAATGTGAAACAGGCCACACCTAAGTAATCCAATGCTTCTTTTACAATTAAAGGATCTTTAGTAAAAAATTCAACAATTTCTATAGGAAACACAAAACCAATTAAAAAAAACATTAGCATAATCATTGATGCAATTAATATCGAAATTCTAAAACACTCTTTTACTTTCAATTCATTTTTAGCGCCATAATATTGAGCTATAAAAATAGAAACAGCAGCTAAAAACCCATTTGTTCCAAATGTAGCTATTAAATAGTATCGATTTACTGCTGCAACACCTCCCAGTGCTGCATCTCCTAATTGACCAACCATTAAATTATCTACTAAATTAACAGAACTTGTTATCAGTTGTTGCATCATTAATGGTATAGCAATTATCATAACCATTTTATAAAACTTCTTGTCCGCTATAAATTTACTAATTCCTTTACTCATAAAATCCCCCTTATATTTATTAACACTTGTTTACTTACGTAAAATATTTGCATTTATATTCATTACATAAATATTAAACCGTATATTCTGTAACTTATATTATGTATAACTCATAAATTTCAACATTATAGCATAGTGAATACAATAAAAGTAGCAATAACCTATAAAGTTACTGCTACTTCGTAATTTTCATTTATATAACTAATTATATGTGCAAATTTTTGTCCATTTTTTGTTAATATCTCACAATCAACACGCATCAGTAAACTATTCACTTTTACATGGAGCATTGCTGCGTATTTTATGGGAACAATAATAGGTGTGAATTTTTGTTTAATTGCAAAACCTTCAATAAATTTATGAATATTCGCAATATTTTCACGATTATCTATTCTTTTTTCTTTAGCTAAAAATTGATTAATATAAATTTCATCAATAGAAACAGGTTTATCATTATAATTAACTTTAACTACACGAATAAAATAATCTTCCCCAGAAATAGATAACAGTTCAGCTACTTTTATATCTTCTTTTTTTATATCAAAATATATAATATTAGATTTGCAAGTTTCACCAATAGAGCTAAATACCCAATTACTGTTTATTTGCTTATGTAGTTTTGAATCCGAAACAAACGTTCCTTTATTTGTATCGCGATATAAATATCCATCATTTACCAATTCATCAATTGCTTTTCTTGCCGTCATCCTTGAAATATTATACTTCACAGCAAGATCTCTTTCAGATAATATCGGTGCATTAACTTCTATGTTTTGAATATCAGCTTTAATTTTATCAGCTAATTGTTTATATAATGGAATCAATTGCTGATCACCCCTAACTATTTGATAATTTTAAACGGAATCCATGGAACTATATAGTCTAATAAAAATAATTCATTCTTATTTATACGACCAACTAAATTTTTATTACCTTCATTTGGCATTTGCTTAAGAACAATATGTAACTCACCTTTATAAGGACCATAATTATCGTTCAATACAACAACGTCACCTCTTTCAAGTACTTCAACGGTATTATTTGGAACAATTGTAGCTTTTGCATATGTAACTCTACTAAAAGTTGAGCGCGCCATATACTCACTCATATCACCTCTAACATGATGCGAATAATCATAAACTATTTCATTTTCAACATCCGTTAATTTTGTTTCTTCACTAATTTTAAAAGTTAATTTATTAGGATCTATTTCACCTAATTGAATCATTTCTTGTTCACTTGCAAAACAATTAGCAATGATGACATCATCTATCATATTAGTTGCAAATAAGTGACGAGCTTGAACATCAATCGGTAAGTTGCGATGCATTTCTAATGTGCATAACCCTTCATTTACAGGCCATGGACCAAAAGTATTTTTAGTTTGACTTGAAACAAAAGCAGCTACATTAAGATTTTTATTTTTGATAGTTTCATTACATTTATTAAATAAATCTAACCCTATTCCTGTATATTTTTGCGGATAGAAATTATGACATGTTATCATATTACTTTTATTTGGCTGATAACTCATAATATTATCAATGTAACCTGTTAATTGCGATGCATTAAATTCAATTTTCAAATTATACGGATTATAAGTCATAACTGACTCCATTTGACCATTAAACCCTTCATCTAATCGTATTCCATCGGCACAAATATCATTAAAAAAACTTAAATCATCGTATTTTATACCAAATTTTTCAAAAACAGAAGGTGCAACATCGATAATAACTTCCATTCCAAATGACTTTGCATATACACATAATTCACGATATTCTTTTTTCACTTCATCAATCGAACCCTTAGCACTTAATAAACACGTAAATATTCTTTTAAATCCATTATCTGCTGCAAGCTTAATATAATCTTTATTTTGTTGTACAGTTGCATTTTCTGGATATATTGATATTCCTAATCTAGACATTTATTTTCCTCTTTACTACTCAAGTAATTTTCTGCCCCTCTTAAATTAGCTATTATTTTTTTACGACTTTTTTTCTTATAAAAATTTGATACTAATTTGTAATTTAATTGGTTAAGACTTCCATTACCTTTATAGCTTTCTTCATATATTACATTAGTTTCATCGCCTTTATCTTCTAATTTGTAAGAAATTTTAAAAACGCCTTTATCACTAGTCACACTAGATTCATAAACACTATTAGCAATTAGTCTTTCAATTTTGACAACAGTTTCGCTTTTTTGTCCGATTTTTCCCTTTAAATTTTTTGAATAAGAAAAACCTGCGCATAAATTATCTTTTGTAAATGAAGGATTATAAGTAACTATTTCACTCACTAAAGAATCTAATAAAAACTGATAAAAATCTTTACACTTTACTGACAAAGTTAATTCTACTAACATATTAATTCCCTCTTATTTCTTTTTTAATAAATATACTGATATTAGTATCATACAAACTCCTGATGTTACCATCAATGGCATCCATCCCTCATTTGGAGATATCATTATCATAAAAAAACCTAAAGATAATAAACCCACAGCCCAAGAGCTTCTATTTTTTTTATTATCCATCTACATGTTTACACGAAAAGTAAAGGACACTTCCGATCTCTGTATTCTTTATTATAGACTTTGCTAAGACAGCACTTTGTGCACAATCTTCACTGCACTCAAATGACATCTTAATTCCTTTAGTACCAACATGGTTATACTTAACTTCGCCGTCATAATTATTCAATACATCGATGACAAAATCTTTATTTATTGCACAATCAATAACTATCATTAATTAAGAAATCCTTTCGTACAAGTCAATCATCTCTGATGACAATATTTTAAAGCTCTCAGCACTAATTAATTGGTCTTCAGCATGCATTAAAAGTATTGTAACTGTTACACTTTCTCCTGCACATTCTTTTTGAATCAATTGCATATGCTCTTTGTGACCTTCGATAAAATAAACGTTACCAGCTTCAATCTCAGCGCGAGCTTCTTCAAATTTACCTTCTTTAGCTAAAGTAATAGCATTAATATACATTGATCTTGCTGCTCCAACATTTGATATAATTCCAAAACATACTAATTCTAAACCTTCCATAATAATCTCCTTTTTTATGTGATTAAGTCTTTATTAAACAATAATAAGCAAAGACTAGCTTTGCTTATTATTTTACCATATTTTATAATATTATGCAGTTTTATTTGCAAGTTTAACGAATATTGCCCATAAGAATATAGCAAGAACTAAGTTAAATAATGAAACAGCTGCTGCAGCGATACTACCACCTGTTGCTAAGAAAGCATAGATTACTGGAGGCATGATCCAAGGTATTTCTAAGAATACTGGAGGTACTAAACCAAAGAATGTTGCTGCATAACCAATTGTTACAAGAATTGGTGAAATAAATACAAATGGTATAAAGTAAACAGGACTTAATACGATAGGGATACCAAACATAACTGGTTCGTTAATGTTGAAGATTCCCATTGGAGCTGCCATCATAGCAACTGCTTTTTCGTCTTCTCTTTTACTTAATAGTAATAATGCGATAACAAGTGCCAAAGTACAACCTGCTCCACCCATCCATGCATAAGCATCGAATGAACCACGAGTCCAGATATATTCTAAGTCAGCTACAGCAACACCTGATTGGAATGCTGATTGATTTTCTAATAAAGCTACTTTATAAACACCGTCTAAAACTGGTGCAAGTACGTTTGTTCCGTGTAAACCAAAGAACCAGAAGATACCAACAAATAATGAAGAAATAATTACTAGTGGTAATCCTTGAGATATTGCTAAGAAAGGTGTTTGAATATATAAAGAAATTAAATCACCTAATGAAGATGCTCCTAAAACGGCAGCATTAGTAGATACTAAATAAGCAATAAGACCAAATACATAAATTGCAACAGTTCCAGGAATAATTGCAGCAAATGCTTTTGATACTGCAGGTGGTACTGAATCTGGCATTTTAATAGTGATATTTTTCTTTGTTAATAAAACATAAATTAATGTTGCGATCATACCAACGATTAATGCAGTAAATAGACCAGCAGCACTTGTATATTGCCAAGGAATATTTCCCCAAGTACCTTCAACACCTTGAGGTGTTGCAGCTAATAATGAAGAAAATGCAATTAATCCACCAGCCATAGGATTTACATCATATGCTTTAGATAAGTGATAACCAATAGCGAATACAAATACAAGAGCAAACATTGCATTAGTTCCCCACCATACATTACCATTAATTGAAATTAACCAATTCATTGCCTCAGGCACTGCTGCGTTGTTAAGCATACCAGGAGCCCATAAATCTCTACAAAATACATTTAATAACGTAGCGATTGATCCCGCCATTGTGATAGGCATTACAGCGATGAAAGCATCACGTATTGCTACTAAGTGTTTCTCTGACCCAATTTTTGCTGCTACAGGAACAAATTTAAGTTCCATCCAATTTGAAAATCCATTCATATTTTTTCCCTCTTTTCTACTTCCCTAATAATTCCATTGCGGTAGTCAAAACTTTATCGCCGTTCATCGCACCATAATCACGCATATCAATACAAGCTACTGGTTTTTCATTTTTTACTAAATCTTTTGTTTTTTGTAGTAAATAACGAACCTGTGGGCCAAGCAAAACAACATCTGCCTTACCAACATTCTCACTTGCTAATGCATCACCAACTGCCCAAATGTTAGCTTCAATACCCCTTGCTGTTGCTGCAACTTCCATTTTTTTTACAAGCATGCTTGTAGACATTCCAGCTGTACAAATCAATAATATATTCATTTTTCCACCTTTCATCGTGGTATATACCACTTGATAACTAAAGTATACCACATATTTTTAACATTGCAAGGGGTTTCATAATATTTTTTTATTTTTTAATTAATTACAATCAACTATAAGTTAATAAACTAGCAAGTTAATGTTAGGTACAAAGTTCTACATTTCATCTTATTTGCATTAGACATATTTTAGAACAATAATTTTAAATAAAATAAAAAAACACAATTATAACTTAAAGATTATACATTTACGTATTACCTTTAAAATAATTGTATTTTTTAAAATTCTTTTATTATTCGCCCATAATCATAATATGACAAGTTCTGTTTCTTACTCTATTTTGATCCCAATCCACAAAGTAGATATAACCAACAGTTCCTGTTTGAATTACTGAATTATTAATTACAAATGATTCACTAGCCCCAAACATTGATGCTCTTATATGTGCATCAGTATTCAATAAAGTTCCTTTATCTTTTGGATAATTAGGATCATCTAAATCCATTGCGAATTGCGTATGAATTGGTCCTGGATGACGATATTGATCTTCCGATAAGTTTCTTGGCACAATTTTTTCCATAATTCTATTCAAGTCAACTTGTAAGAATTCATCCCCATTATAATCTACATCATGCATAAATTCTTCGAATATTACAGAACATGTTGTATGTGATGATTGAACAACACATATTCCATTTTTAATACCACTATCTTCCACTAACTTTTTCACACTTTTTGTGATATTGTGATAAGTTACTCTATCACCATTTGAAGTAAGAACCAATTTACTATATATTGTTTTCATTTATTTAACCATGTCTTTCTTTGCTTTAGCTAAAATTTCTATCATAGCTTTAAGTGTTTCTGTAGGATTTTTAGAGCAGACTATACCGCTTGTGGCACCTGTTCCATCTGCACCTGTCATTATTGCATTATAAACATCTTCTGCATTACTTATACCAGCAGCTTGTAAAACCATTATATCATTAGAAATTTCTTTTATTGTTGCATTGGTTTGTTGCTTATACTCTAATGAACTTACAATTCCAGTACCAATTAATTCAGTTGGCTCACATAACATTACTGTAGGATTATATTGAGCATACTTTTTAGCATCTTCAACAGTATCGGCACAAAGTAGTGTAATTATTCCTAGTTCTTTAGCTCTTGACACTGCCATTTTAACTTCCTCTTGTGACATTGGAAATTCAGCATGATTTAAAAAAGTTGCTTTTACATTATGATCAACAAGTGCTTCTGGTAAAACATGCCCCATTCCTTTTCCTTTTTGTATTCCATCCATATGTTGACTTGTTAATATAATTTTAGATGTAATTTTACTAAGGTGATCCATGTCAATTAGTTGTGCAGTAAATAAAATATCTATGTCATATAATTTAGCTAGTCTATCTGCTTCTACAGCTAAAATATAACTTTCTTTTCCATGTAAATAAGCTTTTGGATTTACAACAAAAAATGGTCTTCTTAATTTCGCTAACATTTTTATCCCCCTTTATTTATTTTGTAAATTAAATATATTATAGTAATTCTCTAGTACTTGAGACATACCTATTTGAGCACAATTTTTCAGTTGTAAAAAATCAGAAATTTCGCTTTCATCAATATTTTTCATTGCTCCAATTAGAAAATCAGTAAATATGTTTATTTTGCTTATACCATTTTCGGCACATTTTTGCAAATTATCAAAACCTGATGATGATCCACCATGTAATACTAGTGGAACACTAACACTATTTTTTATAGCTATTAATTGGTTAAAGTTTATTTCAGGAATACCTTTGTAAACCCCGTGAGCAGTTCCTATTGATATAGCTAATGAATCAACGTTAGTTAATTCCACAAATTTGGTAGCTTCTGCAACGTCAGTATAGATTGAATCTGTATTTTCGTGCTTTTCGTAATTAACACCAGAACCGACATGCCCTATTTCTGCTTCAACTGTAACATTAAATTTATGAGCATAATCAACTATTTCTCTAGTTATTTCCACATTTTTTTCAAAACTTTCCTTTGAAGCATCAATCATAACCGACGTAAATCCTAAATCTATTGCTTTTTTTATATAATTTACATCTTGACCATGATCCAAATGAAGACAAACATCTACTGTAGCTATTGATGCATAATATTTTCCAATCAAAGCGGCAAGTTCTAATGGTAGTTGATCATCATGAGCTTGTGCGAATGCTAATATTAGTGGCTGATTCAGTTTTTCCGCCGTTTTAATGTAGCTTTTTACAGAATCAGTGTCAAAGAAATCAGGCGATGGCAAAGCATACCCTTTATTAGAGGCATCTTGAAGCATTTTTTTAGAATTTACTAGCATTTTTGCTCTCCAAAATTCTTTTTTCTACTTCTAAAAACATATCATCCACACCCATTCCTGTTAATAAAGGAATTCCCATTATAACTTTATCTTTTATACTATTAGGAACAATTGTTGTGCTAATAATTACGTCATAATTATCAACTCGACGAATTTCATCAGCAATTTTAGATTGATAAAGTGTAACTTCTTTGTCTAACCCTTTTTCTTTTAACCATAATTTAACTTTTCCTGTAACAATAGTAGAAGTTGCAACACCTGTACCACACATTATTAATAATTTTATCATTTGTTTTCTCCTTTTTTAAACGGTTTATTTATATAAATAAGACCAATTAGACATACAATTCCGATTAATGATATTAAAACCCAAGGCATATATTGTGAAGCTAAAATAAATGCAAATGTAGTAAATAATCCACCCTCAGATAAAGCAGTAATACTAGAGTTACCTAACAAATCAAATTCTGCAGCCTTAGCTGCTGCTGTAACAAGTGGAGCAGTCCATGTTGAAATGTATAGAATAGTAACCATATAAATAGATGAACCTATTACTGTTCTTACGATGTTACCTCTAAAAACTGCAGCCATCAAACAAATAATAAATGGTATAGCCGCTAAATCACCAAATGGTAGTGTTTTATTACCAGGTAAGATAACTGCTAGAAAAATAGTTATAGGTACAAGTAACAATGATGAAGAAAGTACTGCTGGATGACCTACTGAAATTGCAGCATCCATTCCAATATATACATCTCTATTAGGAAATTTTTTCTTAACTAAATCATTAGCTGATTCAGATATTGGTGTTAAACCTTCCATTAATACAGAAACCATTCTTGGCATTAACACCATAATTGCAGATGTTTGTACCCCTAATTGTAGTGTAGCAGACAAATCATAACCAGCTAAAAACCCAATACCAAGCCCAATAACTAATCCCATTACTGTTGTATCACCAAAAACTCCGAATTTTTCTTGAATTGATTCAGCATCAGCTTCAAGCTTGTTGAAACCAGGTATTCTATCAAAGATCCAATTTAAAGGTAAAGCAAACAAGAATCCTGGTGCAGCTGTTCCATGTGGAAATGTTACATTTGGAAATCCGTAGAATTTTTTAATAATTGGTCCAATTAAATCGCTTAATAAATAAAGCATTAACATATAAACTACAGTTGAATATAAAGCTAATGCAAAATTACCTGTTATAGCATAAACTAATGAAGATACAAGTGCTGCATGCCAGTAGTTCCAAATATCAACATTCAACGTTTTAGTTATTCCTAAGATTAGTAAAATAACATTCATTGCAATACCAATAGGTATTGCCATAGAACCTAAAACAGTTCCATACGCAATTGCCGCAGCAGCTGGCCAACCTACGTCTACTGTCGTTAAATCTAAACCAATACGTGTAACCATTGCTTGTGCTGCAGGGCCTAAACTCCCTGATAATAGCCCAATAATTAAATTTAAACCTATAAATCCAATACCAACTTTTAAACCTGAAACAAACGATTCACCAGGTTTGCACCCTAGTGCCATTCCAAATACAAATATTATAATCGGCAATACAACTGTTGGCCCTAAATCAACAAAACTTTGTAATATATCCATATAGCTATCTCCTTATTGTAAGTTATTTAATTCTATTATTTTTTGATAATCATTAATATTGGTACATTCAATTAATTTATTGATCATTTCTTCATTTTGAAATAAATCAACTAATTTTTGCAACATTTCAAGTTGCTCATGAGCTTGTTTTAAAGCTAACATAAATACTATTTTGACGTTAACAATATTCTCATCATTTCCCATTTCTTTAAATTGTATTGTTTCCATTAAAGATACAAACCCAACTTGTGATTCATTAACTCTTTCTAAATCTGTATGAGGAATCGCAAGTCCTATTCCATTTACTAAAAGACCAGTAGGAAAGACAGCTTCTCTTTCAATTATACCTATCGTATAATTCTCTTTAACTAAATTTTTTTCATATAATTTACCACCTAAAAATTCGAATAATTCTTTTTGACTTTTTAAATCCTCATTAAAGTATGCTACATTTTGATTAAAAAACATTTTTATCCTCCATTACTGTCTGTTCTAGATAATCTAGTAGATTTATCTCTTTTTTGAAGCTTAGTATTTTATCTACAACTTCCTTATTATCAAGCAAATTAAATATACTACTAAGTATCGGCCTTACTCTATTTAAATCTTCAGATGAAATCGCAAATAGCATTATTAATCGCACATAATTAGCATCCCATTTTATTGGCTTTTTTAGTGTCAATATTGTTATTTTTGATTCAATAACCGTTTCTGGATGCGCATGTGGAATTGCTACCATATTCATAAGTGATGTATAACCTTTTAATTCTCTATCCTTTATTGAATCTCTAAATCCTGTTTTCACGATATTATTTTGATAGTAAATATCTATAATGTCATCAAGAAGCTTCTCTTTATTAGAATATTCTTTATTAAGCATTACATATTCTTTTGAAAAGTTACTCATAAATTTAAAATTATCTAGTTTATGTGATTTCTTAAATGTATTTATTTGTCCATTAAGCGATGTATAATATTTCATTATTTTTTGAACATCATTTTCTGTTAATAAGTTGCTAACATTAATTACTTTTTTATTAATTCCTGGTAAAGGTATCGATGAAATAATAAAATCAATATTAGATAAGTCGCTAGTATAAATTTGTTGCTCATTACATGTTATGATATTGTCTTTACCTGATAATACTGCCGATACTCTATTAAAGATCAATTCTGAAGTAGCTAAACCTAAAGGACATACAATCAATATGTTTTTTTGTATATATACTTTATCTAAAGCTACTTGGAAATGAATTGTCATAAATGATACTTCATCATCCGTAAGTATTACACTATATTTTTTTTCAATAAAAGCTAAGACATACCATGTAAGAGTAAACATAACCATATACTGTTTTTTAATATCAACAAGCAACGGGTTTCTAACTCTAATTTTGTTGCTCAACCTATTCAACATTGGTGAATAATGATTTTTTAACTTATTAATCAGACTATCATCTTGAGATAAATTTACATTTAATATATTTGAAATATTACTGACAATTAAATCAACGTCATCGCTATAACTAGTATTATTTTCTTTGCTATAATCTAATATATTACAACCATGTGTATATATTAATTGATTGATATATTTCAATTCATTTTCATCAAGTGTCATGTCGCAACTTTCAACTAGAATATTAAGTTTGTCGAGAATTTCTAAATAATTACCATAACATTTTAAATCTTCAAATATTTTTTCTTTAAGACTTGTTTTTTTACCCATTAATTTTCTTTTGAAAAATATTAGTAAACTAAGACTTAATGATTTAAAATAATAATCAGAAATATTTTTATTTGAAATCATCATTATTTCTTCCACAAACTTAATGATTTTATCATATAAATCAACCGTGAATACTTCAGACATAATAGTTTTAAAATTATTCTTATTTTCTTCGACATGATTAAGTAATGCATTTTTGAAACATCTTTGAATATCTAATTCATTACCATCAATATAAATATGTTCCTTTTTATTTGATAAATTACAATCAAATTTTTGTAATAAACTTTGAATTATAACAAGATCATTTTTTAGCGTATGAACACTTATATACATCGTATTAATTATATCGTCATAGCTTAAACTATTATTTTTCAATAATTCTGATAAAATAAATAGGTTTCTTTCTTCCTGTAGATATTGTGTAGGTCTATTGTTATTTGTATATAGTAATTGTTGAAAAAAACTGTTTTTTTTCAACGTATCACCACTTAAATAAATACCTTTTCTTGGCGATTTAAGGATACTAATACCGAAGCTTATCATCAAATTATTTAATACCAATATGTCTGAATAGATAGTTTTAGTCGAGACATTTAATAAAGTGGCAAAATGACTACCGCTTTGATAATTTCCCTCTTGAATTAGTAAACTTATCAATTCAATTTGACGTGATTTAAATTGTGAAATACTACCAACTCCATTCTAAAAGCGCTTTTATACTTTTATTATACCTTTTTTGATTTATTAATATAGACAAACCAATTTCCACATTAATGTAGAAATCTACTTAATTAAGCAAAATAAAAAAAATACTATCACTTTTAAATAATTTTACATTTTAAATTGTGACCTAGGTCTTTGATATTCATATTAACATTCATACAAAAAAAGTACAATAAATGATTTTATTCAAATATTGTACTTTATGTTTTAATATGTTTTGATTATATTATTTAAAATTTATAATTTTTTAAATAGTCATAATACCGCCTCTTGCATTCTTTTTTATATCTTCTTGATATTGGTATATGGGCATCATTATAGAAAAAATCTGTTTCCTCATTATACTTAAAGTAAAAAAAATTAATTATAAAAGCAGAATGACACTTTGAAAATCTCTCATCATCCATAAGTTTGGCCAAAGTTTTAAATGAACCTCGAACAATATAGATTTGATCAGTGGTAGTCAGTTTGTAATGATTACGTAAATTTTCAATATAAACTATATCTTTATACTTAATTGGATATATTACATTGTCTTTTCTGACTTTTATAAATTTATTATTATCTTTTATTTTAGTTACTAAATATTCAACCGCTAATTCTAACTCCCGCTCCATATGCTCTTTTCGAACAAAATAAAAAGGATTAAATTCAAATGATTTATAAACTAAATCGTCATGACTAGAAACAAATATAATAATTGCTTTTTCATTGATTTTTTTTATTTTTTTAGCACATTCAAATCCATTAACCTTTGGCATGTCTATATCTAAAAAATAAATATCAAATAATTTATCTTTAATAAGTTCACTTGAACTATCATTGACATATTCTATATTAAATTGAATATCATCATAATTCATTTCGATTATTTTTTTTATTTCCATTGAATAATTTTCATTGTCATCTACAATCAATATATCTTGTTCTAGCATATTAAAGTCTCCTTTAGAAGAATAATTATTACTAATTATAAAATTGTATGTTTATTAATTTAAAAAGCATATTGCAAATGCATATGCTTTTTAAACCTTTATGTAATCAAAGATTACTTTTCTTGTCTTAATTCTGCAGGTTCTTCAGGTTGGTAAGTAAGCCACGACGAAGCTGTACCAGCTCCAATAATTGCTGTGTCTTCCAATAATGTAGCAACTACTTCAAGTATTTTGTTCATTTCTAGTTCTCCTTTCTATTTATATAATTTATAAATTTAGATTGATCAAAATGAAAATTGATTATCTAATTTGATTTTACTATATAAACTTAAAAAAACAAATATTTTTGGTATTTTTGACGCATTATTGAGTAAAATGACATATATTTTAAATTAATCAAACTAATCATTCACCTTATCTCTATCATTAGGTATTATTATCTCCAATATGAAGACCCCATTATCTTTTGATATATAAATATCACCATCAGCTCTGACCACTTTCCTCTTAACACTATTTAAACCTAAACCATGCATTTTTTTATTTTTTTTAGTTGTTTTAAAATTAATATTACTTATATTTTTTTCATTATCTATTGTATTTGTTAATCTAATCATTATCAATCCTTCTACTTCTTTAAGGATAAATTCAATTTTTTTAGAATGATTGCAATTTTCAATAGCGTTGTCTAAAATATTACCTAAGATAATCCCTAAATTACTTAAATCATATTTAATGTCAAATGTTGCTACTTCACATTTGACAGAAATTCCATTATTTCTTGCGTTTTTTATTTTTAATGCAATTACGTAATCTATAACGTAATTTCCTGTATAAAATGTATTTTCTAAATTCTTAATTTCACTTGAATACAAATCTAAATTTAAAATAGCTCCACTTAAATCTTCATTCTCCAAAAAACCTCTAATAATTGATAGCTGATGTTTTAGATCATGTTTTAGAGTCTTTATTTCAACATAATTAATTTTAGATTGATTAATTATTGACGTTTGACATTTTAACTCATTGAGTTCAATTAAATTTTCAATTTGTATTTTCTCGTCATTTTTTATAGTAATAACACCAACGAAACCACAAATAAATATTGTAATATTTATTATTATCAACACTATAAAAATCATGTCCATGTCATATTTTATAAAAAATTCGTAAGAAATAATTGTTGAGACTATTGTGGCAAAAAGTGCTATTACTATCCAAAACCACTTTTTATCAATAGATGTGGCTGTCGAGCTTTTTCTATTTTTAACTATTATGTAGCTCACAAATAAGTGAATAATACGTGTAATTGCAATTATAAAAACATATTGGTAATTATCCTTATCAATTTCAACAAATTTCAGACCCAGCAAAACATATGGTATGTTGATTGATATCATTGTTGCAATCAAAGACAATAATAAAGGAGTTAAACCTATAGATATTTTTTCAATTATATTATTCTTAAAGTACCTAACAGAATAAATAACACATATGAAAAAAAGTGAGATTGTTATGTAAATATTAAAGTTATCTGTTAAATTTAAATATAATAGCAAAAAGAAAATTAAGATTGTAAAGCCTGCAAAATTAGTATTATTATATTTATCATTTTTAACCAAACAATTAGTTATACACCATACATGTGTTAACGATTCTATGAAATTATTCAAAACATCAAAAAAACTCATTTCCTTAATCCCCTTAAACTATTAAAATAGTTATCCCTACACGCTTTTTTATACATTCTTGATATAGGTATGATGTTATCTTTATAGTATAATTCATTAGCATTTTTATACTTTACATATCTAAAATTAACTAAAAAAGATACATGACTCCTAGCAAATCTTTCATCCCTTTTAATTTGACCTAATTCTCTAAAACTACCCCTTGTTATATACGTTTCATTTTCCGTAACAATTTTATAGTCATTCCTTAAGTTTTCAAGATAAATAATATCATCATACATAACAATATGAACATTACCTCTAATTTTAAATTCCAAAAATTTATGCGATTCACTAATATAATCAACTAAACATGTCATAGCAGAATCAAATTCTGTTGCAAAATGCTCTTTTCTAATAAAATAAAAAGGACTTTGCTCAAATGATTTATATACTAATTCATCATGGTTAGTAACAAATATGATTACTGCATATTGATTTACTTCTTTAATAGCTTTTACTGTATCGAATCCATTTCTTTTTGGCATATCAATATCAATAAAATAAATATCGAACATTTCTTTTATTAAAACATCAGATGTACTATCAACTATGTACCTTACATTGAATTTGATATAATCCGTTTTATAATCTTTAATGTGCTGTGTAACAATTTCAGCTGTATTTTCCATATCATCAATAACTAGTACTTTTTGTTGTATCATAAAACCACCCCTATATTTTAATATTTATTACTAAACTTAACTGTATCACATTTGATTATAACATTAACATCATATTTTTTTAACTATAAATACATTTATTATTAATTGAATTTAAATAATCTTAAAAACATTACAAAAATTCATATAAGTGAAAATACAAAGTATCGTCAAACTTATACATCATATAACTACAAGAAATAATTATTGTATCAATGATGACATTTATGATATAAAAAAAACACCATTTCTACAGTGTCTTAATTATTATTGATTGTATTTTACTAAAGCTTGATTCAATGCTTCATTAACTATTGATAAATTTATTAGATTATCTGAGTAAGGTATACTTTCCACATGGCTATTTTGTGTCAAATTCAATTCATTATTTACACTTATGTTAATAGCTTCTAATTCACCATCTAATAAGTTAAACGATGTACCATTAGTTGTTGAAAACTTTAAATTTACTGCTTCAATATTACCATGACTAATTAGTGTTGATATTTCAATTTTCACATCATGTTTTTCATAGTTACTGAATTTGATTAATTCTTTTTGATAAAAATCTCCTAATCCTTTAATTTGTTGATTAAACGCTAAATTATAAACTTTAACGATTTGATATTTTGCCATAAAATCAACTTTCAATCCATTTAAATCATCAATATTTATTTTTCTATTAAATTTATTATCGTTTAAAAATTTATTAATCGTTTCTATATCTTTAGAATATTCATGACCAACTGAATATTTTTTATAAGCATAAGTTTCATCAATTGGTTCCTCACAAATGTTTACACCATCGAATATAATATTATTTATTTTCTTTGTATTTGTATTTTCTGTTGAAGTACTCTTATTAATATCAATTTTACTATAATCAAGACTTATTGTTGAATACCAACATGCACTGTCTTGATTAAATGACGTCTTTAAAACATGATCTTTTTCATATTCTTTTTTACTTAACAATACAGTATTATTAGCACTTAACTTACTACAACCACCTAATATAATAATTACTAAACATAATATAACAAATTTTTTCATACATATCCTCACTATTCATGCATCTTATTTTTATTCTTTTTTTGTTTGTTATATTATAACTTAAATATATATTTTTAAAATAGTTTTGGTATCATTGGTATTATTTTGAGTAAGTTGGTAAGCAATATGTCATTAGTTTAATGATTAATTAATAATGCAAGACATTAGTTTATAAAACACTAATATCTTGCATCAATTTTTTCACTTAATTTATATGCTATTTGGTATTAATATATCCACACTAAATAGATCATCTTTTTCTCTAATTTCTATTATACCCTTATGTTTATTTACAAGACTTCTAACACTTTTGATTCCATAACCATGATTTATTTTATCATTTTTACAAGTGATAAAATTGCATGTATTGTTCAATCCTTTATTTTCAATTGAATTAACAAGACTTATTTTTATGAATTCATTAGTTAATTTAAATTCAAACTCTAAAAAATTATCTCCTTTGGTATTCTCAATTGCATTATCAAATATATTAGCTAAAATCAAACATAAATCGTTTTGATCAATTTTCACATCAAATAATTCTATTTGGGATTTAACTTCAATATTTTTTTCTTTTGCTAAACTAATTTTTATATATATTAAATAATCTATAATATTATTCCCTGTATGAACAAAGTTAGTTACATTCCATACTTTATCACGATAATCAGATAATAATAATAACGCATGTTTCACATCATTTTTTTCTAAAAGAGCCGATACAATATCTAATTCATGATTTAAATCATGTTTTAAGACATGTAATTCATTATAATTTTCTTTTGTTTTATTCATTATAATTGATTGGTGTTCTAGTTCTTGAATCATTAATAAATTACATATTTTTTGCTTTTCATCTTTTTGAATAATGAAAAGATCGGAAGAGCACACGTCTGAACTCCAGTCACT
>CAMQTJ010000002.1 GCA_947037125.1 uncultured Holdemania sp.
TGTTGCAATAATTATTTCATCAATTGATTCTGTTTTATCTACCAAGCTTTGAATATTTATATCATCAGGCATTATTCCTTTAGATGGAGAAATTAATCCATCAAGCACATGATATACACCTTCATACTCTTTAGTTTTTTCCATAGCAATTACATCTTTTGCAGATTGAACAACACATACCATTTTTTGATTTCTTTGTTCATCCATACAAATATCACACAACTCATTTTCAGATATGTTATGACACCTTTTACATTTGATGATATTATTTTTCGTATTTATAAGCGATTGAACAAATTCTTGTACTTGTTCTTCGCTTAAATCTAATATAGTGAATGCATATCTTTCGGCAGTTTTTGTCCCAACGCTTGGTAGCACTTTAAAACAACTTATTAAGTCTTCTAAAGCCTTTGGGTACATTACATCATACCTGGAACTTTTACACCTTGAGTTACTTTATTCATTTTTAAATCACGATCTTCTTTAGCAGCTAAAAGTGCAGCATTTGTTGCAATCATGATTAAATCTTGTAATTCTTCTTTATTGTCTTTACTTAATAATTCTTCATTGATTTGAATTTCACTAACTTTAACCGCTCCATTAACAACTACTTTAACTAAGTCACCACCAGCTGTTGCTGAATAGTTATTTAACTCTAATTCTTTTTCAATTTTTGTAATGTTTGATTGCATCTGTTGTGCTTGTTTTAAAAGTGCTTGAATATTCATTTTTTCTCTCCTTAGATGATTTTTACATCGTTTCCTAATATATCTTTAATTTGCTCAATAGTTGACTTAACTTCAACTATATCTTCTTGTGCTTCCTTAACTATTATAACACTATCTAACTCCATTGGCTTTGGTAAATTGTTTTCTTTACATCTAATTTTAAACTCATTAATTGCTTTATTTTTTGAATCTTCATCAATGATAAATAATTTTTTTACTATACCTAATTCATGCCATAAATAACTCTCAAGTTCATTTTTTATTGATAGCATTTCATTTGCTAAAGCTAAATAATTTGCACTGATAAGTATAAATTTTTCTCCACTTGCAACTACTGAAGAATTATTTAAATGATTGATTTGTTTTCTAAATTGATTATTAATATCAATATAGTCATTAATTATTATAGCATCAGACATTCTAATGTTTTTATTACCTTGAACAAGTAAGCTTAGTATCTCTTCATTTGTTAAGTAAATTATTTCCTCTGTGATATTATTTATACTTACTACTTCAACTATTTTTTCTAAAACAATATTTTCACTACTATTATCTTCTTTACTAGTTGGTATTTTTATATCATTATCGCTATTTTCTTCTAATTCTTTCTTCTCAACTGTAATATTCACTTCTTCAATTAATACTTCTTCTTTTTCATTCTTAGGTTTTATTTCTAGATTATTATTACTATGATTTATTTGTTCGTTATTTTTATTTGTTGATTCGATAATATTATGCATGTTATTTGGCTGTTCTATTACATTTTTAATAACAGTTATATTATTATCATTAACTTGTGTTTTGATATGTTCTTCATCTTTATCTACATTAGTCATAATTTTCAATAAAGCTACTTCGAAATATGATAGTACATTTGATGCATTACGATATTTTTCTAATGTTTCCATTAGGATATCCACAATAACAATTAAGTCTTTTTTACTTGCGAGTTTTAGTAATGCTTTAGCTTCACCTGCATTAACTTTATTAAGTAATCCTTCATCTTTAGAATAACTATAAATAAGTGTTTCTTTTATAATTTCGATTAGATCAGCTGTTAAACGCTTTATATCAATACCACTTTCACTTAATTGCTTTAAATTCACAATGATTTTTTTTACATCCTTATTGAATATATAGTTAATTAGTTCGATTTTTTCTTTTGTAGATGTAATACCATAAATTTGGCTTACACAATCAACACTTATCAAATCTTGGTTGTAAGCAATACATTGATCCAATATACTCAAGGCATCCCTTAATCCACCATCGGCAAGAACTGCTATTAATTCTAATGCTTTCTTTTCAAACTCTATTTTTTCAATATTCAATATTTCTATCATCTTTTCGACGATAGATACTTCGTCAATTTTAGTAAAATCATATCGTTGGCATCTTGAAATAATAGTTGGAATTACCTTATGTGGTTCTGTTGTTGCTAAAATGAAGATAACATGTGCTGGAGGTTCTTCTAATGTCTTAAGCAGTGCATTAAATGCTCCTGATGATAACATATGTACCTCATCTATAATATAAACTTTATACTTTGCTTGAATAGGTGCGTATTTAACTTTTTCAATCAAATCTCGTATCTCATCTACTCCATTATTACTTGCAGCATCAATTTCAATTATATCTGGATGATTACCCTTTTGTATAAGTAAACAGTTTTCACAACTACAACAAGGTATTTTTGATTTATCATTGCAATTTACAGCCTTAGCCAATAACTTTGCTATTGATGTTTTCCCTGTTCCTCTTGGACCACAAAATAAATATGCATGTGCTATCTTATTTTTCAATACAGCGTTTTGTAGTGTTGTTACAATATGTTTTTGCCCAGCGACTTCATCAAATGAATTCGGTCTATATGCTCTATATAATGCTTTATAACTCATTATTTGCCACACTCCTTATATGAATAATTATATCAAATTAATGTTATTTATAATACATAAGAGCCATTATAATTTATTAATTTTTTTTAATTCTCTTTTATGTTTAAAATAATTACTTACTATTTCAGAACATTCTTTATTCATTACACCACTAATTATTGTTGGATAGTGATTTAGTTTTTCAACTTTAGAAATATCAATATTACCACCACATCCTCCACCTTTATAGTCGAAAGATCCAAAGATAACATTTTCGATTCTTGACTGTATTATGGCACCTGAACACATTATACACGGTTCAATTGTTACATAGATGCTACACTTTTCTAATCTCCAACTTTTTATTTTTTTACTTGCCTTTTGAATACATATTATTTCAGCGTGATTAACTGGATTTTGTTTAGTTTCTTTTAAATTATGGGCTCTAGCTATTATTTTATTATCTAAAACAATTACACACCCTATCGGTACCTCATCTATAAGTATGGCTTTTTTTGCTTCTTTCAATGCTTCATTCATAAAGTAATTATGCATATTCTACCTCACCATATAAAAAAGGTACACACAAACATTGATTCTTATGGCTGCTACTTTCCAGTCCTGACCAGATTCAAATATATTTGTTGTACCGATGTTATTATAACTTATCTATTTATATATTTCAATAGTTATAACTATATTGATGAATTTTTTTATTATGTTTCACGTGAAACATAATAAGTTATTAATGTATATTAATATTTACGCTATGTTACTTTATATTTTATAATGTTAAAGGATTTTTTAACTATTTTTATTATGATTCATAATTAAGTAATCGTATACGAATCTATTAGAACTTCAATAACTTTATAATAACACCAAACTAGATTATACATAAGTAATTATGAGTAAAGTAAACTACTAATAGTACGCCTATTTAACATCTATATTCTTTGATTATACCTGTTATATAATTCTTAACCTTATAAAATTTCATTATTTATTATAATAGTGTTTAATTGCATTGTTGTCTTAACCATGTCATAAGCTACAATAATTATTCTGAAGTTTTACGCTATTAATTCCCTTCTACATTTATAAGTTATATGGTATACGAATCTATATAAGCTACAATATCTTTATTAATAACATCTAAATAAATTAAATATAAATAATTACCAGTAAAATAAACTACTAATAGGACACCTATTTATTAATTGTGTTATTTGATTATAGATGTTGTACAATTCATTACTTTATCAAATAACTTCATTAGGTGTAAATCTGTATTTTTGTGTTGGTATCTAAATTACGTAATACAATCCACTACTTATGTTGAACTGTTTACAATATTAAATTATAACTTTATTTGATATTACGTATAAATTTCATTAATTCTTAAATAAATAAAATCAAGCAAGAATTAATCAATTTAATTCATCTTTAAATATAAAGTTCATTTAAGATATTATTAGATCAAATCTGTACATATTTTAGTATCACTTCACTAACCAAAATACATTTTCCGATATAATATAGATTTAAACTATTAAACCACTTAACTATTAGAATACTAACGTTATTTAAAAATATTATTACCTATACTTAAAAGTTATTCAAATTATATATTATTTTTTATTAATTTTTAATATTACTATTAGAATCAATCATCGATTATGATAATAAAGTTTCACTATAGCCGCATTATTAATAATAGATATATTTCAAAGCAATATTGTCATATTAAAGATTCAAATAGTTAAAGATTATTCCTGATTATCTCATACATTAATTAGTATATTAAAAAAATGTTGAACTATATAATAGTTCAACATTCCATCTTTATCTATTTATTTTTTAACGATTTTGTCTTTAAATCCCATATATGGTCTTAAAGCCAATGGAATATTCACTGATCCATCTTCGTTTAAGTTATTTTCTAAAAATGCAATTAACATTCTTGGAGGTGCAACAACTGTATTATTTAATGTATGAGCAAAATATTTTTCTTTTCCGTCAGCAACCTTAATTCCAAGTCTTCTTGCTTGAGCATCGCCAAGATTTGAACAGCTACAAACCTCAAAGTATTTCTTTTGACGAGGTGACCATGCTTCGATATCACAACTCTTAACTTTAAGATCTGCTAGGTCTCCAGAGCAACATTCTAATGTTCTAACAGGTATGTCTAAACTTTTGAACAACTCAACGCTATAATTCCACATTTGGTTGTACCAATTAATACTATCTTCTGGTTTACACACTACAACCATTTCTTGTTTTTCAAACTGATGGATTCTATATACTCCTCTTTCTTCAATACCATGTGCCCCTACTTCTTTTCTGAAACATGGTGAATATGAAGTATATTTTTGAGGTAATGTTGTTACATCATTGATAGTATTAATAAACTTACCAATCATTGAGTGTTCACTTGTTCCGATTAAGTATAAATCTTCACCTTCAATTTTATACATCATGTTTTCCATTTCAGCAAAAGACATTACTCCAGTTACAACTTCACTTCTAATCATAAATGGTGGAATACAATATGTAAAATCACGATCAATCATAAAATCTCTAGCATATGATAAGATTGCAGATTGTAATCTTGCAATATCCCCTAATAAATAGTAAAAACCATTACCACTTGTTTTTCTTGCACTATCTAAATCAATTCCATTTAAATTTTCCATTATATCTACATGATATGGAACTTCAAATTCAGGTATTACTGGTTCTCCATAACGCTCAATTTCAACATTACAGCTATCATCTTTACCAAGTGGTACAGATTCATCAATAATATTAGGTAGAATTAACATTATGTTTTTAATTTTAACTTGAAGTTGTTCTTCCAAGACTTCTAATTTCGCAATTTCTTCTCCGATATTAGCAATTTCTTTTTTTGTGTTTTCTGCTTCTTCTTTTTGACCTTTTTGCATAAATGCACCAATCAATTTAGATTGTGAATTTCTATGTGATCTTAATTCATCTGCTTTAGTCTTTGAATTTCTAAAATCAATATCAAGTTGTATTACTTCATCAACTAATTCAAGTTTCTCGTCTTGAAACTTTCTTTTAATGTTTTCCTTAACGACTTCTGGGTTTTCTCTTAATAATTTAATATCTAACATATTTCTTCCTCCATAAAATAAAAAAAATTGAGCAAGGGACGTCTAACGCGTTGCCACCCTCTTTATCAAATTGTTTCACGTGAAACAATCAACCACTCAAACAGATAACGGTTGCACCGGAAAGTTTTACTTTCTCTCATAGGTAGACTTCATATAATTAATTCGTAATTTACACCACCCATTACGTCTCTATATAATTAATAATACTACTTTTCCTAATCATCAATTTCTATATATTATTTAATCATTTATTAGAACTATTGTCAATTGACTTCATACATTTAAGACACAATTATCTTAATATCAATATTATAATCAATTTTTTTGACACTTATACCTAAGTGAATATAAAACAATTTGAAAAATCAATGATTAATAATAAAAAGGAGCAATTAGCTCCTTTTTATAGTTTAACTGTTATTCTTGTATTTCCTCTACAACAGTTTCATTTTTAACTTCCACAATTGCTTCATTTTCAGTTACAACATCAATACCTTCTGTAACTTCAATTTCATCATCTATAGTTTCTTTTTGAACGATAGCGACTGTAGAAACAGTACTTGTGTCCCCCGTAGATATTAATTTAACACCCTGAGTTGTTCTACCAAATACAGAAACTTTTTCTAAACTAATTCTTATTACAATTCCATCATCAGTCATAATCATACAGTCTTCATCACCATTTACGGCACGAAGTGTAACTAGACTACCATTTTTCTCTGTAATATTAATTGTCTTAACACCTTTAGCTCCACGACTAGTTATACGATATTCATCTAAATCCGATTTCTTACCATATCCTTTTTCCGTTACAACTAAAATATACTTACCTTCTTTATCAGTAGTCATACCAACTACCTTACTACCGTCAACATTAAATCCTTTAACACCGCTTGCAGTTCTACCCATCGAGCGTACTCCACTCTCTTCGAATCTTACTGCCTTACCATTTGATCCAGCAATAATAATTTGATCTTCACCAGATGTATGCTTAACAGTGATAAGTTCATCACCATCTTTTAGTGTAATTGCAATCTTACCGTTTTGTCTGATACTATCAAACTCTTCAATTGCAGTACGTTTTACTAAACCATTTTTTGTAACAAAGAATAAAAATCCTTCACCTTGCTGATCTTTGTTTACTGTTACAATAGAATTAACCATTTCGTTTTTATCTAAGTTCAATAGATTTACTACAGGTATTCCTTTTGCAATTCTTGAAGAAGCAGGAACTTTATAACCTTTAATTCTATAAACTTTTCCAAGGTTAGTAAACATTAATAAATTATCATGAGTAGACATATTTATGAACTGATCAATTATGTCATTATCATTTACAGCCATTCCTTTAATTCCTTTTCCACCACGATTTTGTGTTTTATAAGTATCAACAGGAATTCGTTTAATGTAACCATTTGTTGTCATTGTAACTACAATGTCTTCAACTGGAATTAAATCTTCATCTTCAATATCTAAGTCACCTTCAATAATTTCTGAACGTCTTTTATCCATGAATTTTTCTTTTACTTCAATTAAATCAGTTTTGATTATTTCAATAACCCTACTATGGTTAGCTAATATATCTTTTAAATCAGTAATGATTAAGACTAAATTATCATATTCATCATCAATCTTTTTACGCTCTAAACCTGTAAGTCTTCTAAACTGCATATCTAAAATAGCTTTAGCTTGTACATCTGATAACGAGAATCGATTCATTAATTCAATTAGAGCAGTTTGTGCATCTTTTGTAGCTCTTAATAAAGCTATAATTTCATCAAGATTATCTAAAGCAATTTTCAAACCTTCTAAAATATGTGCTCTTTCTTGTGCCTTTTTAAGTTCATATCTTGTCTTACGATTTATAACATCAACTTGATGATCTACATAATAAGATAAAATACTTTTTAAACCTAATTGCTTAGGAGCATTATTAACTAATACAATAGTATTAACACCAAATGATGTTTGTAATGATGTCATACGATATAGCTGATTTAAAATTACTTCTGGCTGCGTATCTCTACGTAACTCAATTACAATTCTAATACCTACACGATTTGATTCATCACGAAGATCTGTAATTCCATCAATTAACTTATCTCTAACAAGCATTGCAATTTTTTCAACTAACATTGCCTTATTAACTTGATAAGGTATTTCAGTAACTATTATTCTTTTTTTACCATTGCTCATTTCCGACGTTGTTGTTTTAGCACGGCAAATGATTGATCCTCTTCCTGTTTCATAAGCTGACTTAATACCAGACTTACCTAAAATATAACCACCTGTTGGAAAATCAGGTCCGTAAATATAATTTTCCATTAATTCCAAAACAGTGATATCAGGGTTTTCCATAATAGCTATAGTTGCATCAATTGTTTCATGAAGATTATGAGGTGGAACATTTGTTGCCATACCAACAGCAATACCCGTAGTTCCATTTACAAGTAAATTCGGAAATCTTGCAGGCATTACACTTGGCTCAGATTCTTCACCATCATAGTTATCAATCCAATCAACTGTATCTTTATTAATATCTCTTACAAGCTCCATGGAAATTTTAGACATACGTGCTTCAGTATAACGCATTGCTGCTGCGCCATCTCCATCAATAGATCCAAAGTTTCCATGTCCATCTACCAAAGGATAACGGTAACTAAATTCTTGTGCCATCCTAACCATAGCTTCATAAACTGCAGTATCACCATGAGGATGATACTTACCAATTACTTCACCTACGATACGAGCAGATTTTTTATGTGATTTATCAGCTACAATACCTAAATCGTTCATAGCATGTAAAATACGACGATGTACAGGTTTTAGTCCATCTCTAACGTCAGGTAAAGCACGAGCTACGATTACAGACATTGAATAATCTAAAAATGATGTTCTCATCTCAGTTGATATATTGGTCGTTATTATATTTCCATGATTATGTTCTTTAATAATTTTTTCCATATTATACCGCCTTCTATATGTCCAAGTTCTTAACGAAATGTGCATTTTCTACAATAAAGTTACGACGAGGTTCAACTTCGTCTCCCATTAATGTTTCAAATACAAGATCGGCGTCCATTGCATCTTCAATTTGAACTTGTATTAAAGTTCTAAATTCTGGATCCATTGTTGTTTCCCATAACTGTTCAGGATTCATTTCTCCTAAACCTTTATAACGCTGTATAGATAGACGATCACCCATCTCTGCTTTGCATACATTTAATTCTGCATCACTATAAGCATATCTTGCACTATTCCCTTTTTGCACCTTATAAAGAGGAGGTTGAGCAATATAAATATATCCCTGTTCAACAACCGGTCTTAAATAACGATATAAGAATGTCAATAAAAGTGTACGAATATGTGCACCATCGACATCGGCATCGGTCATTATAACAATTTTATGATAACGAAGCTTACTTGTATCTACTTCATTTCCAACACCACAACCAAAAGCTGTAATCATTGATCTAATTTCATTATTATCAAAAATACGGTGTAAACGTGCTTTTTCTACATTTAAAATTTTACCTCGTAAAGGTAATATAGCCTGGAATTTACTATCTCTACCCTGTTTTGCACTACCACCGGCAGAATCTCCTTCGACTATGTATATCTCAGAAATACTAGCATCTTTACTAGAACAATCCGCAAGTTTACCAGGTAGACTTGAAATTTCTAATGCACCTTTTCTTCTTGTAAGTTCACGAGCTTTTTTTGCAGCTAAACGTGCTTTTGAAGCAACCATTGATTTTTCAATAATTGTTTTAGCTTCATCAGGATTTTCCATTAAGAATCGCTCTAATTGTTCGCCTAGTATATTTGAAACTATTTTTCTAACTTCACTATTTCCAAGTTTTGTCTTCGTTTGTCCCTCATACTGAGGATCTGGATGCTTAACTGAAATAATTGCAGTAAGACCTTCACGAACATCATCACCTTGAAGACCTTCATCATCTTTTTTAAGC
This sequence comes from uncultured Holdemania sp., assembly GCA_947037125.1. Taxonomy (GTDB): domain Bacteria; phylum Bacillota_I; class Bacilli_A; order Erysipelotrichales; family Erysipelotrichaceae; genus RGIG1896. The sequence continues at coordinate 9,714 of CAMQTJ010000002.1, forward strand.
ATATTATTTTCTTTAGCATAATTATTTATTATTCTATTTAATGCAAGTTTAAATCCATCTTCATGATACCCACCTTCATGAGTATTGATATTATTACAAAAAGAATAAATATTAGGCGTATATCCATCATTATATTGCATTGCAACTTCAATTTGAATACCATCTTCCATTCCTTCACAATAAACTATCTTGTCATGAATTGGTTGCTTATTTTTATTTAAGTATTGAACATACTCCATTAAACCACCTTCATAACAAAATACTAGGTTTTGCTTATTTTCCTCGACACGTTGATCATTAAAAATAATTCTAATCCCTTTGTTTAAAAAAGCAATTTGTCTTAAACGATCTCTTAATATATCATGAACATAAACTGTTGTTTCTTTAAATATTAATGGGTCAGCTTTAAAAGAAACAATACTTCCATGTTTCTCTATATCACAATCACCAATTTTTTTAAGTGGTTCTACTGCTTCTCCACCATTTTCAAAACGCATATTATAAACTTCACCATTTTTATATACAGTAACATCTAAAAATTCAGACAATGCATTAACAACACTTGCTCCAACTCCGTGAAGTCCACCAGATACTTTATAAGCACCACCACCAAATTTACCACCTGCATGAAGCACAGTAAAAATAGTTTCTACAGTAGAAATACCAGTTTTTTCATGTTTTTCAACAGGCATACCACGTCCATTATCTTCAACAGTTACGATATTATCCTTATCAACTTTAATAGTTATATCCGTTGCAAATCCTGCAAGAGCTTCGTCAATTGAATTATCGACAATTTCCCAAACTAAGTGATGTAATCCACGTTCAGAAGTTGAACCAATATACATACCAGGTCTTTTTCTTACAGCTTCTAAACCTTCTAAAACTTGTATGTCATTTGACGTATAAGAATGTTCTACTTTTTCTATCATCTTAATCTACCTCTTTCTTTATTTTTCCATCAACTATTTCAACTACTGATGGTTTAATATCTGTATTAATCAATATATCATTTAAATCTGTTGTCGTAATTATTGTTTGAATTAAACCATTTAAATAATTTAATAAACTAGTTTTATTTTTATTATCTAATTCACTCATAACATCATCCAACAATAAAATAGGATAATTACCACTAACATTATAAATAAAATCCAAAACACACAACTTATATGCCAAAATAACTAATCTACGCTGCGCCTGTGACGCGAAATCTTGTATAGGAATATTATCTACCATGAACTTGTAATCGTCTTTATGTATACCTATATTAGTGCTTTTAAATAATATATCTTTGTTTAATCCATTTTTATAAATAGTCTTGATATTTTCATAATCATAATTAGTTGTATAAGTATCATATACAACTTTAATATTTAATTCATAATTACAAATAATAAATAACTTCTCATTTATATTATTATTAATAAAATCAATAAACCTATTTCGATAATTTAAAATATAAATACTAGACTTAATTAAACTATCATCAATTATATCTAATAATATAAGATCAACATTATTTTTTAAAAGATTATTGCGATCCTTTAATAACTTTAAATAATTTGATAAATGACTATTATACTCTTTCGATATTTTACCAATTTCTATATTTATTTCTTTTCTACGATTTTTTGGAGAATCAGTAAAAAATTCTAAATCACTCGGTGAAAATAAAACAGCATTGATATTTCCAACAAAATCACTAGATTTTATAACTTTGTTTTTATTAATAAATAAAGATTTACCCTTATCATGAATTACACATCTAATATTTAAATCTTTTTCTAAATATATCTGCGCATCTATTACACTAAATTCACTATCTATTTTGATTAAATTATTATCATTTGAGGTACGAAAAGACCTTGTAGTTGACAAAAAATAAATACTCTCTAAAATATTTGTTTTTCCTTGAGCATTATCTCCAATAATAACATTAAGATATTTATTAAAATTAATTGTTATTTTTGAAATATTTCGATAATTAAGTAAATTTATAGATTTTAAAATCATTAAGCAATTTTATATTCTTTATCTTCAATAATAACTACATCATTAGGATAAAGTTTACGGCCCCTGCGATCTTCAAATTCACCATTTACACTAATATCTAATTCTTTGACCATGAATTTAGCCTGACCACCAGATGAAATCCAATCAGTCATTTTCATTAATTGTTGCAAAGTAATATACTCAGTATCTATTTTTATCATATTAGTCTCCAAATCTATCTATACCTAGTAATTATACCACAAATACGCAAAATAAGCCATTATTAAAGGAATTAAAAATTTATTAGTAGGTATATATAAAATATTAAAAACTTCTTAAATAAAATAAAAAAAGGCTTTTTTTAAATTTCTTCAAAAAAGCCTTACAATTTAATTATATGTTCTTACTGGTAATACTAATTGAAATATTGATTCATCATTATTATTTTTTATAATAAATGGTTTCATAACCCCTGAAAAATATAATGTTATAGTAGAAGCATTTAATGATCTAATAGCTTCATATACATATCTACCACTAAATGATAATTCAATAGGAGTTCCATTAAATGAAATGAATGTTAAATCCTCAGTTGAAGAACCAACTTCTTGTGATTTTGTAGAAATTGTACAACTATACTCATCAATATTAATTTTAATAATAGATACACCTTCATTTTTAATAAAAGAAGCACGATCAATAGCATTTAATAAGTCACGAGAGTCAACTGTCATTTCTGAATCAAAACTTATAGGAATCAATCTACTAGTTTCAGGATAAAATCCATCAATTAGACGAGTTTGAATTAATGTGTTATCAATCCAAAATTGAGCTTTTTTATCTGAAATACAAACTAACACTTTACATTCTTTATCAAGTATTTTTGCTATTTCATTTAAACATTTTGAAGGAATTGTAATATTAAAGTTTAAATCATTTTCAATTTTAATAACTTTTTTAGCCAAACGATAACTATCAGTAGCAATACATTCAATTAAATTGTCGTAAGCTCTAAAATTAACACCAGTTAATACAGGTCTTGTTTCTTTATCACTTGTTGCAAAAGTAGTTTGATTAATTACCTTTAATAATAAATCAGATTCAATTTCAAATTGGTTAACAGGTTTAGAAAAGTCCATACTAGGATAATCAATTGCTTTTACACCATTAATTTCAAATTTAGCATTGTTACCACTAATTTTAGTTAAACAACCATCCATTATTCTAAGACTAATTTCTGTTGCATCAATTTTTCTAACGATTTCTAAAATGTATTTAGCTTCTATAACTATTGAACCTACTTCAATAATTTCAAGATTAATACTTTCATCATCACTATATAATACTTTTTGAATAGATATATCTGAATTACTACCTATTAAGATAATTGAATTTTGAGTAACTTCAATTTTAATTCCTGAAAGTGCTGGAATTGGTGTGTTACTTGATATTGATCTTGCTACAGTATTTAATGAATTGTAGAATGCTCTTTTTGATATTTTGAAATACATATAAGTCCTCCTGATATAATAGTTATTAATACTTTTATTACTATTAGGGCTGTTAGTAAGTGGATAACTCCAAATAGCCCTTATTTATAACTCTATTTTACCATTTTTGAGTGTTAAAATAAAGTGGAAAGTTGTTAACATTATTTAGATGTGATAATTGCTTCCATATCTTGAATTGCTTTTTGATAAAATAAATCCTTCTTTAAATTCTCTTCAACTTTGTTACAAGCATTAATTACAGTTGAATGATCTCTTTTACCAAATTCTTCACCTATTTTAACTAATGAAACATCCATAAGTTTACGCGATAGATACATTGCAACCTGTCTTGCCTTGGCAATGTTTGCTGTTCTTGATTTTGATACTAATTGAAGTTTTGTTAAACCATAATAATCAGCGACTACTTTTTTAATTAAAGTTATTGATAATTCTTTATTAGGATAATAATCAACTTGGCCTTTAAATGTTTCAATTGCAATATTCATATCAATATGATCTTTTTCTGAAAATTGTATTGAATAAAATAATAATCTTCGAATGCTTCCTTCTAATGACCTAACATCTTTAGAAAAGTTAGTAGCTAAATAAGCAATAACATCATCATCAATAACTACTTGTTCAGGAATTTGATTTTCTACCTTCATTCTTAAGATTGCTACAGCTGTTTCAAATTCTGGTGAATCTAGTCCTACTGAAAGACCAGATGAAAATCGACTAATTAAACGATCTTCTAAACCTTTAATTTCATTAGGATGTTTATCTGATGTTATACAAATTTGACGTTTATTGTTGATTAGCTCATTAAATAAGTGGAAAAAGATTTCATGACTCTTTTCTTTTCCTGCCAAAAATTGAATATCATCCATTAAAAGAACGTCCATTTCGTATAATTGCCTTTTAAATAGGTCAATTGAGTTACTTTGGATATGAGAAACGATTTTTTCTACAAAATCTGAACCTGAAGTATAATAAACTTTTTTACTAGGATCTCTTTTCATAACGAAGTTACCAATAGAATGCAATAAATGCGTTTTACCAAGACCACTGTTACCATATATGAATAAAGGGTTGTAATTATTTCCAGGACTATAGGCACTACTTAATGATGCTGTGTGACATTCTCTATTACTACTACCAACAATAAAATTATCAAATGTAAATTCTAAATTTAAATTATTATCAAAATCAGAATCTAAATTTGTTATTGGTTTATTATTGTAAGTTGAAGATTGTTTAACTGCAATATTTTTATATTCAAGCTCAGTAAATATCTCACATATAATATTATCCTCTTTTGTAATAAACCTAAAAGATTCATTTAAAATATCAACCATTCCGCTGATAATTTGTCGTGAAATCTCATTGTCTGTTACAAGTGTTGCTTTTGAATCGTTTAAATCAACAAGTTTTGTATATTGTTTATAATATGTATCAACAATAACTTTCTCTATTTGTTCATTTTGTTTGATATAATCTAAAACTTTTCCCCAAACATCGTTTAAATATAAATCTAATTTAGACATAAAAATAATAACCTTTCTAATACTTGTAATATAAGAATACAACACTTTTAAATATTTATCCACAATTTAAAATGACTAAACAAAGTTATCCACATTGAATAAATGGAATAAACCTTTACATAAAGAGTTATTAACACTTATCAACATTACTAACAACTTTTCGATGTTAATAAAATGTTAATAACTTATAAACAATCAAAAAAGTGTTGATAAGTGTTAATAACTTACTATACAAACAAACATATTAACACTACTTCATATGAAAATAAGCTTTAAATAAAGGACTTACAGAAGTTATCAACTTATCAACATTATGTTGATAAGTATGAATGTTAATAGTTGATATGATGTTGATAAGTGTGGAATAAATATTAAGTTAATAACATACACTATATTGAAATGTGGAGAACTATATGAAAAAAATTATATTGTTAGTAACTTTGATAGGTTTGATTGGGATGGGAGTGGACAAATATAAACAAAATATAGTACCTGTTAGTGATTTTGAAATTCAAAACTTAATACTTGTAAATAAAAATAATGAATTAGACAGTAAATATGAACCTGAAGATCTTGTTTTAATAAAAGATAATAAAGGTAAAGATATCTTGATAAAAAAACAAGTAGAAAAAAGTTATCAAAAACTTTATAAAGACGCTTTAAAGCAAGGGATTAACATAAGTGTTATAAGTGGATATCGTAGTTATGAATATCAAAAAAACATTTACGAAAGAAATGTAAAAAAAGATGGGGAAGAAATAGCGAATAGTTATAGTGCAAAACCTGGTGAAAGTGAACATCAAACAGGATTCGCAATTGATATAGGTAGTGGTAAATGTGATCTTGAACAATGCTTTGAAGATACAAAAGAAGGAAAATGGCTTTTTGAGAATGCACATAAATATGGTTTCATCTTAAGATATCCTGAAAACAAAACAGAAATTACAGGATATATATATGAACCATGGCACTATCGATATGTAGGAATTAATAATGCAAAAGCTATTTATGATAGTGAAGTTACTTTAGAAGAATATTTAAAGTATGAAAATTGAGGAATAAATTATCGAAATATTATAATCTTAATACAAAAAAATCACAGTAAGTTTAAACCTTTCTGTGATTTTTTTTGTATTATTTTAATCCATGGTATGTACATGTCAATAAATATCTGAAAACATGAAGTAATTAATTGTTCATTGACATCATAATTTTAATCATTATGTATATATATAAAATAACTAAAATTATTATATGATGAATGATATAATATTATTGTAAACCATATTGAAATAATTATATTTATTGGAGGATAAAATATATGTAAAAAAATAATAGAAGATAAATTTGACCTAAAAATTCCGGTTACTGTTATTTCATCAATTCAATTAACTAATGTACTAAATAATGCACCATCAGGGTGGAATATAGAGAAACAAGCCGTCAACTATGCCATATTTTTAATTGAACCAATTACCATTGATGAAGTATTTAAAGCAGTTGGTGAAATAAAACCAGAATATGAAAAGATAGAACACTATGATAATGTGATTTTTTGGACTGCTCCTTTAAAGACATTTAATAAGACACGTTGGTCTAAGATCGCAAGTTCCTCAATAAATAATAATGTGACAATAAGAAATTCTAATACAGTAACTAAATTATCAATGATGTAAACTAAAAAATAAATCTAAGCATATAAATGTTATTTAAGAAAGATATAAGAAAATAGTGATATAATTGATAAAATTTTACAAATAAAAAATAGTTTACTTAAAGATACATATAAAACAGTACGAAATATAGTACTTAATCTAAAATTATAAGAATAACATTTGATATAATTATTTTAATAAATAAAAAAGAGCTATTATGAAAGCTCTTTTTTAACTTTTTTATTTGTATATAAAACAAATAAACTACAACATAGATAATAAAATATTATTTCATAGCCTATTAAGGAATAATCAAAAATTTGATGTGTTGCCATCTTACTGAAATAAATGTAGTATAAACCATTTAATGCTCCAAATAAACCTGCCAAAGATAAATCTTTACTTAACAAATACCCAGAAATATAATAAAGAAATAAAGAAATGCAAACACTTAAAATATTTAAATTTTCAGTATCAACTAAAAAAATTAAACCGTAAAAACTTGCATAAATAATAAATGGAATATAATACATAATTTTAATCATAAAGTATACATCTGCTTAAAAGTAGCCTTTAAATAATTATATCATATTACTTATTTAATAGCATAAAAATAAAAAAGACCATTCTAAAATATTAGAATGGTCAAGAATTAAAGATTTATTTTTAATTATTACTTTACGAAAGCAGCAGCATTTTGACCAGCAATACGACCAAATACTACGATATCAGCAACAGCATTTCCACCAAGACGGTTACTACCATGAACACCACCAGTAACTTCACCAGCAGCAAATAATCCAGTAATTGGAGTACCTTCAGTAGATAATACTTCAGCATTAGCGTTAATTTCTAAACCACCCATAGTGTGGTGAACACCTGGAGCAATTTTAATAGCATAGTATGGAGCAGCAACTAATTGTTCAGCAAATGAAGTACGACCAAATTCAGCATCGCTTCCAGCTGTTACAGCAGCATTCCAAGTAGCCATAGTAGCTTCTAATGCAGCAGAATCAACACCCATTACTTCAGCAAGTTCAGCATAAGTTTCACCTTGTACTGTAAATCCTTTTTTGATATAACCTTGAATAACTGCAGAATTATCAACCATAGCTTGGTCAATAACTAAATAAGCGTAACCACCAGTTTGTGCAACTTCAGCAGCAGAAACAACATCACGTGTTCCAACTTCATCAATAAAACGTAAACCTTCAGCATTAACTAAGATAGCACCATCGCCTCTTAATCCTTCAGTAATTAAAGCACTTGTAGCTTGTTCAACAGTTGGATGGATTTGAACTTGTTCCATATCAACTGTATTTGCACCAATATTTTGAGCTAAAACAATACCGTCTCCTAAAATTGAAGGAGCATTTGTTGTAACAAAACCAGCTAATTCAGGTTTGTAACCCACAACCATTTCACTATTAGCACCAAAACCACCTGTTGCAACAATAACAGCAGTAGTATTAACAGTATAACCTTCAGCAACAACACCTGTTACAGCACCGTTTTCATCAACAGTAATTTCTGAAGCGTGTGCGTTGTATAAAATTTCAACATCACGATCTGTACAAGCAGTTTCTAATAAAGGAATCATATAAGAACCAACAGCAATTGTTTTACCTTCAGCGTTTACAGGTTTGTGGATACGCATTACAGATGCTCCACCAAAACTACCAACAGCACTAAGATCAACACCTACTGATTTTAACCATTCGATACCATCAGCACTATTTGTAGCTAATGTATTAACTAATTCAACATTGTTAAGGTTTTTACCACCTACAAATGTATCTAACATAAATAATTCAACTGTATCAAAGTATCCTTCAGGATTAGCTTGATAATCAGCATATTGTTGTGCAACAGTTGCAGCTAATTCATTTAATGAATCAAATGCTTTTGCAGCTTCTAATGTTTTTTCAACTCCAGCAGTTTGAGCGAATTCATTAGTATCTTGAACAGGAGTATTTCCAGCGTTCATTCCACCAGTTGCTCTTGTAGTATTTCCACCTGCCATTGCAGCAGTTTCAATAATTACAACTTTTTTACCAGCATCAGCAGCTTCAATAGCAGCACTCATACCAGCACCGCCTGCACCGATAACAACTACATCAGCATCCATAATAACAGCTTCAGCGTTTTGATCATCACCACCTGTAGCAACTAAAGTTGAAGCGTCAACTCCAGCTTCTTTTAATGCAGCAGTTACAGCAACACGAATTGCTTCACTTGTAACAGTAGCACCTGATACTACATCAAAATCAACAGCTTGTGTTGAAGTGATTACTTCTGGAAGTGAATCGATAGCGATTGTTCCGATTGATTCAGTTTCTGCATGAGCAGTTACTGACACTGAGTCGATTTTTTCAGTTGATAATACTACTTCAACAGTTAAATCTCCTCCAAATCCTTTTGCAGTTCCTGTGTATGTACCAGCTTTATATCCATCAGAATTACTTGATGAACATCCAGTTAATAACAATAAAGCAGAAAGAGCAAGACATGAAATTTTCTTAAAAGTCATTTTAACTTTCCTCCGTTGTACAAAATGTACTTTAGTATTATACACCTAATAATAAATAAAACAATTACTATATCAATTTTTTCACAAATATTATATAGGATTTGTATTAAATAAAAAAAGCCATATTAACTGATCAACAATTAATATGGCTATAATATGGAAAATTTTAAAATATATTACTTAGCTAATTCTAGTGCATTATCAATGGCAGCAATTAATCCTTTACTTGAATTAGTTGCACCTGATACAGTATCAACATTGAATGTTCCATTATTAGCAACAGCACCTTCAATTATTGTACTTTCACAAGAACTATAAATAGTAGGAGTTTCAGATTGTTCAATAACTTTTATATCACTAACTTTACCATCTATAACAGTAACATTAATTTTGATATTACTCGAATGTCCTTTTGATACACCCTCGTATTCACCATCATTATAAGTTAATGTATTAGTATCTTCTTTTGCGATAACTTCTTCTTTTTTATCATCTTCCACAATAGTAGTATCTAACCATATTGTAGGGACAATATCGCCTTTAACTTCAGTTGCAGCAAGCTCACCAGCAATTTTACCGTAAATTAAAGCTTGTAACAACCCATCACCAGACATATAAGCAGCACCTGCACCACTAGTAAAACCTTCAGTTACTCCACCGGCAGCATATAAACCCTGAATAACAGATCCATCTTCTTTTATTACATGAGCATCAATATCGGTAACAAGACCACCTTGAGTATGTCTTAAATCTGCTGTTATTTCCATAGCATAATAAGGACCATCCCAATTAGATGGTAATTTAGTTTTATTGAATTCATCTTCACCTTTTTGGATAGAAGCAATATAACGTGTAAATGTATCTTCCATTGCAATTGGATCCACACCTAAATTTGTTGCTAATTCTGAAGCGTTATTTCCTGAAACTACAATTCCTGCATCCATATAATCTTGGAAAGCTGGAGTAGCATCCGCAATAGCTTGATTAATTACATAATAAGCCATTTGATTAGGTTGAGCTAATACATGTGGAGATAATTCAGAATAACCACCATATTCATTAGTGAAACGAACACCATTTGTATTTACAAAAATAGCACCCATATTAGCCATTGATTGAGACAAAGACTTATTTATTTGTTCGTTGTAAAATGCATGACCTTGGTAAGCTTTCATGTTTTCTACTTGCGCTCCAAGTTCAACACCCCAAAGTATACCTTCACCAGTTGCTCCAGGCGCTACATTAGGGTAAGCTCCCACTATTTCTGGTATATATTGTTCAAGCATTTCTTGATTAGCTGCGAATCCTGAAGTAGCTAAAATAGTATTATTAGCTAAAACATTAAATTTTTCTGTACCATTATCTGCACTAACGCCAATGACTTCGCCTTTATCATTCGTTAAAAGTCCTGTTCCTTGAGTTTGTAACATTACAGTAATATTTTCGATTGAATTTAAGTAATCAATCATTGTTTGCGTCATACCAGCACCTGAACCTTCAGATATATGCATACGATAATTTGATTGTCCATAAAATAATGAACCAGTCATAATTGAAAAATTACAACCTAAAGTTTCCATCCATTCAATTAGCCCTTTAGATTCTTCAACAACTGTGTAAACTAATTCTTTTCTAACACTATAATTACTAGGTCTTAGCATATCTCTAGCAAACCATTCATTATTATCTTCAATTCCTGCCTCAACTTGTTGTTTTGTGTTTACTGCCGGGATAATTCCACCAGATAACATTGTAGCTCCACCTAAGTAGCCAACTTTTTCTAATAATACAACTTCCGCTCCATTTTGTGCGGCAGATAAGGCTGCTGCAATACCTGCACCACCTCCGCCTACAACAACAACATCAGTTTTTTTATCGCTATTACTTGAACTATTATCAGCATTACTGCAAGCAGTAAGTGATAAAAAAAGCATTAATGACAAACAAATAATTAATATTTTTTTCACATTTCTTCCTCCTGTTATAAAATAACTTTTATATTCTACCTTAGTTATGTTTATATAGCAATCAAATGTAATGAATAAAATAAAATATCAATATAACAATTTTTTCACAAATAATTATACAATAATAATATGAAAAATTAATATTTATAATTTGAAAATATATAAAAAACCCATATCAACGGATTAAACATTGATATGGATTAGACAAATTATTAATTTTAAACAAATAGTAATAATTTTATTGAACTTCTTGTATTTCACCATACTTATCTGCAAGTAAAACACTTACGTTCAATTTGCTCTTTAAAACTTTAGGAATATCATTCCACTGTTTACGGTATAAAGTAGAATCATTAAACGCTACGCTATATATTGCATTTTCGTCTTCAATTTCATTTAGGATGCTATTAAGTTTTACAGGTAGTGGCTGTTTTCTTCCACGTTTTGATCCCTGTACATTAATGATCCAATTTTTATTGTCTTTACATGCTTGTATAATATTGTTGGCTTCACTAGTTTCCCAACCTCTTTCAACAAGCCATATATTTATAATGTTTTTTAAATCATCAGTATTACGATTTGATTTTAATAGTTTATTAAAGCGTTTCTCATCTTCACTTTTATTTGGTCTTCCTCTTTTTTTTGCAGGATAAACTTGATTACGATCAACTAAATTATCAACGTAAAACTTCACAACTAAACGACTCCCAAAACCTGTTTGGCCATTAGGCTTTCTTAGTATTTCATCCCCTTCTAGTAATAATTTATAAATGGCTTGGCAACAAGTAGGCATCGTTGCATGATTTGGTGAAACTTGCTCATGTAAAGTTTTTGATGTTATTTCTATGTACAGTTGATCGTTGTTATGTGCATCCAATTTCATTTGATTTAAAACTTTTAAGTAATCTTTAATTCCAGGACCTTTCATATTTATTTATCTCTCTTTCTTTTACAAATTTATTCTATAACAAAACATATGTCGAAGACTGTCAGAATATAAGATAATAAAAATTAAATTGATAAATATTTGAAAAAATGTATTAATACTAAAAACCTTAGTAAATTCTAAGTTTTTAAAAGCACAAAATAAATCGGATTAAAAATCCTCATAATTATCATACATTAAAGATTTAAATAAAAAAATAATACATTATTATGTATTATTCTTCTTCACTATTAGGTGTTTTTTCTGGAATATCGTCTACTGGTTGCTTTTCTTCTTTTGTATCACTAGGTAAATAAAATATATCTTCACCTTCTTTAGAAAGCATATAATTTCCTCTTGCATAACTATGAACATAATTTTCATCTTCTAATTTATCTTTTTGTGATGACAGTTGTTCGTTTTCTTTTTGTATAACTTTAAACTTTTCTTCAACTAGTTTCAATTGTTTGTTTAACTCAATTGTTTCGACTAATTCCAATGCTACACTAGAAAGCATAAATAATGAAACGAAAATTATAGCAATACTAATATATTTAATTATCGGACTTTTTATTTTTCTTTTTTTGTTTTGTATGTTTGCCAAGTTGTTTCCTCCATTTTTTATGATGTATATTCATTATACTAGAAATTCTCATAAATACAAGTAGGATAAGCTTGATAAACTTAACAATCGTACGGGTAACACCAACGACTAAAAAATTAAGTGTATTAAAATAAAAATAATAATAGATGAAAAAACCAACTAAAAAACAAATAATTCCATAGGTAAATGTTAAACCATTATTTAATAAATATAAACCAAAATAATAAGAAAAAAATAGAATCGTTATAAATATAAATTCAATTAACCATTTTAAATACTTTTTATGACTTACTGAAATTATTGAGTGTTCAAAATGATAAAATAAAGCAAATGTCCAACCACAAATTAAATGATAAATAATCAACTTAAATTGAATTGGTAATAAGATCATTGAAAGATTTTCTTAATAAATGATTCTTTTGTATTGTTTTGCTTGTTACTTAAGTATTGCAATGCATTAATTAATCCTCTAATACATACCTCACCTTTATCCGTATCTAATTTGTCTAAAACTAATTCTTTACCAGATACTACACACCAACCTTGAGATGTTTCTAGTAAAAATTCATTTGAGTCGAAACTATCAATTTGTTTAACGCCACTTAACTCTAAAGATTTACGATCATTTAATACAACTTTGTGATACGGATTTGTTTCAAATTTAATAGGAGAATTACTCATAATCACCACTGATGATCTGAAAATGATCATCATACCTTCCTATTAGAGTATACGTATTAATATAATTAGTATGCATAATAAAAATAATTAATCATTTGGATAGCGAGTTGAGATTAATTAACTATTTTAATGCTATAAAGTGATTGAATCAATATAGTTATTATTAATAATATTTCTATCTATTTTATATTATTAGTGCTATTATATTAATATAGAACAAAAAAATAAGAAAAAAAAGATGTGTGGTTTTGATAAAAAAGAAATTAGTAAATAAGTAAATTAGTTAATAAGTATTATAGTTAATAGGAGAATAATTATGTCTGATATGGTAGAGGCGCTTTTAGAATTTGTATTTGATATAACAGGTGATTTATTTATGGATCATGGGTTAGAAAAAATTAACGAGAAACAAGGATTCAAAAATTTTTGTAAAATAGCTAAACGTATTATAATAACAATAATTATAATAACAGCTACGGTAGGAGGAATTTATTTAATCATATACGGATAATAATTATCGTAAAAGTATATAAATAAAATAAAAAATAAAAATATTATAGAAACTATAATTGATGTAATTGATGGTATCTTAGGAATAATAAGTGATCCATTATTTAAAGATTCAAAGAATCAAGTAAGTAATGGTTTTAAGAGTTTTATAAGAATAACAATAAAAATTATACTTATTGTAATGGTTATAATAATTTTTATTATTGCAGTATGCCTAGTAATATACGGTTAAAATATAAAAAGACAAATTAAATCATATTGAAAAAGCTATTATATAGTTAGTAAATATGGTTTTTTTAATCTTAAAATTTTAAATTAATAAAAACAATACCCCTATTAAATCTAATTTAAAGTATTATAAATTTAATTGAAATATAAATAATTTATATCAAATTATTTATAGCATATAATATAAGTCTATTTATTATTGAATAATTGAGGTAAAAGATAATGATTATTAATATTATATAGAGTAAGGTCATAGCTTTCAAATTTCTTAGCCATGATATTTAAATCGAATAATCATAAATTCAAATTCATTAAAACTAATATTAGAACTTTATCTAATGTGCATATTGACAATATTCTAATGATTGTGTATTATAATGTTATCTAATGAAAGTTGAGGAATATTAGAATGTTATCTAATTATAAATTATTGTTAAAAGAAAAAGGATACATGAGAGTACTTGTAGCAAATGTAATAAGTGACTTTGGAAATAGCATGGATAACATAGCTTTTTCATGGATGGTATATGAAATAACAAACAATGCAACTTGGATTGCAATAATTTTTGGAGCAAGTATGCTTCCCATGATTTTCCTACAACCTATATTTGGAGTACTTGTAGAAAGAGTATCTAAAAAAAGAATAATTTTACTTGCAGACTTTTTAGGGATGTTGATCATGTTTACAACAGCTACATTGTATATAATGGGTTTATTAAACCCTGTAATGTTGTTGGTAATAACTTTGATCAATGCAAGTATTGAATCGTTAAGAATTCCTGCAGGTGTTGCAATGGTTCCGAAAATATTGAGTAAAGAAAATTATACTACAGGAACTGCCCTTTCAAGAAGTGCATGTCAAATATCATCGTTAATTGGTTTAAGTGCAACAGGATTAATTTTAGGCGTATTTGGTATTCAAGCAGCTTTAATAATTGATGGAATAACATTTCTTATATCATTTCTAATTATTTCAACAATTAAATATAAAGAAAAAATTATTGAAGTGACAGTAAAAAATAAAATGAATATTCAAAGATTTATTATTGAGTTAAAAGAAGGCTTTATATATTTATTGAATAATCCATCACTCTCAAGTGTTTGTTCTTGGGGAGTTGTTATTAATTTTATAGGTATACCATTAAGCACTTATATTGCATTATTTATTGGTGATTATTTACACCTAAGTGTTGAAGTATATTCATTAATTTCAATTTGTTTCACAGTGGGTATGTTATTAGGATCACTTTTATCTCCGTGGATTATGAAAAAAATAAAATCAAAAAAACTATTTTTAATGAGTGGAATAACAGTTGGAGTATATTATTTAGTATTGTATGCGACAACATTATTGAATACAAAGTGGCTAACAGTTTTAATTTTAATAACAACTACAATCATACAATCAATATTTTGTAGTGCCACTAGTGTTTTAGCAATGGTTAAGTTTATGGAATGTGTAGACGAGGATTACATGGCAAGAGCTGCATCAATCTTTAATTCAAGTGTTACAATGGCAACGCCTATTGCGACTATAGGACTTACTTTTTTATCATTATTTATTGGTGTAGATATTATATTTATACTATTTGGAATAATTTCAATTACTTTCGCTATCTTATTTGATAAAAGTAAACGAGCTAGTAAGCTTTAATAATATTAAAAAATAAGAGTTATAGCATAAATAAATGATTAAAACCTAAGCTAATTAAATAATGATTTCATACAATTATAGATAAAAACTAACTTATTGTAGCTTGCATACTTATTACTTAAAATGTTATCATAATATAACAGATGCCTTATTAAAACAGTATAATTATTAGTTATATATGTTTATTTTAAGTAATGAAGTATAAAAAAACTTCATAGGAGAATATTATGGAAATTACGGTTTTAAATTATACTGATATCATCGATAATGAAATAATAAATTTTTTGATGAGATATGTAAGTAATAATATAAAAGATGAAAAAGAAAATAGTAGTATTAATTTAATTGATGTTGCGAATGAAATAGTTAAAAAGCATAATTTATCATCTGATTCTTCCAATAGAATTATTACTCCTATGAAAAGAATTCAAAACTTTTATGATAGTGTATATAAAGAGATTAAAATATCACAAGAATTAATTGATAAATATTTTGGGCCATTTATTAGTGATGAAGAAACTATAGCTTCGGTATTCAAATTTGTATTAAGTAATTTTGAATATAAGCATGGATATTTAAATGATAGTGCAGTCTATTCAACATTAATTGATTTATTAATTAATAATAAAGATGCAATAGTAGATACAGACGAAGAAATAATAAATGATTACAAGACATTTATAAGTCGATTAGAAAAAACTGATGTTAGTGATAAAGTTAAATGGCAATGTGTTCAAGTTGCACTTAACTACAAAAAATATTTTGATGAAATTAATTTAATCATTGATGAAGTATCTAAGATTTATAATTCTAAAATATTTATGATAGAAGATATAATCAATGAATCAAAAAATGAACTACAAAAAATAATAAGTAGTATAAATACAGATCAATTAATAGATTATTTTCATTTAGGATTCAATGATATAGAAAATTCTAGTATAGCTATAAAAACATCATATGTAAATAGTGTTGGAATGATCAAACTTAATGGTAAAACAACATTAACAATAGGCATATTATATCAATTACTCAATAAAGAATTAGAGAGTGAAAGTTTTGATTCAAGTTATTCAACTATTAAAAACTTAGGGGATAAAAGAAAATTAGAAATAATTATGGCTTTAAAACAATCACCATGCAATGGAATAGAACTTGCAGAGAAATTAGGTATTACCCCTGCTACAATTTCATTCCACATGAAGCAGTTACTAAATTCGGGTATGGTAGGAGCACAATTTGGTGAAAAAAATAAATATAGTATACGTAGTAAAAAGATAATCAAGGATATTGATGTTTTCATAAATATGTTCGAAAATTAATTATAGTAACTCTAGCTTATTATAATAGATATTTATTAGTATATTATTTTAGTTACTTCATTAAATAGGTCATTTGAAAAACCTAATTCATTAATATGAGTGTATTGAATGCCTAATCCAATATTGTTTACTGATATATTATGTTGATTAAATATGCTTATAGTAAAATTGACATGATCAGGATTATCATTACCAATCATTATCTTATACTCAATTAAATTAGGATTCTTATCATATCTAAACCATGTTTTAGGAAAAAAATCATAAGTATAAATATTATTTTTTAAGCATTGTTTAAGTAATTTAATTTCTTGATTTTTATCTGTAAGGTCAATTTTTGTTGTGTCGATTTGCGCTCCATTATCATCAAAATACATATTAAGTACATGAATCACTATTTTATCACTATTGTTTATTAATGTATTAATTTTATAATTCAAAAATAGTGTAAAAGTAAGATATGAAAAAATTGAGAATACAATTAATGATACAAATAAACATTTGATTTTATTGTCTTTATAATTAAACATAAGATCCACCTTTTCATTTAGTATAGTAATAATATTATAATAGCACAGTAATATTGTTAATGAAATAACAATCGATGATATTTAATAAATAGTATAAAAATTAGGAATTAATTCGAATAAGGAGAATAATATGGATATTAAAGTACAAAATTATACAGAAATTATAAAACTAGATGTAATGTACTTCTTAATAAGGATGGCAAATAAAGATAAAGAATATAATAGCGCATATGCATTAACAAATTTAAAAGTTAACGCAAAAGATATTATTAAAAAAAATCGCTTTAATAAAGAAGATACAGAAGTAATTATTGAAAAAATGACTAAAATTCAAGACTTTTTTGATACAGTTTATGATGAAATGAATATTTCAGATAATTTAATTAAAAAATATTTTGGTGAACTATCTAATCCTAATGTTACAGTATCTACTATTATACTATTCTATTTAAAAGATTTTGAAACAATGCATGGTTATATTAATGATACTGCGATTTATACATCAATTTGCAATGCAATTTCAAGATATGAAGAAAATGATATGCTAGAAGAAAAAAATGAAAAGATTATAAATGATTATAATGAATTTATAAATTATTTAGATTCAACGAAATTAAAGGATGATTGTAAGTGGAGCTGCCTTCAAATTGCAACACATTATGAGGACTATCAAAAAGAGATAAATCAAATTATTACTGATGTAACGACAATCTATCTAAAGAATATCTTTATGATTGAAGATATAATTGAAGAGGCAAAAAATAATATTCAAGAAATTGTAAGTCGTATATCAATTGATGAAATGGTAGATCATTTTCATATAGGGTTTAATACGACAAAAAAACCAATAATTGCCCTTTGTGTATCGACAGTAAATTCAATAGGCCTTATTGATATTTATGATGAGTCAATATTATTTGTAGGTATTTTATTTAATTTTTTAGATGATAAAAAAAGTGAAAACAATATTGATAATGCATATGTTACAATTAAAAATTTAGGTGAAAAAAGAAAATTTGAAATATTAAGAATGTTGGATGAACAACCTTGTAATGGACTACAGCTTGCAGAAAAACTAGGGATTACCCCCGCTACTATTTCTCATCACATGAAACAGCTAGTTTCATCAGGAATGGTTGGTATCGAATATGGTGAAAAGAGTATGTATACAATAAGAAACAAAAGTATTGTAGATGATCTTAATTTAATTAAAACAATAATAGAGGATTAATGATAAATGTATATATTTGATAACGATTATCTATATTGATATATGTTATTTGATGATGTATAAGGATAGATTAAAAATCAAATAATAAAATAAAAGATAATTAAAAATAAATATATAGTAATGTTTCATAAAAAAACTATGTATAGGAGAATAAAAGATGATAAATATGGAAATTAAAAGGTATGAAGAATTCAATGAAACTGAAATAATTGACTTATATAAAGCAGTGGAATGGTCAAATTATTATCAAAATCCGTCAATGATACAAAAAGCTTATGAGAATTCTTTATTGATTTTAGGAGCTTATAAGGATGGTAAACTAATAGGAATAATTAGAGTTGTTGGTGATGGATTTTCAATAATTTATATACAAGATATAATTGTTGTACCAGAATATCAAAGAAATAAAGTGGGTAGTAATTTGCTTAATGTCATTTTAGAAAAATATAAAAATGTATATCAAAAAGTTCTAATGACAGATAACCAAGATAATACAGTAAAATTTTATGAATCAATTGGATTTAGTAAAGTAGATAAATATGGATGTACTTGCTTTGTGAACTATACTATTAAATAAAATATATTAAAATCATATTAGGAAAATAAAATAAAATAATATAATAATTGTATAAAAAGGTAGATATCAAATAATGGAATCTACCTTTTTAGATAAATTATTCATTTTTAAAATAAGCTTACAATAAATAGATGGACTTATATTTATTTAATCTACTAAAATTTTAACTATTTTTATATGCGGTTGAAGTATAGTTTATTTCAATATATAATAAACAATATAAGTTATATATTGAAATAATAAATGGAAGAGGTATATATGAAAACAATACTACTAGTTGAAGATGATATATTGTTAAGTAACATGGAAAAACAACTACTGAGCAATAATGGGTATAAAGTTACTGCTGCCTATTCTGGCAGTGAAGCGTTATTAATCATGAAGGATAGCAAATTCGATATTATTTTATTAGATCTAATGATTCCTGGAATCAGTGGAGAAGAATTACTACAAAAAATTAGAGAAAAATCTCAAATTCCAATAATTGCAGTTAGTGCAAAAGCAGATATGAAATGTAAGGTTAGTTTATTAAAAAATGGTGCCGATGATTATCTAACAAAACCATTTGATAATGATGAATTATTAGTAAGAATAGAAGCAGTACTAAGACGATATAGTATAAATGAAACTGAAAATAGAAGTTTACTTTATTATAAAAATTTATCATTGAATACTTATACTTTTGAGTTTACAGTAGACGAGAGTCCCCTATTACTTACAAGATATGAATTTTTAATATTGAAATTACTTATGAGCAATCCAAAAAGAGTTTATACGAAAAATAATATTTTCGAAAATGTTTGGAATGAAGATTACATAGGAGAAGATAATGCTATCAACGTTCATATTGGTAATTTAAGAAAAAAATTAAAAGAGTTAGATAATAAAGAACAATATATCCAAACAGTTTGGGGACTTGGATTTAAAATGTATTAAATCTTTAATCTATCCTTATGGTTTATTATTTTTAATGGTGTAAAATGAAAGTAATGAAACGGAAGTGATTAAATGAATGAAGTACTAGAACTAATAAATGTATCAATAACTAAAAAAAGAATAAATATATTAAATGAGATATCATTAAACATACATAAAAAAGATATTTATATTTTGTTGTCTAATAATGATGGTGCTATAGATACACTTGTGAATCTGTTATGTGAAAATGCATCAAATTTTTCAGGAAAAATTAAATTATTCAATAATAGTCAATTTACACAAGAAAAATCACGAATGGCTTATGTAAATAAAAAATTATTACTAAATAACCTGTCTACTAAACAAAATATAAATTACTTCATAAAGGCATTAGGCATTGTTTCGCTTAATCAGCAACTAGTCGAATTATTAGAAATTGATATAAACGAAAAAATTCCAATAAAAAAGTTATCAAATTACAAAATATATAAATTAAATTTTTTTATAGCACTTTTAGGAAATCCTGATTTTATAATTTTAGATAATCCATTTTTTGCTTTAGATCATATTGAATGTGATAACTTAATTAAAATCTTCAAAAAAATAGCTATTACTACGACTTTATTAATCACTAGTAATAATTTTGAACACACAATACAAGTCGCAACAAAATATGGAATATTATATAAGGGAAAAATGGCAGATGAATTTACACCAGAGCAACTTTATAACTCTTGTAAAAGAAGCATAAACATTAGAACAACAAATGTTGAGCAAGCTACAGTAGTACTTCATAGTAATGGATATGATTTCGAAGTATTTGAAGAAGATTTAATTAGAGTTTATGCTGATCTTTATAAATCAGCCGATTTAAATAAACTATTAATAAATAATAATATTGATGTTATGGAAATCTATATAAGTAATACCAATACTGAAGAATATATTAGTAATGTTATAGGAGGTACAAGTTTTGATTAAAAGTGAACTATATCAAATAACTAAAAGTAAAGTTATTATATTGTGTTTGTTCCTATCAATATTTTATATGCTAGCATTGGCACTTACATATAATTATGATTATATAGTATTGCCACTAAGACAAGGTATAAAAGTTGATGTCTCATTAAATGAATTTACGGAATTTATGTTCAAAGATTATAGCCTACTTATCCCAATAACCTTAATATTCGCATACTATTACACCAAAAATAATTTAAGATTTGTTGTTTTAGTATCAAAAGGAATTGGTAAAACAAAAATATTTTTCACTCAGTTGTGTACAAGTTACTTGTTAGTATTAATATATCTAGTAATCAATATTTTAATTGGGTATGTATTTTTTATTTCCATATCAGCTTATAATATAAAATTTGATTATTCATTTTATGATATTATTCCATTTTTAATACTTCAATTTTTATGTTTTTGTGGTTACTCTACAGTCATTTATATAATTAGTCTGATAGTCAAAGATAATGATATTGTGATAATTGTAATATCGGTTTTAATTCTAGTTTTAAATCTTTGGATGCCAAAACTTAGTGGAGCATTAGGTATAACATATTCGCTATATAATTATTGGATTATGGGATTATCAAGCTTAATGAGTATTAATCAGATTTACTTTGATATAGATAAAATACTGATAACACTAGCAATATATATATTCGGGTTTAATTATTTGGCTTATAAAATATTTATAAAAAAAAGTTTGTTTTTTAAAGGAAGTAAGGTGTAATTATGCAAATTACAATAAGTATAGTTTGTATAATAGTAGCTGCATTTTATATTTATAAGTATTATAATTTACTAAAGCAAATCAAGATAATAAAAAATAATATTAAATTTATAGAACAAAGAGAAACACAAGTTGAATTAAAAAGCCAAAATACTGAATTAAAAGAATTGATAATCGTTATCAATGAATTAACAACGAAGTATAAAAATGATAATATTATGATAAACAATAGTAATAAATTATTTAAAGAAACTATTACAAGTATATCACACGATTTAAGAACCCCACTTGCTACAGCAAATGGATATATTGGAATGTTGAATAAAGAAACACTCACAAATCAACAACAAGACTATGTAAAAATCACAAATGAACGTATAGAGGCAGTTAAAATATTACTAGACCAATTATTTGAATTTGCTAGGATTGAGGCAGATGAAATAGAATTGAATATGGAGTATGCTGATCTAAATAGTATAATACGAGATGTTATTGCGAATTATTATAATGATTTTATAAGTAAAAATTGTATACCAAATTTAAATATAAATGATGAACCTTTTATAGTATGGATCGATAAAGAAGTTTTAACTAGAGTTATTTCGAATATCATTTATAACTCATTAGTGCATGGTGATGGTCAGTATGCTATTTATACAAGTAAGCAAAATAGTAATTATATAATTGAAATAACTAATCATTCTTCTACAATCTTAAAAGAAGATATGGAATACATATTCACCAAATTTTATACTAGTGATAAATCACGAAGTAAAAAAACAACAGGATTAGGACTTTCTATAGCAGAAAAATTAGTTGCTAAAATGGATGGAGAAATTAAAGCTGAATTGAATGATGAAATGTTTAGTATCAAAATTAAATTTAAAGTATAAGACTATCTTAAATCTTTTAGATAGTTTTTTTTATTCCTTAGACTTTGCTTATGATTTACATAAGATATTCATAAATTTAATTGATAAAATACTAAGTGAAATAGAGGTGATAAAATGAGAACTGAAATAATTAATTGTGTAAGTATATGCATTTCAATGTGGGCTCTAGCGATTTGTTTGTGCATTGGTATTATGGTGATGGTCAGTATGCTATTTATACAAGTAAGCAAAATAGTAATCATATAATTAAAATAACTAATAATTCTTCTAAAATCTTACAACAAGATATGGAATATATATTTACTAAATTTTATACTAGTTATAAATCACGAAGTAAAAAACAATAGGATTAGGACTTTCTATAGCAGAAAAATTAGTTGCTAAAATGGATGAAAAAATTAAAGCTGAATGAATGATGAAATGTTTAGTATCAAAATTAAAGTTCAAGTATAAGACTATCTTAAATCTTTTAGATATATTTTTTTACTCCTTAGACTTTCCTTATGATTTCAATAAGATATTCATAAAATTATTTGATAAAATACTAAGTGAAATAGAGGTGATAAAATGACAACTGAAATAATTAATTGTGTAAGTATATGCATTTCAATGTTGGCACTAGCGATTTGTTTGTTCATTGGTATTAATGCAATTTTTACAGATGGTATAAAGGGATTATTAAAGAGTAAAATTTATATTATCTCTTTATTTGGAATCTATGCATTAACGTTTTTAGTATTTTTATGTACACAATAAAAGGAGAAAATATGCTTGAAATAAAAAATGTATCACTAAAACACAAAGATAAAGAATTATTAAAAGATATTAGCTTATCACTTCAAGCTGGTAAAATATATGGTTTACTTGGCCCAAATGGAGCTGGGAAAACGACATTATTTAAATCGATTTTAAATATCACTAAGTACACAGGATCAATTACTTGTGATGGTAAAGAAATTGATTTGAAAAATGTAGGTAGTTTGATTGAATACCCCGCATTTTATGAAAACTTAACAATAGAAGAAAACTTAAAATTACATGCGCAATATTTAAAAATTGAAAAAGTAGATATATGTAAATCATTAAATCAAGTAGATTTATGGAAATACAAAGACAAAAAAATTTCGCAACTGTCATTAGGGATGAAACAAAGACTTGGGATAGCAAGAGCATTTCTTAATAATGGTAAATATTTATTATTAGATGAACCTACTAACGGACTAGATCCAATAGGTATAAAAGATTTTAGATTGTTATTGAAAAATGAATTAAGTACAAAACACAATATAATTATTATATCTAGTCATAACCTAAATGAAATTGTAGCAATTGTAGATGTTTTAATTTTTATCAAAGACGGTAAAATAATTGAGTTTACTGATAACAAATATAATGATGAAAAAGAATTAGAGCAACTATATGAAAAACTTATGGGAGACGATAAGGAGAAATATGATGATTGATCTATTAAAAAATGAAATATGTAAATTAAGAAGGCAAGGATTTTTGTTATTCCTTCTTTTATTAGCTACATTCCCTGTCATACTTGGTGGAGCAAGAACTATAATGGGTGGCAATGAATTTGAATTATCAAAATTATTTTTCTTTGCAAATAATCAAATTTCTATGTTCTTTCCAGTGACTATATTTATATTAGTAGGTTCATTATTTTATATTGAGTATAAAAATGGAACATATATCAATTATATAACATATGGTTATTCTAAAACTAAATTATTCTTATCAAAAATAATTCTTGCGAATTTAATAGGTATTTTACTATCGATACTTACAGCTATAATATTTTCATTTTCTATTGTAGTTGCAAATAAAATTGGAGTAAACATCATACATGATGTTTCATGGACTTCATTGATGATTGGTTATTTTATAGAAACGATAATCATTATTGTAGTGACTAATAGTATAGGTGCAATAGTAATTAACTTAAGTAGAAGTATGGTTATTACGAGTATTTTAGGTGTTATATATGGTTTTGTTTCTGCCCTATTTATTGGTATGGATTTCGGATATTTTGTATCAGGTAGTTTTGCTTATCGTCTTAGCATGTATTTTATAGATGCAACATCGTATTATGATAATCCTGAGAAATCTACAATTATAGGGATCATTTGTGTAATTGCTAGTAATATCATATTTTTGATTGTAGGAATGAATATATTTTCTAGAAAAAAAACAATAGAACGTTAAAGTATAAATTTATGATAATATTTAATATAAAAAATACTATCATTATAAATTGCTTCTATTCCAATGTCTATAAAAATAAAATAATTTTATATAGCATAAGTATACTAAAAAATATTATAATAAATAATTTAAGTAAAAAGACTGTATATGATATTCGATATCAAATCGTACAGTCTTTTATCATCAACTATTTAGAAACATATAGTTTATTAAATTCCATAATTTATTAAACATTCAACTCAAACAAAAACTAATTAAACTTAATAGCACTTACAGTAAAAAAATAGTTCTACCTAAAAGCTGCATCAATACCTTTATAAATTGCATCATATGGAAGTTGTCTTCGATATGAAAAATTAACACAACTTTTTTGAGCACGACAATAAATAGTATTGGCACAAATTATTTCTACCGCATTCGCACTATCAAAATAAATTGAAATGTAATGCTCACGACATCCAATAGCAACAAATTTATCATCTAAACGCCAAGTTGGTATTTTGCTCTTAATAGAATACTCATCATTAAGAATAGCCTGAGGGTAATTAATCGATATATAATTAATAATTGGAAATACCATTTCTTGAGTCTGTTTGTCTATTAGATTTAAAAAGTAATCAATTTTCATAAAAGCTCCTTTTTTATAATTTGATAGTATAACTTTATCACAACAGTTCATTAAATAAAATTAATTATTCAAATTCTGTATTTAATATTGGAGCAATCTCTTTTTTGTGCTTACCTATGATGAAATAAGTAGCAGATAATGAAATTATTGTAAAAAATACTGCAACCATTCGATATGGAAAAATTTCAGCCAATATTCCTGCGACTAGTAAGCAACTCATATTAGTGAAACTAATAATTGAACTTACAAAACTATTTATTCTAGCACGAGCGCCATCAGGTAAATGCATCTGTAATGCTGATTCTCTAAGTGTTGCACTATTTATACCTAAAAAGCCACAAACAAACTTTGATATAATCATCGCACCATATGGCATAAATAATAATAGACCATCAAGCATGTCATAAACTAAATAGGTTGTTTTAGTAAAATCATACTTACGTTCGTTTGGAATTTTAAAAAGATAATGATATATAGCTCCTAGTGTTCTACCTAATGTTTCAGCACTGATTAATAATGAGTACATTACCGTAGTTAATAATGGTGATGTTTGAAAGTATGTCATTTCCATTAAGTTATTTCCAGAAGCAGCTCCGTTCACAATGGATAGATTAGCATAAAGATAAAGAACACCTTTATCTTTTTTTAGATAGTTATAGCCTTCTTTTATTTCAAGAAGATAATTAGTCAAAGAGAACTTTTCAGCACTTTTTATGTTAGATTCATCAACTTTTATAAATAATTCCATTATCGCTGATATTCCAATTAAGATACCAACTACCATAAAAAGATAAGTAATATCAAATTTTGTATAAATTACCGCAGTAAATGGTGTTACTAATATGGCAATGGTAGGATATATCATAGAAGAAACTGCATAACCTTTTTGAATAAAATCTTTATTAATCAAATTAGGATAAAGTGCTTGATATGCTAAGTAATAAGTAGATCCTATAAGACTTGATATGATTCCGAAAATAACATATTGATAATAAATAAATCCATTTTGAGAAATGTTATATGCGAATATCAAATAACAAAGTGCTAAGATTAAATCAAGTATTACAATCATTTTTTTACGGCTGTGACTATCAATATATGGTGATATTAATAAAGGAATAATAAAAGATGGAACACTTGTTAAAAAGGCATATAAACCAGTAAGTGCTGTTGAGTTTGTCGTATCAAATACAATTAAACTCATTGCAATGTTCATGGCTACTCCACCTATACTACTTACTATCGTTCCGACGGTTATTAATGTGAAATTCCTATCCCATAGCCTATTTTTTGTTTTTTTCATAAAACATCCTCCTAATAATTAATAATTTAATTATATAATAGGATTCAAGTGAATAATAGTACGCATATTTGAGAAATATTTATTATTAAAATTAGTTTAAACGCCTTTTTAGTCGGAAACCAGGAAATACTTAAGGAAATAAAAGCAATAGTATCACTATTATTACAAATAACGCTAAACATTTTTAGAGTTTGATAAAAATAGAGCTTCTTTATAGCGCCTCTTGCTGATAAGAGACTCAATATAGAATGTTTCGATGAATTGCAAGAAACCATAAGAGTGATTTTTTTTAGTATATATATAAATTTCCTCAACTAAAGAATGATAATCGTTATTATTAAGGTAACTTTTATTTGATAACATTGCAATCATATCACAAAACTTCAAGTTTATTTCATTATTATCTAATAATGCAGCATATTGTCTAGCTATTATAAGATGATTGTCACCTTGAATAGTATCGTTTAACTTATAGTATATAATAGATAATTTATGATAAATTGAGTACTTTTCATAATCTGATAACACAGATTCATCTTTTTTTAGACATATAATATAATCAAGTGCCTTGTCATACATTTTTAATTCTAATAATGTAGCACCACAATTATAATAGCTTACCCATAAAGTATCCATATGATGATTTCTACATAAATTTACATTTTTATTATGAGCTTTAAGCATTAATTCAATATTTTGTAATTGGGAATAGCAACTAACTTCCCATAATGAAGATGTATAAATAGCATAAAAATTTCCTTCTTTAATTCCCTGATTAAGCAATTTTGCACAATATAATAATGCCTGTTGAACCTTGCCTACAAACATATATTTTTCAATGAAAATAATTGATATATAGCTACAATCAAAACAAACTAATGCATTATTTAATGATTCTATTTGTTCATCAAAATCTTCACTTATACTTGCTTTTGCTAGATAAAAAAAGAATTTTTGCATTTGATCAAAATTGTGATGATACTTATCTAATTGATTGAGTTGTTTTTTAGCTCCATCAAAATCGACTGAAATTTCTTCTGTTTTTTCATAGACTAAAAACAATTCATACCAAACACAAAGACTGCTATTTCGATACAATTCCCCTTTTATGTTAATTGATTCTATAATCTTGCTATTATCAGTAAAGAATATAAGGTTATCAAAATACTGTTCAAATAGCTTGATATCATTTCCGATTTCTTCCTTATTTAAATAATCAATGTTAAGTTGTTTAAATAGTAATTGAATTATTTCTTCATTCGGAGAAACTAACCCATTTTCAATTTTGCTTAAATAAGAAACAACACAAATATCTTTGCATAAAGTTTCTTGAGAAAAGTTTTGCAGTAATCGATTTTGTTTTATTAAATTTCCAATATTATTTTTCATAAGAATACCTCATAGTTAAAATTAATTAATAATAATATCTTAACACAAGTACTAAAATAATTAAAACTATTTAAAAGCATCAAATAGGTAGGTTTTTGTAATTATACACTTAGTTATCAAATTATACCACTTACTAGAAATAGTTCACATCAATATTAATTGCTTGCTAGAATATAAATGTTAATGAATATTTATGTAGTAAAAAAATCTTAAGGAGGATAATATGAATAACAATCTATTTAACAAAAATTTTACGCTAGTATTAATTGGTCAAATCATTTCTTTATTTGGAACAGCAATTTTACGTTTTGCACTTCCATTGTATTTGCTTTTAGAAACAGGATCAGCATCATTGTTTGGTGGTGTTATGGCATTACAGTTTATACCATATATAATTTTAACACTTATTGGTGGAGTTATTGCCGATCGTTTTAATAAAAAGAATATCATGGTAATACTAGATTTTACAATGGCATTAATTTTGATGGCTATAATTTTATTGATTGAAACTGTTGATATTGTACCACTTTTTATGACATCCCTTATTTTAATATCATGTATCGGTGGACTTTACCAACCTACTGTACAAGCGTGTATTCCATTGCTTTCATCAAAAGAAAATATGATGAAGTCAGGGGCAATAATTAGTCAGGTTAATGCACTTGATGATTTAATTGGACCTATTATTGCAGGTGTATTATTGACTGCATTTGGTATTAAGCCTATATTAGTAATTAGTATGATTTGTTTCGCCCTTTCAAGTTTGATGGAAATGTTTATTAAAATACCACATGCAAAAAAAGAAAAAAAAGAAAGTGTGTATGCATCTGTTAAAAATGATTTAAAAGAAAGTATTGAGTATGTCTGTAACAGTAACCAAAATATAAATAAAATTGGATTTATTATTTTATTATTTAACTTAATAGTATCATCATTAATAATAGTTGGTGTACCTTTGCTTATTACTGAAGTACTTGGATTAAGCTTACAAATGCTAGGTTACTCATCAAGTGCAATAGCTTTAGGTGGTTTAATAGGTGGAATATTAACTGGTGTATTTAGTGATAAACTTAAACTTGAAAAGTGTCACTTGATATTACTTGCTTCTAGTTTAATGATTGTAGTAATGGCATTGCCTTTATTATTAAACCTACCTACAATTTTAACTTATTTCATCATAGTTTTATCAAGTATGATTATTATGATAGTTGCTACTATGTTTACAATTCAAATTATTACTTACCTTCAAATCAAAACGCCAGAACATCTTGTTGGAAAAGTTATAGCACTTATGATGACTTTTGCGATGTTGGGTCAACCAATTGGGCTGGTATTGTATGGCTTTTTGTTTGACATAATGGCAAGTGATGTTGCATTGATTATCCTTTTAGCAGCTATTGTATCAGTAATTATTTCACTGAAATCTCGAACTTTTTTTAAAGCCTTTAAAGAATAAAAGAATTATAAAGTTAAATAGTAGAAGTTGAAGTTAATTAAAAAGACTATTTATCAAATGAATATAAAATAAAATAGTCTTTAATTAATTATGATAATCGATATTGTTTGTGCTGTATAGTTTATAAAATATCGAATAATGATAATTGTTCATTCTTTGTTGGGAATTCACTTAAATAGCTGAAGATTTCTTTTTCACCATAAAGCATATTGTTTTGCTTGCAAAAATCTTTGACTATTTTATTTAGTATTTTGCTATTAGGTGATCCAATTCCATAATCATGTCGATACCTTTTCATATAAGTTTCTTTTAATCCTGGGAAATACTTATCTAAATTTTGATAATAGTATTCTCTACTACCATTACGTAACGTTAAACCAATGCCAAAAGTTATTATACCTTTGACATTGGCTTTTTGACAATAATCAAGTAGCCCAAGTATATTTTCTGTTGTATCATTAATATATGGAAGGATTGGTGTTAACCAAACAATTGTATCAATCCCATTTTCATTGAATATTTTTAATGCTTCAAAACGTTTTTTTGTTGTACATACATTTGGTTCTAATACGCTACATAATTTTTCATCAAAAGTTGTCATAGTCATCTGTACTACAAATTTTGTGTCATTGTTAATTTTTTTTATTAAATCTAAATCTCTTAAAACTAAATCCGACTTAGTAATAATAGTTCCACCAAATCCAAATTTATAAATGAGTTTTAAAGCATTTCTCGTATATAGTAACTGATTTTCTATGTGCATGTAAGGATCACTCATCGACCCTGTACCAATCATACATTTTTTACGTTTACTTAATAATGCTTTTTCTAGTAATTGTAATGAATTAACCTTTACACTAATATCCTCAAAACTGTCACGCATTCCATAACATTCGGAACGGGAATCACAATAAATACAACCATGGGTACAACCACGATATATATTCATACCATTACTTTGTGATAAAATACTTTTCGCAATTATTTCATTCATTTGATCACCACCTTTATTTGATTATTTGTTTTGAAGACTATTTATTGCATAACGTATATAAAAATATCATTCTTTAGTTTTATATATATTGTATTAATATCTAATGTTATATGACTTAATAGTAGTAAAAATATTTTTATCATTAGTTTTACCATGTTGATTTTGTTTGACAACATACATATATTTTTCTTTAAATATCAAATTTTTTTCAAAATTAAACAATACAATCAATCATTATTAAACTTATAAATTGTTTCATAAATAATTTTAGCATACATATCCTGACGACAACATGTTAAGTTATAAAATGATTTTGGATTGTATTAATATACTTGTTTAGTTCATCCACAAGCCATACTGGCTCTAATATTTTTACACTAACCCCAAAACTCATAATATAATTGTATACCCAATTATCAATAGGAAAATATGCACTTACAATAAAATTACCATCATCATCAATCGTTATATTGCTGGGTGTAAATTCATCATAAACTCTACAAGCCATATTTTGAGATATTTTAAGTTTTATTTCGGGAAAGTTCAATAATTTATCATCTAATTGATCAATTTGTGGTGGAGTTTCCAAGGTATCATCAAAATAAGAATCACATAAAGTTAGTGAGGTTATTCTATTGATTTTAAATGTTCTATAGTCCTGCTTTTTTATACACAATGCTTGTAAATACCAATTCGACTGTTTAAATATTAGTTTAATTGGTTTTATATAGCGAACTGATGATGCTTCATAAGTGCTTTGATAAGTGATACTAAGAACTTGTTTATCTAAGATACTATTTTTAATCGTATCAAACTTTTCGTGATCTAACTTGCGTTGCCCCCACCTTGAAAAATCTACTTCAATCCAATCAAGATCTTGTTTCTTAAATAAACTACTAAGTTTGTTTAGTAATTCTTGTGATTTCATTTCAGTAGCTTTTATACTTTGTAATGCAAAAATCAATTCATTTTGTTCTTTGTCGGTAAGTAATGATTTATCGAATTTATATTCAGGCATAATTGATATACCACCATTTTTTCCGGAAAGAGCATAAATTGGTATTCCACTATAAGATAGTGTATCAATATCGCGATATATTGTTCTTACTGAAACCTCAAGTTTTTTCGCAAGTTCAGGTGCTGTTACTATTTTTTTATTTAGTAATATATATAATATTTGAAATAGTCTATCTTGTTTCATATATTCACCTCTTAAATCTATAATAGCATACAAATACTGACATTAGGATGTCATGTTATAAAAAAAAAATAAAATTCACTCATTAAAACGAACTATCAAAATCACTCGTAATAAATGCTTTACAAAAAGTCATAATAAAAAAATAAAACTTCATTATAGTTGTTTTAGTAATGCTTAAATTTCACTGATGTACTTAATTCTTGATCGATAAATCAATAATTAAATTTTATTTACGTCATATGCATAAGCATATCCATTATATTCCATTTCAGGATGAGCAAAATAATCACTATGAATTTGATTGATTCTTAAAAAGCCATAATGATCATAAAAACCATAATTGCATCCTGCATCAGTTAATAATATAAAATTTTTAACATTATTATTTTTACAGTATTCAATGTAGTTATTCATTAATTGTTTTCCAACACCATATCCTCTACAACTTTCGTCAATGAAAAATAGTGACAGTTCCTCATCATACATTTCTTTATCTTTCATTAAAGTTTCGCCATCTTTTAATAGTATATCTAATACTTTAATAGCATTTAATCTATTTCCAAATTTACCAGTTAAAAGCCCAAATAATGATTTAAAACAAACACTTAATATTTTTTTAGACATTTTCACTTTAGTTGGCGTTGCTATTAATATAGCAACGAGTTGATCTTTTTCATTAGTTAAAAACTCTGAATAACTAACATAAATATTACTAAATTCCAAAAATAAACTATAAAAGTATTCTAAATCATAATTACCTTGTAAGCTATTGTGATAAGTCCATGTTTTAGACATCATATCTGCAGCATCTTTTAAATCTTTTTTATCATAGCCTACTTTATTAGTTATCATTATTATTCGCCTTTTCATCATTGATTTCTATATTACAATTTTCATTTTTAAAATGCTTTAAAAAAATATCCAGCATTTCAAAATAAACTTCTATTTCATGTTGGGAAAACTTAGTTTCAATTTCTTTAGCAGCATTCATTAATGAATTATTGTCTTTTTCAAATATATTCGCAACTAGGTCTGATACCGATAAGTAATAAACTCTTTTATCGTGTTCACTTTGATTTTTTACTACTAAACAAAGTTTTTCTAATTCGTTAATTTTTATTGTAACTGAAGATCTTGCTATATTTAGTGAATCTGCTATATAGCTAACTGTACAATTTTGATTATAACTTATTAAATCAAGGTAAAGTAAACTGTTATAAGTTATCTTACTATTAATTTTATTACTATTCATCAACTTTAATTCATTCAACCATATTCTTTAAAAAACCGATTTGTAGCTGTTCTTATATCCATAATTCCCTCCTTTTTGTTAGGTTAATATAAATATAATAGACTAACTATTGTTCGTCAATGAATGTAATTTGTTGTTTAAATAAAAAAAGATAGTAACAACATAACTGCAGTTACTAACTTTATTTATTCAGGATTTACTTGTTTAATATTATCAACAAATCCTTCTTGTAATATTTCATACATTAATTTTGACTGTTCTTTTTTTGTGAACTCTTTAGTTTCTAGTACTCTTACAGACATTAAACGATTTCCAAAAACTATAGTAATTATATCACCATTTTTCACATCATAACTTGGCTTTACTACTTTATCATTAACTGATATTCTTTCGTTTTCTGCCAACTGTTTAGAAACAACACGTCTTTTAAGAATTCTTGATACTTTTAAATATTTATCTAAACGCATAAGCAATCACCACCTATACTTTATTTTACCACAATTATTGTTGACTTAAAATAGTTAATAGTTGAGCAAAACTATTTGTAAGGGCAATTGAAACATCATTTAGTTCGCTATTACTAAGTAATATAAATGCACCGACAAATTGAGATTCCATAATAACCGGGGATACGTACACTTCTTTAAAGGATAATGCTTCTTTACTAATGTTTATATTTTCATATTTTTCACTTCGATAGATCTTAACTCTGTTTAAAAATTCATTCGTTAAATCTTTATATTTTAAGAATTCATGACCTAATAAATTATCTTCAGTTATAAAAATTGCGAGATTATTTGTGGACTCACCAAGGCAAGAACACATATTTAATATCACTGATTCATCTTCGTTCAATATCGAGAATTTTTTCAGTATAATTTCCGAATTATCATTAACGAAAAATTCAATCGAATCCCCTTCTTTTAATTTATAGATTCTTCTTATTTCTTTAGGTATAACTAATCTTCCTAAATCATCTAATCTTCTTACAATACCGGTTGCTTTCATCTTTGTACTCCTATCTTCATTAATAATAGTAGTATTGAACAATATTTGTTATTTTATACAATTTTTAGTTAATATAATTGTATAGTACAAAATATATAAACCTCACATATGAAATTAGTTTTTGTATAACTTAATTTAAATTTGATTACAAAAACAAAAAAACTTATTTAAATATTATTAGAACTTTTATATATATTTTATCTAAAATAGACTAAATAAAAAGTATTAAGTAAACTGCAACCTAATACTTTTAAATTAATAATTTTTATTTTATGCAATCTTTTGCTGTTAAAATAACTT
The DNA here is from genome assembly GCA_947037125.1 of uncultured Holdemania sp. Taxonomy (GTDB): domain Bacteria; phylum Bacillota_I; class Bacilli_A; order Erysipelotrichales; family Erysipelotrichaceae; genus RGIG1896. The sequence goes on from CAMQTJ010000002.1 coordinate 44,451, forward strand.
CTATTGAAACTTTTAATGAATCCTTTGATTTTGGAATTGTTACGATCAATCTATTTTGTTTGTATACAATTCTGATATCTTTACTGATTGATGAAAACTTTTCAAATAATTTCATACCATCAATGGTTGAAGAAAACTCTTTTGAAAATATAATTTCATTACAATTTTTCAATTCTTTAAAATTTTCTATATCAGTTGAATTGATACATAATTCTAAACGCTTTTTTTCAAACAATAGTTTAACACTACTAGGAAGTGTCCCGTAATTGTCTAAGACTTCATCATTAAACATTAATAATTCATTATGAGTCGAAATTTTGTCTATTTTTTTGTATAGGTCAATTTTTTCATTATCATTACTTGCGAATGTTTTAGGAATATGACCACTAACTTTTAAACTTGGTTTAACTCTTTCAACTTCGACTTCTTTAACTATTCCCTGCTTTTCTAAAATTGCTTCATGCAAAACTTCAATGTAATAATCAATTCCAACAGTATTGATGAATCCTGATTGTGTTCCACCTAAAATATCACCAGCACCACGAATTGTAAGGTCTCGCATAGCTATTTTATAGCCACTTCCAAGTTGAGCGAAATCTTTAATCGTTTGAAGTCTTTTAGTTGCAATTTCAGTTAGTTGCTTAAACTTAGGAACCATTAAATAAGCATAAGCTACTCTTGAGCTACGACCTACCCTACCACGTATTTGGTACAATTGAGACAAACCAAAACGATCCGCATTTTCAATAATAATTGTATTGGCATTGGGAATATCAATACCTGTTTCAATGATTGTGGTACAAATTAATATGTCTGAATCCTTGTTACTGAAATTAAGCATTACATCTTCGATTTCTTCACGATTCATTCTACCGTGACCAACACTTATTTTGGCAGTCGGAATTCTTTCTTGAATAGTTCGTGCGACATTGTATATTTGTTCGATATTGTTATAAAGATAAAATACTTGTCCTTTTCGTGCCAATTCTTTTTCAATTACGTTTTGGATTAAATTCATATCTTTTTCAATAACATAAGTTTGAACCGGTAATCGATTAATCGGCGGAGTATTTAATAATGAACATTGTCTAACACCAATCAAAGACATTTGTAAAGTACGGGGAATAGGTGTTGCGGATAATGATAAAACATCGACACTATTTTTAAATTCTTTAATTTTCTCTTTATGCAATACACCAAATCTTTGTTCTTCATCGATTATTAAAAAACCTAGATCATTGTACTTAATATCTTTACTTAATAATCGATGCGTACCTATGATGATATCGATTTTACCCATCTTTAATTCTTCAATAATTAATTTTTGTTTACTTAATGGAACGAAGCGATTAAGCATCTCAATTCTTACGGGATAGTTTTCATATCTTTTTTTAAATGTTTTAAAATGTTGCAATGATAGTATTGTAGTTGGACATAAAAAGGCAACTTGTTTACTTTCTAATACTACTTTAAATGATGCTCTAATTGCGACTTCTGTTTTCCCAAATCCTACATCTCCACATAATAAACGATCCATAGGACGATCGGATTGTAAGTCGTTTTTGATATCATTAACGGCACTTATTTGGTCTTGTGTTAGTTCATATTCAAATTCTTTTTCAAATTGCAATTGATAATCGTTATCTTTTTGATAAGCATGACCGATATTATTCTCCCTATTCGCATATAAATTAACTAATCTTTCTGCTATATCATTAACACTACTTTTTAACTTAGCTTTTGTTTTTTCCCAATCATTAGTTCCTAGTTTATTTAGTTTTGGTACAACACCATCACCTGAAACAAATTTTCTTATCAAACCAAATTGTTCTAATGGTACTAATAATTCATCATTTCCTTTGAATAAGACTTGCATGAAATCACGTTTTGCTCCATTAATTTCTTTGGTTATTATTTGTATATATTGCCCTACTCCAAAGCTTTGGTGAACTACATAGTCTTTTCTTTTTAAATCTTGATAGCTATCTAAAGCTTCAGCTTTAGCGAATTTACTTGCATATTTCTTTATTTTATTACTATGATTAAAACATTCGAAACTTGTATAAACTATTATATTTTCATCAAGTATTTCAAAACCTTCACTATAAATTTCATTAGTTAAATAAATGTTATTTTCTAATTTTTGTGCTAATTCTAAGATATTATAAACGATATTTTTTTGATTGAACTCATTAGTTATTAGTTCAATTTCACTATCTTTTAATGATAATATTATACAATTATTTTTACTTAATTCATTTAAACTGTCTACTAATAAATTGATTGGTTGATTAAATTTAGAAACTTCTCTAATAAGATTTAAACTATGATGTAATAAATAATCAATATTTGAATATTTTAAACTATCCATTATTTTATTGTAATCATCAAAAATAGAAAAAACAGATAACGTTTTATTCTCACTTATCATTTCTTGGATATAGGAAACTGTTTCATCAATGAAATATTTATAGACTTCATCACATTTGTTTTTTGAGGAAACAATAATATCAGCATTATTTAAGTAATCGAAAAGATTGTAACTTTTATCAAGTAAGGCTAAATAATGATATAAACTACTATCCATTATTTGTTTATCCATAAATTCAAATTGATTCATTACATTATCATGCAAAAAATCGTATTCACTTTGATTCAGTGCACTTTTTTTCTTTTCAAGCATTATATTAGCTTTTATTTTAATTTGATCGATTTGTTGTGTACTTAAAAGAATTTCATTCGCAACAATAATATCGACCGTTTTAAGTGTTTCTATTGTTCTTTGTGTAGATATATCAAAATAGCGAATACTTTCTATTTCATTATCAAAAAATTCAATTCTTATAGGATTTTCATGATTAATAGAAAAGATATCAATAATTCCACCTCTTGTTGCGAAACATAAAGGTTGATCTATGCGATGGACGATTTGATAACCTGCATCAATACATTTATTTTTTAGTTGGTTAATAGTAATAATTTGATCGACGCTTAGTGAAAAAGACCTATTTTTAAATTCAATAGGGTCTATTAGTTTTTTGATAATTGCGTGGGTATGAGTAATTATAATTCTTGGTTGATTATTTAATAAAGCATTTAAAATATTTACTCTTGTTGCTAACTGTTCTTTATTTGTAGTAATTGCTTCTATTCTCATTGATTCTTCAACTATAAATAAATCAGCAGCATCACTTAAATTAGACATGTGATTAAAAAGTAATTGTGCTTGATAAGAATTTTCTTTGATTATTAAGATTTGTCTTGGGTTATTCAAATAACTTGTACATATAAGTAAAGCTTCTTCGCAAATATTTGAAATATTTAAATCCCTTTTTTTATTGTTTATTTCAACTACTTGTTGACTATCCTTTAATACATTGAAAATTAAGCCATTCATCGCTTATTATACCTATTCATTACTAAATCAATATCACTAGTACAAAACAGCTTACAAGCACTACAAGAGGTCTCAAAGGCCTTATCCATAGTTTCTTTTTCTTCGGTAGGTATTTTTCCTAGCACATAATCAATTACAGGTATTAATGGATTTTTTCCAATACCAATTCTGATACGCGCAATGTCTTGTGACTTTAATAAATCAATAATGTTTTTCATGCCTTTTTGTCCACCAGCACTACCATTTTTTCTTATTCTTACACTTCCTGATGGTAAATCTAAATCATCATGAATGATGATAATATCATCATTTTCAATTTTATAAAAATTTGCGATAGCCATAACAGCTTCACCTGATAAATTCATATATGTTAAAGGTTTTACAATTAATACCTTTTCTGTTTTTATATTTGTTGTTGCAATATCAGCATTAAACTTAGAACTATTAAAACTACAGTTTAAATTTTGAGCTAAAAGATCAACAACCATAAAACCGACATTGTGACGTGTTTTTGCATATTCATTACCATAATTACCTAAACCTACTATTAATTTCATATTTTTTACCTCTGTGTTATTCATTCTATCATATTATTGTCTTTTAAATAAAGAAAAATACACAATTAAGTGTATTTTTGTTTTTAATCATTTTTTCTAGCAAGTACATATTTAGCGATATTACAACAGTGATCGCCCATTCTTTCAAGATTTCCTAAAATATCACAAAATACTGAACCAGCAATTGCATTATTACATAAGTTGTCAGACATTCTAGAGAAGTGACGATTACGTGAATCATATTCAATTTGATCTATTACATCTTCAAACTCTAATAATTGATCATAGCGATCATAGTTTTTATTTTTATAAATATCCATAGTAATTTCAAACATTTCAAAGTAAATATTAAACATAGAGTTTATTTCTTCTAATGCAACTTCAGAAAATCCAACCTTATCTTCTTTAACCATTTCAAAGAATTCAAGTAAATTGATTGAGATGTCACCCATTCTTTCGAAGTTTTTAACAATTTGTAAATCCTGATTGATTTCAGCATTTTCATTATCAGTTAATTCTTCGCGAGAAATTTTTGTTAAGAAATTTGTAACTCTGTGATCTAAGTCATTAATTAGCGACTCTGATTGACGAATCTCATCAGAATCTTTAGAACCAGCTTTTTTATTGTTTAAGAAAACTTTTGTAGCTTTAGCAGTTGCGACAACAACATCACCCATTTTAAGTACTGCAACAGTTGCTACAGATAAAGCGTTTGATGGAGAAGCATGTGCTAATGCAACAGTTTCAAGTTCTTCAAGATTTAAATCATCTGTTTCTTTATCATTACCTGGAATAATTTTCTTAATTAAAATACTAAACCATTTTAAGAAAGGGAAAAACAGTAAAATTGCAAAGATATTAAAACATATATGAGCTACGGCAATTTGCATCATAGGCTCTAAGTTAAACAGCATTGATAATTTCGTTACTAAACCAACAAAAGGTACCAATAACATCATAGCAATTAATGTACCAATAACATTAAAGACTGTGTTGAAACATGCTGTTCTTTTTGCAGCTACAGAACCACCGATTGATGCAAGAATACCTGTAATTGTTGTTCCAATATTAGAACCTAATACAAAGGCAATTGCAACAGTAAGAGTCATACCACCTGATTCATACATTTTTTGAATCACACCAATCATGGCACTAGACGATTGTATAATGGCGGTCAGTACAGTTCCTGCAAGCATTGCAAGGGATGGTGTATCTGACATTGAATCTAACATTGTAGAAAATTCTGGTAATAACATTAAATCTTTTAATGCATCACCCATAATTTTTAAACCATAAAATAATAAACCGAATCCTAAGATAATTTCTCCGATATATCTGATTTTTTTACGACCAGAGAAACATAGAAGCATAGCTCCAATAAATACAAAATATAAAGCTAACTCTTCAATTTTCAAACCGATCATAAAGGCAGTAACTGTTGTACCGATATTGGCACCCATTACAATTCCCATGGCCTGTTCTAATTTCATTAATCCTGCTCTTACAAGACCAATGGTAATAGCTGTTGTAGCAGAAGAAGATTGTATCAACAATGTAATAAGTGCTCCTACAAATAAAGCCATTACAGGCTTTGTTGTATACTTATCTATGTAATATCTTAATTTCTCACCAGCAACACTTTTTAAACCATCTCCCATGAATTTGATACCAAAAACAAATAGCCCAAATCCACCTAAAATCATATTCCAAGAAATACTCATAAATTCACCCCTTAGCACTTGTAATTTTAACAAATATCAAACATTAATGCAATAAAATAATTACTATATAATATTCAAATTGATACGAATTTAAATAATGTATGTGAAAATGCTTAAAAATTATACAATATTCATAATAATTAAATTGTATTAAGTGAAAACATCAAAATAATAATCGTTAATTACTTAAAATATACCTATTTTTTTAATAAAATTTCATTTATGTATAAAAAAACAACTCCAAAAGAAGTTGTTTTAATTTATTTATTTCTTATCTTTTGTATAAACAATAGTTAAGTGACGATTAGGTCCTTCACCTTCAGATTTAGTAGAAACATTTGGTATAGAAGTTAATGCTTGATGAATAACTTTTCTTTCATCATTAGGCATTGGATCTAAAGAAGCACTAACTTTTGTTCTTTGAACAGTTTTAGCAACTCTTTTAGCTAATATGACTACTTTTTCATAACGTGTTTCTTTATAATTGTTGATATCAACTAAAATAGTAAATCTTTTTTTGAAAGTTGCATTTGCAGCACTTCTAACAACATTATTAATTGATTGTAATGTTTGACCACTTTTACCAATTAAAATTGCATTGTTTTCAGCATTAAGCATAACTTTAAATGCTTCTTTTTCAAGACTTATTTCTATTTCGATATCAAGTTGAATACCAGTAAAGAAATTACCTAAATAATCAAAGATAAATTCTTTAACGTCATTTAAGCAATAAACATCAGCTTCAACTAATGCTCCAAACCCAAATAACCCTTTTTTTTCAGCTGTTACAAAATAAGTTAATTCTTCAACAGTAACATTTTTATCGTTTGCTGCATTGATTAATAATTCTTCTAGTGATTTTGCTGTATAATTTTTCATTTATAGCCCTCTTAAAGTGTAGGTTTTTTCATAAATACAAAGTTTAAAACTAATGTCTTTAAAATCATTACTGTAGATGAAATAATCCAATAAATAGTCATTGCAGCAGGCCATGTTATTGCTAATAACATCATACCAGCCATCATATAAATCATCATATTTCCACCAGGTTGTGGTGATTTTTCGAATTTTCTAAAGTGTAATTCAGCTTCTTTTTTAGCTTTGTAGTTAACAATAGCATTTGGAAGTTTCATTGAACAAAATTGTGCAGCTAACATAACTAAGAATAATAAGATATATAGATATTGACCATCCATTAAACCATTCATAGGAGATTGAGATAAGCTTAATCCTAAAAATGTTCCCTCTTGAACAACTTGTGAACGTTGAACTGCGTGGTAAATTGCAAAGATTACAGGAAATTGAACAAATGTTCCAAGTATTGTAGTTAATGGGTTGATATCATGTTTCTTATATAATGCTTGTGTTTCTTGAGCTTGTTTCATTCTTGATGCTTCATCTTTTTTGCCTTCATATTTTTTTGTAATTCTATTCATTTCAGGCTGAAGAGCAGTCATTCTTTGTTGAGCAAGTGTAGGTTTTAATGTAATTATCATAACAAAGATATTTACACCAAAGGTAACAGTAGCAATTGCACCTGCAACACCTATTACTGGAGCTGTCATTTCGATAATTTTAGCAAGTGGCCAAACAAAAATAGCTTGGAACCAATCTTCTGTTTGAAACATTTCCATGAATGATGTATCTGCATCGATAAATATTGTTTTTCTAACCCCATCAATTTCTTCAGTCGGAACTGAACATCCTGAAAGTAAAAATAATGCTCCTACAACTAAAACTAGTCCTAAAAGTTTTTTCTTTTGATTTTTTTTCATGTTTCTCTCCTGTGTTTTCTTACTATTTAATTTTAACCTTATTAAGCAATATTTCCAAATGTTTTTTATTATCTTCATAAGAAAATTCATGATATTTTACTCTTATCATAATAATTGCATCATAATTGTAATCTTTGCTACCAATTTCATGTAGCATCATTCTAACTTGGCGCTTAACTTTATTGCGTGCAACGGCATTACCCAACTTTTTACCTATTGAAATTCCAAAACGCGAATAATCATTAATTCTAGGTTTTACATAAAGTGCAAAACTTTTATCAGTAACAAATTTTCGCTTAGAAATTATTTTTTGAAATTCAATATTTGATCTTACTCTAAATTTTTTCTTCATAATAATTAATAAAAAAGTCACACAAGGTGACTTTTATATTACGCAGATAATACTTTTCTACCTTTTTTACGACGTCGCGCAAGTACTTTGCGACCTCCAACTGTTGCCATACGGGCTCTAAAACCGTGGACTTTTTGGTGTTTTCTTTTGCTCGGTTGATACGTTCTTTTCATAAGTGAGCCACCTCCATCTCTTTATACAAATTGAGCTTTTGCTTGTCCATTTTATAATAGATAGCACAGAATGTCAAGAAAATTGGTAAAACTAATAGAAGACTTATGTAAAAAGTTGCGAAAAACCCACTTTTTGTATTTTTTTCTTGTGAAATATGTTGATAAATTTAAAAATAAGAGTAGTATTAAATAGTCTTATTAATAAGGATGATAAATCAAATGAAAAAGTCTGCTGTAACGGTTATAAAAGACAATTATTTCACAATTGAGTATTTATCATTTTTAGTAATTTTATGATGTTTTAAATTTTTAATTACTGCAAAAATAATTAAATGTATTATGTTATAAAAAGACAATCTAAATTTTTACTAAGTTTTACATTATAAATTTTGAATAATGGCTTTGTTATTTAATTTTTTTTATTTTACGTTACTTACATCTTATATAGGTAATAAAAATTAAGTGACTTTGGTTAAACTTAAAGCTCAATTCAATAGTGTTCATATATTAATTAATAGCTGAATTTTATTAATTAATTATATCTCACATATTTATTAATTGTCTTAGTAGAAAAGTATTAAATTTAAACAAGAAATAAAGAGGGAAAATTATGGTTAAATTGGTACACGATATATTACCATCATTAATTGCAAGTATTGAACTAATTGGTATATTGGTTGTTTCGGTAGCATGTTTAAGGGGATTTATTGATTATGTAATTTGTTCTTTTAGTAAAAAGTCTGTTGATGGACTAAGACATAATCTTGGGATTTCAATGGTTATCGGGCTAGAATTTAAAATGGCTGCGGAAATATTAAGAACAGTATTGGTACGCGACTTAAATGAAATTGTAATGCTAGGTGGTATTATAATCTTAAGGGCAATTCTTGCACATCTTATCAAACTTGATATAAAAGATGAATGTATGGGATGCGACAAAAAGCCACATAAAAATTAGTCAAATACTTATTAGAAAGAAAGAATTAATACATATAAGCTGGTTATGAAAGATTACTTTTATATAATCGGTTTTATTTTGTGAAAATGAGGGTTAAATATGAAGAAAATGGTTAAAATTTTGATTGCGATACTAATTATTTTTATGATTTTATTTTTTAGCAAAGCTAAAATTAATTATGGTCAAGGAACAATTAATATTGAGAATAAAACACCACAGATAACGGGTTAAGGAGAACATATGTTTATACTACTATTTTTGTTATGGGTTGCATTGAATGGAAAAATAACAGTTGAAATTATTGTTATAGGTTTTGTAGTAACACTTGGCGTTTACGCTTTTGCATGGAAATGTTTAGATTATTCTGTAAAGTCTGATATTCATTTCTTTAAAAATTTCTTTTGGATTATATTATATATATTTGTATTGATATATGAAATTATTAAATCAAGTTTGTCAGTAGTTTTAATTGCTTTTAAACAAGATATAGAAATACAGCCTCAAATTGTATTTTTTGAAGTCAAATTAAAAAATAAAGTATTGCTTACAGTTTTAGCAAACTCAATTACATTAACACCAGGTACAATGACGGTTGATGTTGAAGAAAATAGATTTTGTGTACATGCACTAGATAAAAGCATGGCTGAAGGAATTGAAGATTTAGTATTCGTTAAATTATTAATGAAAATGGAGGAAAATGTATGACAATAGATGGAATGTACGAAATATTATTTATAGTAACTATGAGTTTGTTGGCATTAATAACATTTGCATACCTTGTAAGAACAATACTTGGACCACATTTTACAGATAGAATATTAGCAGCAAATAGTATTAGTACAGTTATAATATTAATTATAAGTGTATTAGCCGTTTATTTAAAAGAGTCTTATATTGTCGATGTAGCGCTAATATATGCATCATTAGGCTTTATTACTGTAATTATTTTGTGTAAGTCAAGATTGCAAATTCATCACAGAGATCGTGATGATGATTTCAAAAATTTGAAGAAAGGACTGGATAAACATGATTAAACTAATAATATCAACTATTCTAATAGTACTAGGATTGATAGTTGTGATAACAGCCGCAGTGGGAAACTATCGCTTTGCTTATGTACTTAATAGAATGCAGGTAGGTTCAACCGCTGATACATTGGGGGCATCCCTAGTAATTTCTGGATTAATTGTTTATTCAGGTTTTTCTTTGATTAGTTTGAAACTAGTTATGATGATTGTTTTTTTATGGGTTGCAAATCCTGTAGCATCACATTTCTTGGCTAAAACTGAAATAATAGAAAACGAAGATATTTTAGATGAATGTGAGGTAGTAAGACATGATAGTATTTGAGTTAATTTTACTTGGATTTTTAATATTTTGTTCAATTGCTGTTTCAATTTCTAAAAGTTTATATTCAACTGTTGTAATTTTTATGTCTTATAGTCTTGTTATGAGTTTAATTTGGATTATCTTACGTTCACCTGACCTTGCGATTACAGAAGCTGCAGTTGGAGCAGGAGTAACTACAATCTTGTTTTTTATAACACTAAAAAACATAGATAATATGAAGGATGGTAATACTGATGAAAACGATGAAGAATAAAATAACTGCCGTTTTTAAAAAGTTTATTGACGGTGATTTTGATATTGAAGCAAAAGAAATAAAAGTTAAGCCTGAAATTAAATCGGAACATAAAGAACAATCAATGAAAGAAAGATACTTAATTTGGCATGATAACCATGGTGTTCATTCATTTAAAACAATTTATGCAGGATGTAGTATTTTTGTTTGTGTAACTTTAGCTGTAATACTTTTATATACAGTTTCATATTTACCAGCTTATGGTAATCCATTAAATCCGGCTAATAATGAAGTAAGTGATCGCTATACTGAATTTGGTTTAGAAGAGACAGGTGCTGTAAATACGGTTGCTGGTATGATTTTAGATTATAGAGCATTTGATACATTTGGAGAATCAGCAGTGCTTTTTGTAGCTGCAAGTATAGTAATGATGTTACTTAAAAAAGATGAAAAGAAAAGATCTAAACATTTAGAGGATCATTCACGTGATCCAATTATTAAGCATATTGCTCAAGTTATTGTGCCATGTTTATTAATTTTTGGTGTTTATTTAGTTTTAAATGGACATCTATCACCAGGTGGTGGTTTTTCTGGGGGTGCCGTAATGGGTGCTGGTCTAATTTTATACTCGTCAGCATTTGGATATCGTAAAGCTAGCAAAGTTATCACAGATAAATTACTTAGAAATATAGTGTTTGTTTCATTTTGTTTTTATGCTGTTGCGAAAGGTTATTCTTTCTTTACAGGTGCCAATCATATACCTACAGGAATTCCTTTAGGGACAGCTGGTAATATCATATCAAGTGGATTAATATTACCACTAAACATCGCAGTTGGCCTTATTGTTACCTGCACAATGTATAGTTTTTATGCTTTATTTAATAAGGGGGAAATCTAATGGGACCAAATTTATTTACTAACTATTATGAAACAGCCTCTATGATTTTATTTGCTATAGGTTTTACAACTTTATTTTTACAGCCAAATATAATTAAAAAAATAATTGGTTTTAATATCATGGATACAGCAATTTACTTATTTTTAGGTGCTAAAGGCTATATTGCTGGCGGTCTTGCTCCAATCATTGTTAACGGTGTAACTGATCCAAGTGTTTATATCAATCCAATTCCAAGTGGTCTTGTATTAACAGGAATTGTAGTTTCAGTAAGTGTTACAGCTGTATCACTTGCACTTGCACAAAGACTTTATAAGCGATATAACACATTAAATATTGATGAAATACTGTTGCAAGTAGAAAAGGAGCGTGCATAGTATGCCATTTGTAGCTAATTTTCCGTTTGCCTGTATATTAATAACAATGGTTTGCGGTATTGTAAGTTCAGTTTTAAAATCAAAAAATGCATATCGTTTAAATATTTTTGCAGCGAGTGTGTGTTTTGCTTTAAGTTTAATGTTATTACTGTTTATGATTAATGAACCAACATCAATAACGTATATGATGGGTCATTATCCTGCACCTTGGGGAAATGAAATAAGATTTGGGCCATTAGAAGCCTTATTAGCAACTATATTTTGTTTCATAATGCTATCATCACTAATTGCAGGTAGAAAAGATGCTTTTATTGATATTAAAGAAAGTAAAATTAATACTTTTTGTTTAATGATGAATCTTTTATTATCATCAATACTTGCTTTAATATATACTAATGACTTATTTACTGCATACGTATTTATTGAAATCAATACACTTTCAGCTTGTGCATTAGTTATGGCTAAAGGTAATGGACGTAGTATTAGTTCAGCTTTTAGATATTTAATTATGAGTCTTTTAGGATCAGGATTATTCTTACTTTCAATTATATTATTGTATTCAGTTACAGGTCATTTATTAATGCCTAATATTTATGAAAGTGTTCAAATATTAATCGCAACAAATGAATATATGGTTCCACTTACTGTAATCATAGGATTTGCAGTTACAGGGATTGCTGTCAAAAGTGCATTATTCCCATTTCATACTTGGCTAAGTTTTGCTTATGAAAGTTCAACTTGTGCTGCAAGTAGTATCTTATCAGGAATTGTTTCAAAGGCTTATATTATCTTATTAATTAAAATATTTTATAGAGTAATTGGCTTTGAAAATATTGTTGCATTAAAAATCAATAATGTTTTATTTGTTTTAGGAGCAATTGCAATGATAGCAGGTTCTATTTCAGCTATTAAAGAAACTAAAATCAAAAGAATTGTTGCCCAATCATCAGTGTCACAAATAGGTTATATATTTGTAGCAATGGGACTTGGAACACAAGCGGGAATGATTGCGGCTGTATTACATATGATTGTACATGCATTAACTAAATCTATGTTGTTTAGTGCATCATGTGGTCTAATTGCTGCAAGTGATCAAAAGAAAAAATTAAAAAATTTAAAGGGTGCAGCTTATCGTAACCCAATAGCGGGAATTGGTTTTGTTATTGGTGCTTTATCAATGATAGGTATTCCATTTTTTGCAGGATTTGCATCTAAATATTACATTGCCACAGCAAGTATTTCATCACCTGAAAAAATGGGTGTTTTATTAGCACTTATTGCTGTAAGTACAGTTTTAAATGCTATATATTACGTAAAAGTAATAAGTGTTATCTACAATAAAAAAGATTCTGATACTAAAAGGGTTAGTAGTGGAAATATGTATATTTTAGGAATGACTATGTTTATTGTAGCAAATTTATCATTAGGAATTTTCTATCAACCAATCGTTGATATTATTACAATAGGATTACAATTATTTTAAAGGAAAGGTAGGTTGATTATGAATTTTATTACAATTATTCCAGTATTTTTACCTATTTTCTTAGGGGCTTTAATGTTTAAGCTGAATATCCAAGATAGGAAAAAAAGAGAGAAATACGTAAGTGCGGTACTGGGAGCAACACTATTACTTACAATTATTACTAACTTTATATATTTTGATCAAAGATTTACTTTAATGACATTTTCTGCGGGGCTAGATTTTAGCTTTAAAGCAGATAGTGTAGCAGTTTTATTTAGTAGTATATTTGCAATTATCTTTTTGTTAGTTGGAATATATAGTTTTGAATACATCAAACATGATGGTGATGACAATCGTTTCTTTGCCTTTTATATTGCAACACTTGGGGCATTGATTGGGATTGCTTACGCGGATAATTTATTTACAATGTATTTATTTTATGAAATGTTGAGTATTTTAAGTTTTGCATTAGTTATGCATACTAAAACTAAAGAAAGTATTGCAGCAGCTAAAAAATATATTTATTATTCACTGTTTGGAGCTGCATTAGGTTTAATTGGAATCTTTTATTTCTATTCAATTCCATCAGCAAAAGGTTTTGAAGCAGGTGGAGTATTATTACAAGCAGGATTATCACAAGAAAGTTTAGCATTAGTACCTGTATTTGTTATAATTGCTGTTATAGGATTTGGTTGTAAAGCTGGGATGTTTCCATTACACGGTTGGTTACCAACTGCCCATCCTTTAGCACCAGCACCAGCTAGTAGTGTACTAAGTGGTGTTATTACAAAAGCTGGAATTATCGCAATTATTCGTGTTGTGTTCTTCACAGTTGGAGCAGATATTATTAGAGGTTCTATTGCACAATATGTTATATTAGGACTTTGTATTATCACAATATTTATTGGATCAATGTTAGCATACAAAGAAAATGTATTAAAAAAACGCTTGGCTTATTCAACAGTTAGTCAGGTTTCATATGTAATATTTGGTTTATTTATTTTAAATGAAGTTGCAGCTATTGGAGCACTATTACAAGTAGTATTCCATGCCTTAGCCAAAAATACTTTATTCTTATGTGCTGGTGCAATTATATATAAAACACATAAAACTAAATGTAGCGAACTTATAGGCATGGGTAAACAAATGCCTAAGACATTTGCATGCTTCACAATTGCAGGTTTATCGCTTGTAGGTATTCCATTTTTTGCAGGTTTTGTAAGTAAATGGTATATTGCAACAGGTGCATTATTAATTGATAGTAAACCATTAAGTACGATTGCCTTTATTGGTGTTTGTGTATTAATGATTTCAGCTTTATTAACAGCTGGTTATTTATTAGTAGTAAGTGCAAAAGCATTTTTTAATGAAAATGATACAAAGAAAAATGCAGTTAAAAAAGTTGAAAATAAAGAAGCTAATAATACAATGTTAATACCTATAGGTATATTAACTTGCGCTATTATTTATTTTGGAATAAGACCAACAGAGTTAATTGATTTTATAAGTACAGTAGTACAAAGTTTTGGAATGTAGGTGATTGAAATGAAATATATGATATTGATTCCTATAATAATGGCAATTATTTTTGGATTTCTTGCAGGTAATTATAAGTTTAAAAATGAGCAAGAAAGAAGCAAATTTGCTGTTATTGCAACAACATTAGTTTCACTTATAGTCGCATTTGTTGTGTTTTTTGCAATGGGTGATAGTTTCACATTAGTTAAATTTACAGATATTTTAAATATAACATTTAGAATTGATGGTGTATCTGCAGTATTTGCATTGATGGTAAGTTTCTTATGGCCACTTGCAACTGTATATGCAACAGAATATATGAAACATGAAGGAATGCAAGCTAAGTTTTTTGCATTTTATATAATGACATTTGGAGTAACAGTTGCGATTGCATTTAGTGCAAATATGTTAACATTATACTTATGTTATGAAGCATTAACATTTATAACTTTACCTTTAGTTTTACATAGCATGGATAAAAGATCTAAATACGCTGGGTGGAAATACTTAATCTATTCAGTAGCAGGGGCGAGTCTTGCTTTTGTTGGAATGATTATTTTTGCAAGTGAAACAGGTTCACTTGACTTTGTATATGGTGGAATTGGTGCAGCGAGTATTAGCACAAATATGCTTATTGCTTATCTACTAATGTTCATCGGATTTGGAGTTAAGGCAGCAATTTTCCCAGTGCACAGATGGCTTTTATCAGCATCAGTTGCTCCAACTACAGTTACAGCGTTATTACATGCAGTTGCGGTTGTTAAATCTGGTGTATTTGCAATTTTAAGAGCAACATTTTTCTTGTTTGGAACAACAGCACTATCAGGTACAGTTGTTCAAACTATCGTAATGTGGATTGCGATATTTACAATCTGCTTTGGTTCATTATACGCATTAAAATCAAGACATATTAAACGTCGTTTGGCTTATTCAACAATCAGTCAATTATCATACATCGTATTAGGACTAACATTAATGTCAACTGATGGCTTAACAGCATCTTTAGGTCATCTTGTAGCACATGCGTTGATGAAAATTGTACTGTTTTATACAGCAGGTTCAATCTTATATGCTAACCATAAAGAATATGTTGATGACATTGAAGGTTATGGTAAAAAAATGCCAATAACTTTTGCATGTTTTACAATATGTTCACTTGCATTAATTGGTGTTCCACCATTTTTAGGATTCTTCTCTAAATTTGAATTAGCTAAAGCTGCAGCATCTCAGGGAACTTTAGTAAGCTTTGTAGCAGTTTGTGCCTTAATGTTTTCGGCAATTTTAACGGCTATGTATCTTTTAGAAATTGTGATTAAGGCTTATTTTCCATCAAAAAGCTTTAATTTAAATAGTCTTAAAAACGTAAAAGAAGCACCAAAAGCAATTACATATCCAATGGTAGTAATAACTGCGATGCTTGTAGTATTAAGTTTTGCAGCTAAGCCATTATTTGATATTTTAAATGTTATAGCAACGGGGGGATTTTAATATGGGGATCAATATATTAATTTTAGCCATGGTTTTTGTTCCTATCTTACTTGGTTTGATGCCATTGTTTGTGAAAAATGATAAAACAGTTAACTTAACATTAGTTATAGTTAGTATTATTGAACTTATTTGTTCATTGTATTTATTATTTAATATAGATTTATATAATGGAACAATCATTAGTTTAAATTGGTTTGCAGGTTTAGGAATTAATTTTGAAGTAAATGGCTTAGGAATTTTACAAGCGGTTGCTACAAGTCTTATATGGATTGGTGCAAGTGTATTTAGTAAAGAATATTTTTCAAATAAGTCTAAAAATATCTTGCGTTATTATGGATTCTTTTCTGTAGTGTTTGGTGCTACAATGGGTATCTTTTTAGCTAGTGATTTATTTACGCTATTTATCTTTTTTGAAATTATGTCATTATTAAGTTATCCACTTGTTGTACATAATCAAGATCAAGATGCAATTGATGCAGGTAATAGCTATTTAGCGTTTTCAGTTATTGGTGGTTTAGTTATGCTTATGGGAATATTTATCCTGTATTCATTGACTGGAACATTGGTTATATCACAATTAGCGACAGCTTGTTCAAACTTACAAGCATCACCAATGTTAGTTGCATCAGGATTTATGATTTTTGTAGGATTTGCAATTAAGTCTGGATTATTTCCATTTAATGGTTGGTTACCTAAATCATATCCAGCATCACCGGCTCCATTTAGTGCTTGTTTATCAAGTGTATTATCAAAAACTGGAGTTTATGGTGTAATAATAGTAACATTTAGAATATTACAAGGTAATGTTGCTTGGGCAAGTTTTGTTTTAGCAATTGGTGTTATTACAATGTTTTTTGGAGCATTCTTTGCTTTTTTATCAAAAGATTTAAAAGAAACATTAGCATATTCATCAATGTCACAAATTGGTTTTATTACAGTTGGTGTTGCAATGACACAATTGTTAGGTGAACATGGAACAATTGCAGCGTATGGTACAGTATTACATATGTTTAATCATACTTGTATTAAATTGATACTATTTACACTTGCAGGTGTTGTATATCAAAATATTCATAGTTTAAATCTTAATGATATCTCAGGATTTGGTAGAAAAAATCCATTAATTAAAGTGTATTATTCTATAGCTGCATTAAGTATTATGGGTATTCCATTATTTAGTGGTTTTATTAGTAAGACTCTTTTACATGAAGCAATAGTTGAAAAAATTTGGATGTTTGATACGTTTAGTTTAGGTGCAGGTTTAATGCAACTTAGTGAAATGATGTTTTTATTAAGTGGTGGATTTACAGTTGCTTATATGCTTAAGCTATTTATTGTATTATTTATTAATAAACCTAGTACAAAAGTTTTAAAAGTAAAAAATGTTTTATTTACTAAACAAACAAAAATAATACTTGGGTGTGTAAGTTTTATATTATTAGCTATGGGTCTTATGCCATATACAATTATGGATAATATCGCAGGCATTACTGCAAGTTTTATGGGAGTTCATCCTTTAGATAGTCAAGTAAATTATTTCGCATTTGTAAATATTAAAGGTGCATTAATTTCTGTGACTATTGGATTAATTTTATACTTTATTGTTGCGAAAAACTCATTTATTACAAAAGAAAAAGGCTATGTAAATCCTTGGAATGGTAAAGTTTCAGTTGAAAACCTTATATATAAACCAATTATTTTTACAGTATTACCTAATGTTTTTGGATTTATTTCAAGAATATTTGATATATTTGCTGATTTATTTATTTATATATTCAACTTTATCTTTTGTAGAGATACTAAAATACCTCCATCATTTTTTGAAGGTAAAAAATATAGTCCTAAAGAAGATGCATCAAATAAAAAAATCTCAATTACTAAAAGCCTTGAATATAGCTTATTGTTATATGGTTTAGGATTTGTAATTATTATGCTTTATCTATTATTTGCAGTTTAATTTTAATAAAGTGATTCTTAATTGAGTCACTTTTTTATTTGAGTATTTAAATAATTGAAACTTTATATAAAATAGAAGTATAATTCATAATATTTAAAGCAAATTAGCTAAATATTATTTTTTTGATATTGTATTTAATGTCTTATGTAATTTAAGTAAAATTTCACAAATATGATTTTATTTGTTATTTTTGTAAAAAAAAGTATACTGTAATGTTATTAAATGACTAAAATGTGATATGATATTAGATAGAACGTGGAGGAAAAATAATGAATAAAAAACCAATAGTTTTAGTTGTAATGGATGGTGTGGGGATCAATAGTAGTGATTATGGTAATGCTGTAAGCAATGCTTATACACCAACACTTGATAGTTTATTTTTAAATAGCCCAAATACGCAAATCTGTGCTCATGGTACTGCGGTAGGACTTCCGTCTGATGATGACATGGGTAACTCAGAAGTAGGCCACAATGCCTTAGGATGCGGTCAAGTTTATAGTCAAGGTGCAAAACTTGTTAACGAATCAATTGAAAATAAAAAAATCTTTGAAAGTGATACATGGCACAAATTAGTTGAAACAGCTGTGGATCATTCAATGCATTTTATAGGATTATTATCTGATGGTAATGTTCATAGTCATATTAAACATTTAAAAGCACTTGTTGCACAAGCAAAAGTTGAAAAAATTAGTAAAGTTTATTTACATGTTTTATTAGATGGTCGTGATGTTCCTGCAACATCAGGTTTAATCTATCTTGAAGATATCAATGCATTTATCAATGAAGTAAATAGTGATGATTTCACTGTTCAAATAGCATCAGGTGGTGGTCGTATGGCAATTACTATGGATCGTTACCAAGCTAATTGGAGCATGGTTGAAAAAGGTTGGCATACTCATGTTTTAGGTAATGGTAGACAATTTGATACTGCAGTCCAAGCTGTTGAAACATTCCGTGCGGAACTTGGTTGTGATGATCAAGATTTACCTGCATTTGTTATTGCAAAAGATGGTGTAGCTGTAGGTACAATTAATGATGGTGATGCTGTTGTCTTAACAAACTTTAGAGGCGATCGTGCAATTGAAATTTCTAAAGCTTTTGATGAAGCTAACTTTGATCAATTTGATCGTGTAAGATTTCCAAAAACAGTATATGCAGGAATGTTACAATATGATGGTGACTTACAAATACCTACAAATTATTTAGTAACACCACCTGCAATAAAAAATACATTATCTGAATATTTAGTTGCACAAAATGTTAAGTCTTATGCAATTAGTGAAACACAAAAATTTGGTCACATGACATATTTTTGGAATGGTAACAATTCATCTAAATTTAGTGATGAATTAGAAAATTGGGTTGAAGTTACAAGTGATGTAGTTCCATTTGAACAACGTCCTTGGATGAAAGCGGCTGAAGTTACTGATTTATTAGTAGAAGCAATTGAAGCTAAAGAGTTTGATTTTTTACGTGTTAACTATCCAAATGGTGACATGGTTGGTCATACTGGAAATTATGCGGCAACAATCGTAGGTGTTGAAACTGTAGACCTTATGTTAGCTAGAGTTTTAAAAGCTTGTGATAAAGCAGATGCAATATGTTTAATTACTGCCGATCATGGTAATGCTGATGAAATGTATGAAAAAGCGAAAAAAGCTGATTCTCCAATTAAACCTAAAACTGCTCATACTTTAAATAAAGTACCATTCATTATTTATAATGCTGATGTACAAATTAAAGATGGTGACTTTGGATTATCAAATGTTGCGAAAACAGTATCTGATTTAATGCACCTTGAAGGTAATTCAAGTTGGGATGAATCACTTATTAAATAAAGTTTAAAATTTTTGAAAATATAAAATCCTGTAATAATTATGCATTTAAGCATTATATTACAGGATTTTTTTTATTAAAAAAGATGATAATAATTTATCATCTTTAATCTTTTATTTATAATCGTTAACTATTGTTTCTCCAGCAATTTTTCCAGTATAAATTGAATGACCTAAACCTTTCATATACATACCACCAGTAGTTTCACCAGCTGCATATAATCCGCTTATTTGTTCATTGTTTTCATCAAGTACACGACTTGATTCATCGATTAATATTCCACCTTTAGTAATATGTACCGCAGGAGATCTTAAACATGCATAATATGGACCTTCACCAATTACAAGTGAAGCACCTTCATTAACAAAATCAGGGTTATAGATAATTCTTCCAAATTCTGCATCCACATTAGTTGTAGCAGCAATATTAAATTTATCAATTGTTGTTTGAAGTGTAGCAGGATCGATTGAAATTTTTTCTGCAAGTTGTGCAATTGTATCTGCTTTAATTACTTTTCCACTTTCAAGAAGATTTTCAAGTGATAAACCC
This sequence comes from uncultured Holdemania sp., assembly GCA_947037125.1. Lineage (GTDB taxonomy): Bacteria > Bacillota_I > Bacilli_A > Erysipelotrichales > Erysipelotrichaceae > RGIG1896. Next base: position 65,048 of record CAMQTJ010000002.1, read on the forward strand.
ATCATGTTATATCCATCAGCATCAATACCGTTGTTTTCCTCTGAAGAAATTACATAATACTGAGAATCTGTTTGTTTTGAGATAGCTGCAACCATATTATTTCTATTTTCAGATTCATCAACAAATCTTAAACCTTCTTTATTTACATAAAGTCCTGTAGAGGATCCACCAATTGTTTTAGTGTCGCCATTTTCAGGGTCAGCAATTGGTAATACTTGCATAGAGCCCATACCAACAACTTGTGCACCAATTTTTGTTGCCATGTTAATACCGTCACCTTGAATACTTGAATCATTAGTAGAAGACATATTTTCGATATTGTCGAATTGACCATTACTATATTGAGCAAGCATTTCAGGATTTGCACCAAAACCACCTGTTGCAATTACTACAGCGTTATTAGCCATTAATTTATAAGGTTGACCCTTTGAAGATATTGCGTTAATTCCAACAGCTTTATTGTCTTGCATGATTATTTCTTCACCTTTGACTTGTGTAATAATTTCTACAGGTAAATTTTCTTCTTCAATATGATTAGTGAAAACTTCAATGAATCCATTTCCACCTTTGTGTTCAGTTGAAAAATACATTCTTGGCCAATTGTGTCCTACTAAAATTGTAGGTTCTTTAGACCAGCTAAAACCCATATCCTCTAACCAAATTTTATCAGATAATGACTTGTCAAATAAGTTATAAAGATATTGTGTATTTGGTAAGAAGTCATTATTAAAGTAATAGTTTAATGCAGTAAGTTCAACTGAATCATACATACCCGTTTTTTCACCACTAATATATGATTTGATATCTTCTTTAACAATTTCTTGCCAAGACTTAGCAAATTCATCACTAACTTCCATCTCTACAAGTCTTGTAATTTCTGCAAATTGACCATCAGTCATTGCTTTTTTAGGCATACTTTCTGGATCTACAATAATAGTTCCTCCACCTGTTCTTACTGTGTTTCCACCTAAATAGGCATTTGTTTCTATTAATACAACAGATTTACCACCTTGTGCAGCAGCTACTGCGGCACTAAGACCAGCACTTCCAGAACCTACAACAACTACATCAGCCGTTTTTTCAATAAGTTCATTATCATTGTTATTAATAATTTCTTTGTTTTTAAGTGCCTCTAAATCACCATCTGCTTGAACTACAGCATCACATACTGCACTAATAATCGCGTTTGATGTTTTAGTTGCACCAGTAATTACATCAACAGCAAGTGATTGATATTCAACTATTTCAGCTGGTATTTGACTAATTGGAGCATCTGATAAACCGTCAGTTTCACTATGTTTTACAACTGTGATTTCGCTTATTGCATCTTGAGTAAATGTAACAGAAACAACAACATCACCATTCATTCCTTTTTGAGTACTTTCATAAGTACCTTCAGTATAACTAATTGTTGAATCTTTTGGGTTTGAACAACCACTTAATGAAGTCATTAAGGCTAATGCTAAAATACATGTTAAAATTTTTTTCATTTTCTTCTCCCGTCAAAACATATTGTGATGTTTTTCACTTTGATTATAAACTAGCAACAAGGTTGTAAGTCAATTTAAATTACAGATAATATAATAATTTAAAGTATGATATAATTATAAAAGTAATAATCTTAAAGGAGAATTTATGAAAACAAATGACTATAAAAGCGGAAAAGTAGCTAACATGATTGGAGCAAGCCATGAAACTTTAAGATTTTATCACAATAATAATATATTTACGGCAAAGAAAAAAGGCGAATCAATTTATGATATATATTCTGATCATGATATTGCTTCATTATATAATTTAAGGTCATATAAAAATTATGGTATTTCTGTAAAAGAATGTGGACAAATAATTAAAAAACAAAACAAAGATTCTGTTGAAAAAGTATTTTCTAACATTGAATATTTATTAGAAAAAGAATCAGCATATAATAACTTACTAATAAAACATTATAAAAGACTTAAAAAGCGGAATGAAAATATAGAAACAAATTTTCATGTTATAACAAAAGAAAAAATGCCAACCATGTATCTTTTTGATGTAGGAAATAGTAATGAATTAACGAAACAAGAGATTAAAATACTTAAGGAATTAGCGAGTTTAACGCCTATAGTAATGCCTATAAATGTTTTAGATGTTTCATACTTAAATAATACATTTAAAGAGACAGGATATAAAATGGGAATACTTGAAGAAGATTTCGAATATTTTGATAAATATTATAATTTAGATTCGTTAAAAGAAAAAAATGTTTTCGAAAAAATCGAAGTTAATAATAACATTCAATCAATAATTAGAATTAACTTGCCAACTACATATGATGAAAATGCACTATCTTATATTATAAATTATATCAACACAAATAATATTAAGGTTCAACCAAAATTATATGGTAGTATTATCTCTGTAAATTATTGTAGTATGGATAATGAAAATTTAAACGATTATTATATAATTTGGATTCCAATTGAAGATTAGTAGGCTAATAATAAAATTATTAAAGTTTTAACAATTAGATTTTTTAATTAAGCATAGATGAATATGCTGAGGGTTGGTATAGCTTTTATTGCTATGATATGCTAAGATATTGTAGTTATTGATTGTATAATAAATTTTATGCAATAGTGGATGCATTGGTAAAATACTTTGCGATCATTCATCTAAAAAGAGGAGAATTACTTATGAATAATAATGATGTATTAGTTAGAATTAGATATGCTTTAGATAGTAAAGAAACAGACATGATTGAAATGTTTAAATTGGGTGGTGTTGAATTAACAAGAGAAGAATTAAAAGAAAGACTTGTTAAATCTAAAAGAAATAGTTATGATGAAGAAACTATTTATGAGGGTTCAGTATGTTCAAATAGTGACCTTGTAGCTTTTTTAGATGGATTTATTACTTTCAAAAGAGGTAAATTAGAAACAAATCCTGAACAACCTGCAAAACCTGTAGTTCATGTACCAAACAATAAAAATATTAATAATCTTATCTTAAAGAAAATTAAAATAGCTTTATCTTTAACTAGTGAAGAAATCATTGAGATATTTTATGATGGTGGAATTAACGTAACTAAAGCTGAACTTAGTGCTTTATTTAGAAGTGAAAACCATAAGAACTATCGTGAGTGTGGAGATAAATTTGTAAGAAACTTTTTAAGAGGTTTAGCTATTAAATATAGAATTTAATAATAGTTATCATTATTAAAAAGGTTAATAAACTGTATTAAATTTATATATAAGATTTATAAAGTTAAAATAGTGCTTAATAAGCAAAACAAAAACACAAATTTGTTTGTTTATTAAAGATTACTATTTTTTTTATATAATTAAATAACATTGTATTAACCTTATATAGGAGTAAAATAAAAATTAAATAGGAGGATTTTTATGGTTAGAATATTATTAGCCTGTTGTGGTGGAATGTCGTCTTCAATATTAGTCAATAAAATAGTTGTGGCAGCAGAAAAAAGACATATCGAATGTAATGTTTTCGCAATTGCGGAATCACTTATTCCTGAAAGAATTAATGAAGCAGACGTAGTTTTGATAGGACCCCAAGTTAGGTATATGCTTACTAAAATTAAACAAGTTTGTGATGAGCATAATGTTGTAGTAGATGTAATACCAATGCAAATATATGGTCTTATGGATGGTGAAAAAGCATTAGATTTCGCATTAGATTTACTTAATAAGTAGTTTTAAGAAAATATAATTTCATCTATAAAATAATAATTAAACCCCTGAAAGATAACACAATATATATGTGTAATTTTAGGGTTTATTTTTATATAAAATTATTCGTTTTACTATTTATTTTTAAACAATAATGCAATAAGCATAACAACAAATTCGGCTATGATCATACCAGACCATAAATAATCTATCCCAAACAATATAGGAAGCATAAAAATAAATATACTGTTAAAAACAAAGCTTCTAGCTATTGCAATAAACATAGCTTTTTTAGTGTTTTTAGTTGCAAGGAAGTAAGTTGTATATACGATGTTAATAGCAGCGAATAAAAATGACATACCGTATATTTGGATACAATTATACCCAATATCTATAATAGTGGGTTCATTATTGAAAATAGTTATAATAGATTTTCCAAATACTAGCATGATAACATAAACTATAAGTGCTAATATAACATTCAAATATAGTCCTTTATTAAAAAAGTATTGTTCTTTTTCTTTATCACCAGTTCCATAACTATGACTAATCAATGGTTGAATACCTTGAGCAAGACCAATAAAAATACTAAAGATTATTATTAAAATATATGAAATGATAGAAAAAGCGGATACACCGATTTCTTGATAGAAGTGCATAACTACAATATTAAAACAAAAAATTGTAACAGGTTGACTCATTTGTGTGATAAATTCAGGTGAACCTACTTTAATAATGTTTTTAATATCTTCAAATTCAACTTTAGGCATTTGTATTTTTAAATTCCCTTTACTTTGAATGAAGTGGGTACATAAAGTTATACATGCTAAAAACTGGCCTAAACCTGAAGCAATTGCTGCACCTTTTATTCCCATACCTAAAGGAAAGATAAACAACCAATCCAAAAAGATATTTGTTACAGCACCTACAATCATACCCCAAAAAGCGAGTCGGGGATTACCATCATTACGAACAAATACAGATAAACTCATAGAGCCACAAAAAAAGATTCCAAACATTACATAATATTTTATATATTGAGCAGTTCCATTTAATAATATATCACTAGCTCCAAGTAGTAATGCGATTTGTGTTGAAAAGACTAAACTAATAATAGTAAGTGATAAACTAAAGATAAATACAAATAATAAACTTATATTGAAATAATTATTTGCTTGTTTAATTTGCTTTTTTCCCAAGCATATTGAGGTTAAGGTTGCACCACCCATTGTTATCATCATAGTTACGGCAGTTAAGATAGATATAAATGGGACGGCAATATTTACTGAGGCTAGTCCATTTAGACCAACGCCTCTACCTACAAATATTCCATCTACTACAAAATATAGACCAGTAACAAGCATGGCCCCAATAGATGGTATTACAAAGTTGTAAAAATGTTTTGAATTTGACATATAATCTCCTTTTATTTCTAATAAAAATATGTAACAATAGTAATATAAACTATACCCTAATGGTAGAGTCAAGAAAAAGGTGATATAGATGGATGATTTATTATCAATTGGTGAAGTTTCTAAAATAAAAGGCGTTAGTATAAAAGCACTACGTTATTATGGTGAATTAGGAATACTAAATCCTGCATACATTAATGAAGAGTCTGGTTATCGATATTATAAATTAGAACAGTTAATTATAATTGATTTAATTATAACTTGTGTTGATTCTCAAATACCTTTGAAACATTTCAATCGATATATTGATAATGATTATAGTATAAATATGGATCTAATACAAAAAGATGCACAAGAAATTACAGACAAAAAAATAGAAAAACTCCAAAAAAATATGGAGTTAATAAATAAAGTAAATAATCATTATAAAAATAAGAAAAAAGAAATCAAAAAAACCATGAATGAAGGAAGTTTTATTAAACACTGTAAGCAACGCTATTTTTTAATATCGAAATATCAAGAAGATAATTATGATTTAAAAACATATCGAAAAGAAATGGCAAAACTATATAAAGAATGTATAGATTGCAATATGCATGATGAATTTAATGATGGAATTATATATTTATATCAAAATAATATAAAAAAAATCGCATTTTTCATTGAAGTTACTTGTGATGAAAAATCATTATTAGTTGATAATATTATTGTTATACCTGAAAATGATTTTAGATGTGAACTTATTAAAATTAATGATTTTAAAAGTGCAATAGATAATAATATTAATAAATATGATTATAAAGAAAATAATATGATAATTGCAGTAGAATTTTATGACTTGAAAATTAACACTCAAAATCTTTTTGTAGAATTTCAACATTTGATTAGTAGTGATTAGTATTTGAAAAAAGTGTGAATCTAATTAATAGAGCCACGCTATTTATTTTGATTGTGATGCAACAACATAGCGATCAGGAGCTTGACCAAAATACCTAAAGTGGTAACAAGTAACTAGAGTTATTGTTAAAACATTTTTTCATTGTGTATCTTAACATCATTAGGACTAGTAATATAAATATCACCAACCGTATAGTCAATACAACTATTTAAAAGTGCGGTAGTTATTTTATCACCATTTTTGATCTCTTTTATATTCCTAAAAATGTTATGTTTATGACCGTAAATTACAGTATTACCATGACTATTTAATTAAACAAATTTGGTAGAAAGACCTGTACTATAGACAAGTTGTTCATCATCTATGCCTAAGTTTAAGATAACTTGAGTGTCGCTATTTGAAAATGTCATAAAATTTAGGATGACTCATTGAAATTAATTTCACTTTAATAAAGTAATAACCGTTATTGTTATTATTTATATCGTAGACTAGCGATTTTTAACTTATATAATAATTAATTCAGTGATGTTGTATATATTAGTTAGTTTAATGATTTCATTAACACTTACAACAATACTAATAATTATTGCAATCATCAAAAAAATAATGAGACTATTTACATACTTTTTTTTCATATTTTTTTCGCTTATGTATAACAAAAAATAAAAATAATAGAGTGGCAAAAAACTAGTTGAGATTAATAAGATAGTTGAATAGCTTGTAGCAGTAACAGGAATTCTTGTATTTTAAAAATAAATGATGTTTCTAAGGATTCGTAAAGGGTTACAGTTTGTGGTTTTGAATCTAATAAATTGCCAAATGGTGCGACAAACTACTTATCATAGTAAGTGTTTGGTGCAAGATCACATACAGAAACTTGTTCATTTTTTTAAGTTGTTATTTCAAAAATTATATTATTAAAAAATCTGTTATTATAAATTTCTATGATTGAACCTTCCATTTCAATTACTCATTTTTTTATTAAATAAAGACAGGTATCATTTTTTATTTCCTTGGCAATTAAAGTGATTGGTTGAGGTGTTGAATTTAAAACATAACATCAGCAATGTAAGTTTCTAATATTGAGTAATTCCCAGGTAATAGATCATTTACCAAAAGCTCATCTAAATAATTTGTTTCAGGATCAAAATACAAAAGCTTAATTTATTAACAACATGGTCTGCATCAATACCAAGAGCAGATATTGACGCAGTAAATTGGGCTGCAATATTTTTATCAAACTGATAAGTTCATTATACTGTTGAGGAATCAAAAATTTTACCATTTGCCTTAAAGCTAAATAAAGCAGAATATTTATCTAATGATTAAAAAAGCGTTTGATTTAAAATAGTATCGGCAACAGGTGTAGTAGGACTGTCATCGATTGGTAAAGCTAAATGTCAAGCTAATAGCGTATTGTGGATAGTCGATAATCGAAGTTTTTAAATCAACACAATAAGCAGTATAAGTATCATAATTTTTATTTTGCAAATAAAATATTGCAGTTTGTAATGTGCTGGTATCTAAACCAAATTCACTAATTCCTACATATGTTAAATCATAACATTCATTTAATACAATATGCTTTATGAAAAAAATATAAAAATTTTTGAAATAAGTGTAAAAATCATTAAGCATTTAACTATTTATTTTATAGACATATAAGCCCCTTTCTTCAATGCTATTCAAAATATTGTTCAATGATCTTAATATAAGGGTTTTCTATTGAATAAAAAAATAAAAAACATATTAAATGTTTTTTATTTTATGAACTAAATTTTAAAATAATTATATTGCCTTTAATAATTCTTGTACAAAATTAAAGTCTGTTACATCATAGTCATATTCATTATGATATTTATAGCTAACTTTATTATTTGTAGTAGTTTGATCATTAACCCATTTCTTACATGATGAATGAACTTGATTGATATTTGTATAATCAATTATATGTAATGCATTGTTTTTGTTTATACCACTTCCAATTAATAGTTCTATTTTATCACCATATTTAGCTTTTAAATCCTTTAATAATTCTATACCATCAATTGCAAGATTTTCTAAACCGCTTGTAAGGATTCGATCAACACCCAAAGCGATTAATAATTCAATTGTTTGATATGGATCTTTAACACAATCAAATGCTCGGTGAAAAACAACTGTTTTATTAAATGATTTAATCAAAGTAATAATTTGGGTACATTGTTTTATATTTACAGTTGAATCATCATTTAAACAACCAAAGGCGATACCATCAGCATTATTTTCTAGTAATAGTTTAGTATCTTCGATCATTGTTTCAAAATCAGATTCATCATAACAAAAACCTGCACCTCTAGGTCTTACCATACAAATAACTTCTAAGTCAGTATTTTTTTTAGTTAGGGTTAAACTTCCTAATGATGGTGTTAAACCACCTAAAAATAAAGCACTGTTTAGTTCAACTCTTTTTGCTCCAGCATTATATGCCGTTAAACAATCATAATAACTTCCACAACATACTTCTAATATATTCATAATATTCTCCTATTTTAAATTTAATTCTTTTATTAAATCAATTAAAATATCTGGTCTATCGGTTACAATTCCATCAGCACCAATATTAATTAGTTGTTTCATTTCTTCTTTATCATTTATAGTCCAAAAATGTACAAACATATCATTTTTATGGATTTTATTAATTAAATATTTTGTGTTTAAAGGTACACCAAATTCTTTTAAAGGTAATTGGAACCCATCTTTAGAATAATTTGTAAAGTAACCATATCCTGCATAATTCGCAATTATAAACGAAGTTGCTGTACTCATATCAAATGATGTTACAATAGATTCATCACTAATTGATTCAAAATGATTTAGGGTATCTTGATTAAATGAGGCTACACATACATTATCTTGTAATTCATACTTTTCAATTAATCTTAATAATTCAGTATTTGCATGTTCCCCTATAATCGATTCATCTTTAATTTCTAAAATATATAGTATACTATCACCGTATTTAATAAACATTTCTTCTAGTGATACAGGACTTAATTTATTGCCATATTCTAATAATTGCTGTGCATCTAAATCCTTATATGGTTGATTATTGTCTAGTGTTGTGAAATTTTGTGCGAAATTGTATGTATTTATTTGCTCTAATGTCATTTGATTAATTAAACCTTTGCCATTGCTTGTATCACTAATATCAGCATTGTGATGAGTAATTAAGACGTTGTCTTTTGTTAAGCGTAGATCAATTTCAAAAACATCAACACCTATTTCAAAACAACTATCATATGCCATCCAAGTATTTTCTGGATATAATAATTTTGCCCCACCATGTGCAATAACTAAAGGTGATTGACCTTTTTCTACAATAAATACCGTATCATTTTTGTCTTTATTGTATGGAATAACTTGTAGCAGTACATAAATAACTAAAAATACGATAATAAAAATATATCTTTTTTTCATAATTTTTTCCCCTAATAATGTAATTATAGCTATTAAATTAATTAATTACAAACTTATTTAAGATTTCTTTTACTAATATTGTGATATTATAGTTATGAGGTGAATTTATGGAAACTAAAGTGAGTGGAGTTAATATTTTTGAAGGCAAAATAATTAAAGTTGATGTTGATGAAGCAGTATGTACAAACGGTAACAAAGTAAAAAGAGAAATAGTTTATCATAATGGAGGTTCTGCTATTGCTTTAAAAAACAATGAAGGTAACTATTATTTAGTTAGGCAGTATCGTTATGGACAAAAGATGGAACTTTTAGAATTTCCAGCGGGTAAACTAGAAGCAAATGAAAATCCTTTAGAGGCTATTAAACGTGAATGTATTGAAGAATTAGGATATAGTGCAAAAAATATAGTTCCATTAGGAATGCTTGTACCAACTGGTGCATATTTAAGTGAGCGTATTTTTATGTATCATGGAATTCAAGATGAATACTTAGGTCAAAATCTTGATGAAAATGAAGATATCACAATTGAAATATATAGTATTGGTCAATTAGTTGAAATGGTTAAAACCAATCAAATCATTGATGCGAAAACAGTAGCAATGATATTTAAAATCATCATTAATGAACTGTAGTAACTAAAATTATAATAATTAAAGAATAATCTATTAGCTTAGGTTATTTTTTTTATGTGTAAAAAAAGATTTAAACTATAAGTGCAATTAAATAAGCATTAAAAGCCCAAATGAGTAATAATGTAGTTTTAATCTGCTACAATTATTAAGTTAATTTTAAACATACTAAAAAAAGATAATGTCAAATTTTAATATTTGATAAGGATAACATTGAATTTGTAAGTTTGGTTAAATAAAATATCGGTTTTGTATTTTCAACACACATAACAACTGATTTAAAACAAGTTGCTGATTTTATATCGGTTATAATTAAAGGAAAAGTAATATACACAGGAATTATGGAACAATTACTTGTGAAATATTGCATGATTAAGGGTAGTATCCATGCGTTAAATGGTCAATTAAATAAACAAATATATGGATTGGTAAAACATCAATAAACTATGAATAGTTAATTAAAGCTAAATATAATAATGATTATCATAATTTATTTTGCGAATTTGAAACAATTAATGATATCGTTGTCTATTAAAGTAAGAAAGAGTGAAAGTTATGAAAAATTCATATAAGATTGCAAAAATTGATTACTTCCATTAACGTTACTTTCAATATTTTATATAAAAGAAAAAAATAATTTAGATAATCTATATAAGTCGATATCTCTAAGTTCAAAAGAAATAGTAAAAGTAAGATATTTATTCGCATTAATGTATTTTCTATTTGTAATTATAATATCATTTACAGTCTATTGTATATTGGCAATATTTAATCAAATTGATATTATCTTAATAGATGTTTTACTTACATTTAGTACAACATTTTTAGGATTTTCGATTTTCTTTTGTATCAAAACATCATTTCTATTTAAGTTTGGTTATTTAAAAGGGAAAAAATTAACGATGATTCCGGTGTGTATCTTTGTGTTTATTTGTCGAGTTATATTTTATAAAAAGTGGATTAAATATAGTTTTCAGTTTATTTGAAGACAATAAAGAATTATTAACTTTAGTATTCCCATTAGCTAGTATTGGAATTTTGTATTTATCATAACAATATCGGATATTGTTATGATAATCGTAAATCGTAAATATTAAATTATAAAAGCAAAAAAATGCTAAAATAGTAAATATTTTAAAATAATAAAAGCGAGACATTAAATTGACTCGCTTTTATACTTCTATAATCAAATAAAGATTTAGCTATTAATTTCAATATCCTGCTGGATAAGGTCATAAAACACACTGATTTTATCTAATAGTTTTTCAGAAGAAAAAATTAAACTTATTTCACGATCCAAATTAAACTTCGTTAAAGGAATTATACATAGTTTATTATTATCGATTTCATTTTTTACTACATCATAATGGATAAAACCAATACCAATACCTTTTGCAATGATTTTTTTCATGGCGTTCATGTTCCCAATTTCAATGCATTTATTAAAACTATCATAGGATAAGTTATGTTGATTCAAAGATGATACCAAAATATTATTGCTTGGTGCATTTTTTTCTCTTAGAATTAAAACTTCGTTTATTAAATCTTCAATAACCAAATTATTTTTATTTAATAAAGGATGATTAATACAACAAACAGGTACTAATCTTGTTGACTTCAAACGTTTTGAAAAATATAGTGATTTATCAAATTGACCTTCAATAATAGCGAACTCTGCATTGGCACTTTCTAATGCATTAATACATGAAGTTGTACTATTTACACGCATTTTAATATTGGCTTGAGGATAAAGTTTAATATATTCACATAAAGGTTTAGGAACAATGTATTCCGCAACCGTTGTCGTACAATAAAAATTCAGATTTAGATTTTCGGTACTTTTTTGTGTTAAGTTTTCAACTATTGCATTAGTAATAGTCGATAACGAAATTAGTTCACGATACAATTTCTCTCCAGTATCTGTAATTATTAGTTGTTTATTTACATAATTGAATAATTTAATATTATAATTTTTTTCAATATGAATTATATGTTGAGAAACAGCAGGTTGAGTAATATGCATTATTTTAGCTGTTTTTGTATAACTTAGTGTTTTACAAAGGGTGATAAAAGTATAAAAACGATAGTCTATCATAGTGGTCTCCTTAGTAATATTTTTATAAAAATTGAATTATTTAATTTATGTATAAGCAAATATTATATGTATATAATATATCATAGTTTTACATCTATACCAAAATAAAGTAAAATATGACTATAAAGAAAGAGGTAATAAAATGTATAATATTGAATATTTTAATCAAATAACAAAAGTAATAAATAAAATAGGAGATACACAAAGTGACAATATCAAAGAAATGGCTGTGCTTTTTGCTGAAAATATCAAAAATGGGAAGATAATACATACATTTGGAACAGGTCATTCACATATGGTTGGTATTGAAATGTTTGGAAGAGCAGGCGGACTTGCGAATGTGAATGCTATGGTTGATCCTGATACTATCACATCTTTTGGAGCAAGAAGATCGTGTGCAATGGAAAAAGTAAGTGGTGTTGCGGATGTTATATATGATTCATATAAAATTGAAAAAGGTGATATCATGATCATTACATCAAATTCTGGAAGAAATGCAGTTCCTGTTGAGATGGCTATGCGTTGTAAAAAAGAAGGAATTTATTGTATTGGTTTAACTAACTTACAACAATCAAAAGAAATAACTAGTCGTCATTTTAGTGGGCAAAAATTATATGAAATTTGCGATTTTGTTTTAGATAGCTGTGTGCCATTTGGTGATTCAATGTGTGAAATTGGAGGTGCTAAAACAGGACCTGCATCATCAATTGCAACCATGATTATTGTGAATGCTATTATTAATGAAGCGTGTTTAATTCTAGAAAAAGAAAATATTACACTACCAATCTTTCAATCACAAAATCTTGACGGCTTTGATAATGATGCACTATATGAAAAATATGAGAAGAGAGTTAAACATTTTTAATTAAAAAAATATAAAATAGTCACCTTATTATTAATTCTGATAATAAGGTGATTGCTATATATAATAGAATAGAGAAATTCAAGAAAAAGAAGATCAAAGAAACTTTAAATAATAATTAAATTAATACATATATAATGATATAATTATTTGATAGAAACTATATAGAAAAATTGCTTGTAAATAGTTTTTAAAAAATAGTATACAACTATAAGGAGATTTATATAATGATAAAAATAATTTTTTTCGATATTGATGGTACGTGTTATTACAATAAAAAACATGAAGTAATAGAGTCTACAAAATTAGCGTTTAAAAAGCTGAAAGAACAAGGTTTTAAAATAGCTATTTGTACAAGTCGCTCATATTATGAAATGGTAAAACTTCCAAAAGATTTATTAGAGGTAATGGATGGAATAATTTGTTGTGCAGGTGGTGATATATATGAAAAAGGGAGCAAGATAAAATCAAATATCATAGATAGTAAAGAATGTGTTGAAGTAGTAAAGTACTTTGATGAAAATAACATGACATATCGTTGGATTAGTGATGATGGACAATGCTTTTTAAATAAAAATCAACCTGATACTGATGCAATTTTTGATGAACTATATCAAATGGTTCCAGGGTCAAAAAAATATAATGGTGAAGCACTTACACATATTTTATATTATACTCATGAAAATCGAGTAAAAAAAGGTGTAATAGCAATAATGAATACATCAACACATATTGATTTAGGATATGCAAATGAGATAATTGCACACAACATAAACAAAGGTTATGGGATAACTTATCTTGCGAATCATTTTGGTTTTGATATTAGTGAAACAGCAGCATTTGGTGATGGATATAATG
>CAMQTJ010000003.1 GCA_947037125.1 uncultured Holdemania sp.
TGATGAAACAGGATTAATTTATTTACGTGCAAGATACTATGATCCAAGTATAGAATGCAATAAATGATGTTGCTTGGTTATTGGTAAGAAAAAAGTCAAGATATGATTTGGACTGACCAATCAATTTATTGGGTAATTGCTTATTCAATTTGGAATTTATCATATTGTTTAAATTGTATTTGTGATCGTGCATTTTATCCAGCTGTTCTACCTTTACTTGCATATTTAATAGCAGAATTGTTCTTTAGAAAAGGGGCATGGTTACAACATCGTGCACAAACATTAGTTTTATGGTCAATGTTTACTTTAACTATTCCAACTTTTGCAAGTACATCACAATTTGCTGTTGCTAGTGCAAATAATGAAATAGCTCTACTAGTTATAAGTATTTATCTTTAGTATCTAATTTAGGTGTATTAGTTTATGGAATTATCACAATTAAAAAACATAAACGTAATGTTTTTAAGCAAGATGTTTATGTTAATAGTAAATTTTATAAAGATGCTTTAATTGATTATGATTTAGTTTCGACTTGTTCGACTTCAATCTTTTTTTATGCAATATTTAATTATGTTGTGTTTTGTGATTTAAGCTAAATCCCTTTTTAAAATAAACTATCTACAAATATTTTATCTTTATTAAAATTAGTGCATCAATATTTATTGTGTTATAATTTAGTTATTAAAAATATACTTATTTTTAATTTGTTTATATGATGATGGAGGATTATTATGGATAACTGGTTTACAGTAGATAGCATTGATAACAATACATATATTATAAGTGAATACAAACATTGGGAGCAAACACATGCTTATCTTCTTAATGGCGATAAATATAGTTTGCTTATTGATACAGGACTTGGAATAGAAAATATTTATAATGAAGTAGTAAAACTAACAGAAAAACCTATAATTGTTGTGGCTACACACATTCATTGGGATCATATTGGAGGGCATAAGTATTTTGATGATTTTTATGTTCATCAAGATGAATCTAAATGGATTGATGGTGAATTTCCTTTGCCACTATCATTGGTAAAAGAATATGTACAAGAACGTTGTGATTTGCCAAAAATGTTTAATATTGATGATTATCAAATATTTCAAGGTACACCAAAAAAATTGTTGAAAGACAGGGATGTTATCGATATTGGTGGTAGATGTATTAATGTAATTCATACTCCTGGTCACTCACCCGGACATATGTGTTTTTATGAAAAGAATACGCAATATTTATTCACTGGCGACTTAGTTTATAAGGGGATGTTAATTGCATATTTCCCGAGTACTGATCCAGAAAAGTATTTGGAATCAATTAATAAAATAGCACAACTACCAATTAAAAAAGTATTTCCAGCTCATCATGATTTGAATATATCAATAAAAATAATAGATGATATAAAGGATGCAATGGTATCTATAAAAAAACAAGGAAAGTTAAAGCATGGAAGTGGAGTATTTGAATATAATAATTTTTCTATTTGGATATAGTAGAAAATTTTTAGCTATATTGTTATAGTTAGTGAAATTATTTTAACATAATATTTAATTAATAATATATATAACATAAACTAATAAATACATTTTATAATTTTGTATAAATAATTAGACAGATTACTGTCTTTTTTTATCTGCTTATTTCTATTATTGATGTTTCATTTCATCTTAGCAAAAATAGTCGAGAGTATTAAATTAATTTGATGTATGCTTAATTAGTAAATAGACATGTATATTTACTAATGACATTGAAAAATGAGGTGCCAAAGATGAATAGTGTGATTAAAGTAAAAGAATTATCAAAAAATTATAAAGATATTGTTGCATTAGAAAATTTTGATTTTGATGTAAATAAAAAAGAAATTGTGGGTATTTTAGGAGCTAATGGTGCTGGAAAAACAACAGCAATTGAGTGTATGTTAGGTGTTAAAAAACAAAGTAGTGGAGATGTTGAAATACTAAATTTAAATCCTATAATTGATAGAAAAACATTATTTGAACGTGTTGGTGTCCAATTTCAAGATGGAAGCTATCAAGAAAATATTAAAGTTGGTGAATTATGTGAAGTAACAGCTTCTTACTATAAAAAAAGTGTTGATTATAATAAATTACTCAATAAGTTTGGTCTTGAAAATAAACTAAAAGAACCAGTCAAACAATTATCTGGTGGACAAAGGCAGCGACTATTTATAATACTTGCCCTAATTATGGATCCAGAATTAGTATTCTTAGACGAATTAACAACAGGACTTGATCCAAGAGCAAGAAAAGATGTGTGGAATATACTTGTTGATTTAAAAAACAATGGATTAAGCATTGTCTTAATTTCACATTTTATGGACGAGGTACAACAACTTTGTGATAGAATCTATATTTTAAAACAAGGTAAGACGGTATTTAATGGAACAGTTAGTGAAGCAATAAAAAATAGTCCATGTGAAAAGTTTGAAGATGCTTATTTTTGGTATACAGATCAGGAGGATATGAAGGATGAATACTTATAAAAAAATGCTGATAACTGAACTAAAATTGTCATTGCGTGGTATGGATATGGTTATTTTTGCAATTGTTATGCCGATTATTATATTGGTTGCAATATACTTTATTAATGGTGATAACTTAGCTTATGAAAATGCTAGTTATACTGTATTGCAACAATCGTTTGGTGCTGTTGTATCAATTGCAATTTTAGCAAGTGGTGCAATGGGATTACCAATTGTTATTTCCGATTATCGAAATAAAAAAATATTAAAAAAAATGAAAGTAACTCCAATAAAACCAATTATGATTTTAATTGTACAAGTATCAATTTATACGATATACTCATTCATATCACTAGTTTTACTATTTGCAATAGCAACAAACTTTTTGGGATTAAGATTTCAAGGAAATATTTTTGTATTTTTAATTGGATGGGTACTAGTTTTAATCTCAATGTTTAGTATTGGGATGTTGGTTGGTGGTGTTAGCAAGGATCAAAAAACAGCAAATGTATTAGCTAGTTTATTATATTTTGTGATGCTTGCATTTTCTGGGACAACAATTCCTTATGAAATTATGCCTTCATTAATGCAAAAAATTTCAAACTTATTACCATTAACACAAGGTATTAAACTTTTAAAAGCAACATCACTAGGACTAGAAGTAGAAAGCTTCATTGTTCCAATTATTATAATGTGTATAATTGGAGTAGTTTGTACATTTATTTCAATTAAATACTTTAAATGGGAATAATCTATATTATTGTCTAAAAGCTACAGGATAGCATGGAGGTAAAAAATGTTAGAACAACAAGAAGCCGTTCAACGAATGCAAGATTATATTGATCAAAACTTGTATGAAAATATAAGCCTAACAGATTTAGCGAAAGTATCATTATTTTCTCCATGGTATTCATATCGCTTATTAAAACAATGGACAAATTATACACCTGCCGATTATATTCGTAAGCTAAGATTATCTAAGTCAGTATTGCGATTAAGAAATCAAGAACAAAAAATTTCAAATATAGCATTTGAAACAGGGTTTGGTAGTGTTGATGGTTATCAAAGGGCTTTTTTAAAAGAGTTTTTAGTTAATCCTAAAGAATATGCACTTAATCCAATACCTATTCAGTTATTTATACCTTATGGTGTAAAATTTAGAGCAGTAGCAAATAAAAGAAAGGAAAATAATAAAGTGAAAAATATTTTTATTCAAGTAATAGATAAAAAAGCTTGCAAAGCTATAATTAAAAGAGGACATAAAGCAAATGATTATTTTGCTTATTGCAATGAGGTTGGTTGTGATGTTTGGGGACTTTTAACAAGTATTAATTCTGTTAGGAAGGAACCTGTTTGTTTATGGTTGCCAGATGCTTACATTAAACCAAATACATCAAAGTATGTACAAGGTGTTGAAGTTGATTGTGATTATGATCAAGGAATACCTGAAGGTTATGATATTATTGATTTACCTGCTACAAAATATCTTATGTTTCAAGGTGAACCATTTGAAGAAATTGATTATGCAACGGCAATCACTGAGGTTTGGGATGCAATCAAAAAATATGACCCTACAATTATTGGTTATAACTGGGATGATACAAATCCTCGTATTCAATTAGAACCAATTGGAACTAGAGGCTATATTGAATTAGTTTCCATAAAATAATTAAAAGCAATACAATAACTATTTTGATGCCATTGACAGATTTTTAATCGAATAAGATTTAATATAAAGCCACCGCAATTAGTTGAATGTAGTGGCTTTATATTTTTAGGGTTATTACTAATTATTAATACCATTTAAACATGGTTTTGACAATATAATCAAAAAAAACGATATTATATAACCAAATAATATATGATGTAAATGTGATTATAAGACACGATTTATTATTGTTTATAATATTAATATTTTATAGCGAAAATATTAAAGCATTTAATAATTACAATATTAATCAAGTCTTTTATTAGGTTTATAAAATTAAAGATTTTCTAAATGAAAATAATATATTATGAAAGTGGTGACTAAATGAAAACAGTAATGAAAATAAATTCTATATTAATTATTTTATTTGTAATTAGCTTAACTTTTTTCAATTTTAAAAACAGTGATTCACAGTATTGGGATAGCTGGGGTAAAAATGATTATTCACAAGATATATATTTGAAAAATACAGGATACAGTGGAGAAGATTTATTCAATATGCTATCAAATCTTGCCCAAGAATTTGAAGTAAACATTATCAAACATGATTACTTAAATTATGATAATCAAACGATGATCGTAAAATCAATTTATATGGCAGACGATACTGATGATCTTTTCTCTAATGATACCCTTAAAAAGGGGACTTGGCTATCATCATCAGATAATAAAAATAATGAATATTTAAGTTCAAGTAAATCATATACAACAAAATCTATTGGTAATATCTTTGATTTTTTAGGTGATGATTATTTTGAAATATGGACTTTAAATAAGTTTGAAAGTGAACGTGGAACATTAGATGGTGATTATACAATTAGAGCAACAAACACCAACAGTATAGAT
Source organism: uncultured Holdemania sp. (assembly GCA_947037125.1). Taxonomy (GTDB): domain Bacteria; phylum Bacillota_I; class Bacilli_A; order Erysipelotrichales; family Erysipelotrichaceae; genus RGIG1896. The sequence goes on from CAMQTJ010000003.1 coordinate 5,037, forward strand.
CAATTTATAGCTGAGTTATCATATCGAAGTGATATTTCAATCAATGACTTAACAACTCAAAACGCCTTTTCATCAATTGGTGCTTCCCCTATTGAAGCATTATGTTTGTTTGGACTTGTTGCAAGTTTTGTATTATATGGTTTAATGTGTCTTTTTTATGGAATCAATAACTCTAAAAAAATTGGAATAATGAAACTTATCGGAATAAAAAATATTACGATTTGGAGTGATTTAGTTATATCAATAATTAAAACGGTTATTATTAGCGTTTTAATAATTAATATTTTAATTGTATTAATTATTAAAAATTTAACTATGGATTTTTTAATAACTTTATTTATAATACAGTTTGGATTTATTTTATTAATAATACTATTTTCATCAATTGTATATTTTATAATTAAGAGTAATAGAATAAGTGATTTAATTAAGAATAGAAAAATTCAGAAGCCAATTATTTGTTTATCTTATATAGTAAAATATACAATCTTATTTGTTGTATTAATTTTTGCAAGTTGTATATGCAGTTCTCTATTGATGGTTAATGATGAATATACTAAAATTGAAGACTGGAAATCAGTTGGAGATTTAGCTGTTTTAGTCAATGTTAATATAGGTGATGATGGTGCTAGTATTATGCAAGGTGATTTAAAATTATCAGAAGACTTTGCGGGATATTATGAATATTTGAATAGTAAGGGAGCAATTTATGCTCTACCATCTGTCTATACACCACATGCTCAGTTAAAGTCAAAATATATTGAAGAAACTGATAGTTATGATTATGTTGATTATTTTAATCCTGACCTAGTAAGTGTAGGATATAGTGATATAGTTATGTCAGTTAACACAAACTATTTGAAAAGATTTCCTATACTTGATGAAGACCAAAATCAAATCGTTGTTAATGAAAATCAAGCAAGAACAATCTTAATACCCAAAACAAGAGAAAATGAGGCAGATGTGCTAATTGACCTCTATAAATCAGCTTATATTGCTGATTTAGAAAATATTGATATTAGATATGGAGTAGAAGATAATGAAGTCCCTAATATTGAAATAAACTATGTTATTTATGAACCAGATTCTAGTGGATACTTTGCTTTTTCTACTGAGTATGAAGATAGTAATTACTTGATTAAAGAACCAATTTTTGTAGTCCTTACAGATGATGGTATTACCTTAACTGAAAAAGGAAATATATTAGTTCAAGGCATAAATGCACCACTTAAAATTAATTTAGAGGACGTTTCAAGTAGTGAATACAATAATAATTTATTAGATGAAACTTCAAAATTTAATTTAGATGATAATCAATTGAAGTATATGGCGATTGAGGAAATCTTTGCAACCCAGATAATCGCATTAGAGTTGTTAGCTAAACAGTTGTCGATTGCAATAATAATGTTATTTATTATAATGAGTGGCGTAAGTTATCAATTAACTCAGGAAATTTTTAAAGTCAACAAACAAAAAATATGTGTTAAAAAATTATATGGTTATTCTTTCTTTGATCGATATAACAAGTTAATTTTAGCTAATGTAGTTACAGTAATTATTTTAGGTGGTTTAGCTATTATCATTGCCCCAAATTTAGTGCAAATGACTATAAATATTTATTCTATATTCATCGTTTCTATACTAGCTATTATAGATTTATTGATGATGTTAGTTATTATTAAGTATTTTGAAAATAAGAGTGTTTCTCAAGTTGTGAAAGGAGAATAAAAATGATTGCTGTAAAATTAAATAAAATAAACAAATCTTTTAATAAAAAAGAGGTTCTTAAGGATTTTTCACTAGAAATTAAAAGTGGTGAAATGGTTGCAATAACAGGTAGTTCTGGGTGTGGTAAGACAACATCATTGAATATCATGGGATTAATTGAAAAGGCTGATAGTGGAACAGTAGACATCTTTGATATTAAAAATGCTTTGCCTAACACAAAAAAATCACATAAAGCAATTAGGGAATATATTGGTTACTTATTTCAAAACTATGCATTAATTGATAATGAAACAGTTGAACAAAATCTTGAAATAGGACTTAGATATGTCAAGAAAGCTAATCATAAAAAGCTAATTAAAACTGCATTAGAAGCTGTAGGGTTAGAAAATTTTGAAAAAAGAAAAATCTTTGAATTATCAGGTGGAGAACAACAAAGAATTGCAATTGCTAGAGTAATGTTGAAACCATCAAAGCTAATTCTTGCCGATGAGCCAACAGGGTCATTAGATAGCGTAAATCGTAAACTAGTAATGGATTTATTAATTAAGCTTAATGAAATGGGAAAAACTGTAATAATTGTTACTCATGATGATTACATTGCGAATCGATGTACAAGAGTTGTAAAAATTTATTAAATGTTGTTATTAGCAACTTTAATTAATAAATAAGTTAAAATTAATGGAAATAATTGATTATGCAAATTATATAATGTTATAATTAATTTAGAATCACACAGAGGTAGTTTATGTTTAAAATAGGGATAATTGATGACGAGATAATTGCTCGTAAAAAGATAAATAATATAATTAATCGTACGATTATTAATTTAAAAATAGATTATAAAGTATTTGAATATAGTAGTGCTAATGCATTCCTTTCTAGCAACAATACAGATATTGATTTACTGTTTTTAGATATTGAAATGGGTAGTGAGAATGGTGTGGAATTATCAAAAATAATGTTTGAAAAAGCTATGAAACCTATTATTGTTTTTGTGTCTTCTTATGATGGGTATATTAATGATGCATTTGGTTTAAATATCTATGCCTATGTACTGAAAAGTGAAATAGAGAAAAGATTACCAACCATTATCAATAATGTAATTAAGCAACTTGAAAAAAAGGCATTTGTAATTTTAGCTACTGAAAATGGTAACGAAACTTTTAAGTATGATGATATTGTCTACATAACAATTGATAATCGTAAATTTTTTATTAAAACATTAAGTAATTTAGAAACAACACGAATAAATGCTACTACTTTAAGTGGTATAAAATTATTAATTGGTGATCAATTTTTACAGGTTAATGCTAAATATATTGTTAATGGTATGCACATTAAATTAATTGAAAATGGTGCTGTAATTTTAGCTAATGATGAATGTATATTCATTTCTCGTGGTAAGTTTAAACAATTTAATAATTTATATAAAGATTACTTAATTAGAGGTGGCATATAATGTTAATTATCACAAGTGAACTTCTATTTTGTTTTTTTGATTTTATACTAATGAAAACTTTTGCTGATTTAATATTAGTAAATAAAAAAAATGGAATTGCAAAAGATACTATGTTCTTAGTGCTTTTTGCAATATTAACATTATTTATTGCATATAATGATATAGTATCGTATTTTTCATTTGTATTATTAATGGCGATTTCAACAATATTTTTAAATATTTTATATTCAGGAAAACTGATAAACAAATTTTTAATAGTAATTTTATTTCATGTAATTTATGCAATATATTCAAGTGTTTTAGTTTTTGGTATAACTTATATTTTTGATATAGATAATAATTTAATATATCAATATGGATCTTCAGTAAGAATTTCATTTATTATTACAACAAGATGTTTTGCATATATATTATTGATGTTAGTTTCTAGACTTAATAAAAGCTACAGAAAGGATTATATTGTTTCAAAAAATATAATATTTATGTCGATAACATGTTTATTACTAGCAGGAGTTATCACAAATATGCTTTATACAAGTTATTCTAGCTATACTAGTGATATTGTTTTTTTAATTGCCGTTTTAATTATGATATTTATTGTAGCAATAATTACAGAGAAAGTTTTATTTCAACAAAAGATTAACTTAAAAAAAATACAGGATTTAGAAAATGCTTTAAGTATTAAAAAAACGTATTCTGATAAAAATTCATATGATTTTAACGAAATAAGAAGAATAAAACATGATATAAATAATAATTTGTTTGCAATTGAAACATTACTGAGTGAACATAATTACGAAGATGCTCTAACATATTTAAAAGAGATATCAGGCTCAAAATCTTTAAAAAAAGTAATTATGAGTGGTAATGATGTAGTTGATGCTTTGTTGAACGTAAACGTTAATTTAAATCCTGAAATTGATTTTGATATTGAAATACATTCATTAGGACTTAATATTAATAATATGTCACTAGCAGTTATAGTAGGTAATGCAATTAGTAATTCAATTGAGGCTACTAAACAAGTTGATCATCATAAAAAAAATATAAAAATTATAATTAATGAAGACAAGCGGTGCATTAGAATGATATTTGAAAATTATTATATGTTTGTTCCAAATATTACAGACGGTAAATTAATTAGTATAAAATTAGACAAAGAAAACCATGGGTTGGGTTTGTATAGTATTGAAAATGAAACGAATAAGTTCAATGGTAAAATCAATTTTGATATTGATAAAAATCAAAGAAAGTTCACGCTTAATGTTTTATTGATGAAATAAAATAGGTGAAAGTTAAAAAAAGCACTTTTAAATAGTGCTTTTTTAGTTATTTATAAAATTAGTTAAAATTTTTACTTTACTACAATATTTTTAATTAAATTTAGTTGATGACTTTTAAGTTTTTGATATTTAGTAGGTGCAATCTTTTCTTCATTTTTAAATGCACGAGAAAAATGAATTAAACTAGAATATCCAAGTTGTTGCGATATTTGTTCGATTGTTAGTTTATTAGATAATATCATTGATTTAGCTCTTAAGATACGATATTTTTGAATGTATTTACTTGGTGTTATATTTAAAACGGAAACAAAACATTTATATAAATAATTTTCACTAACATTTAATTGCTTACTTAATGCAGTAATTGATAAATCTCCATCAATATTCTTACTTATAAAACTTATACAACTATTAACAATATCAGCTTGAGTGTTATTAATTAGTTTTACATAATTAACTTTACTTGTCGTTAATTGATTATTTCTAACTAATAAAACACACATTTGTTTAATATAACTATTAATCATAGTAGCATAACCACTATTTTGATTTTGGACCTCTTTTTGGATTTTATAAAATAACTCGAAAAATATATCAGGATTAGATATATGAAAAACACTTGAATTTTTTTTAAGCATTTGTAAGAAATTATCTTGAGATATTTTAGGTTCAATATCAAAGTGAATATAATGATATTCACTTACGTGATCTTTTTTATTATGTGATCGATATAGTCCATAAGGTTCTAATATCATAAAGTCATTTGTATTACATGTATATTGATTTCCTAAAATGTTTGTTGTGCTACCACCTTTAGAATAGAAAATAAATTCAATATCATTAATCGTATAATCTGCAATTTTTTCAATTTTAGTAGACCAAATTCCACAAGAATTTACTTTGAAATTTAATGTATCTAAAAATAAGCTAAAGTCATCATCAATAATAGAAACATTTTTATCATTAGAATTGAAATAGTTCATAAGGCACCTCTAGAAACATAATAACATAAAATTACATGATTTGATTGTTTATTGGAAAATGATAAATATTGATAAGAAAATGATAAACATTATTAATGTGATTTTGTTATCATTAATGAGAAATGGGGAAATGAAAATGAAAAAATTAATTAAGTTAGCTTTAGTTTCACTTTTATCAATTAGTGCATTAGTTGGATGTAGTTCTAATGAAGGAACAAAATATGATAAAAATGTTGATGTATTAGTACTTGGAGCAGGTGGAGCAGGATTAAGTGCTGCAATTGAAGCAAGTGATAATGGAGTTGAAGAAGTTTTAGTTGTTGAAACATTAGGATTTATTGGTGGAACAACATTTATTTCACAAGGAATGATTGCAGGTTATGAAACTGTTATTCAAAAAGAACAAAATACAGTGCCAACTACATTTGATGAAATGTATGATAATTTAATGCTTAATGCATCATATCGTTTAGATTCAGATTTAACAAAAATCACAGTTGAAAAAAGTAAAGATTCAATTGATTGGTTACATAACCGTTTAGATGTAGCATTTACAGATGACGTAATTGTAGGTTATGGTCCACTTGAAATGATGCATGTTGTAGAAGGTGGAGGTAATGGTTTATTAGCTCCTTATCAAACAGCACTAGAAGAAGCAAATATTGAAGTTATGACAAATACTACAGCTTATGAAATTATCATGACTGATGATAATAAAGTTGAAGGTGTTAAATGTACTACGCAAGATGGTGAAATTACTATTGGTGCTAAATCTGTTATTATAGCAACTGGTGGATACTCAGCAAATGCTGAATTAGCTGTTTTATTAGATCCTGAAGTTAAAGGAACATTTGGAGTTGGTTTTTCTTCATGTACAGGAGATGGTATTATTATGGGAAGTAATGTAGGTGCTGCACTTACACATACAAATCATTTAATGGCTGTTTTAAAGGATTATGAAATTATGAATGATCACAATGGTGATACTAATAGTGCAACTGTATCACGTTTTATTGCTCAACCAAATACAGTTTTAGTTGGTAGTGATGCAAAAAGATTTATTGATGAAAAATCTGGTGGATTTATGACTCAAGAATTAAATCGTCCGATCTTTAATAAAATGAATCAAGAAGATAAAAGCTATGTATGGGCATTAAATGATGTTGCTACATTAGCTGCATCTGAAATTAAAAGAGGTAAAGATTTAGAATTTATTACTGCAAATACAATTGCTGAATTAGCAGCATTAATGGAAGTTGATGCAGCTACACTTGAAAAAACAATCAATGATTATAATTCATATGTTGATGCAGGATTTGATCCAGAATTTAACCGTACTCAACTAGCAAAAATCTCAGCTCCTTATGTTGCTGTTAAAGTAGTGCCTTCTGTAATCATCACTTATGGTGGTCTTGCAAGAAATGCAAATGCTGAAGTATTAAGAGCTGATAGTACTGTAATCGAAGGATTATATGTTGCAGGTGAATCTGCAGCTAACTCTGCGTTTATGGGATTCACAATTTCTAATGCTTTAACATGGGGAAGAATTGCAGGAGCAAGTGCTGCAGCTTACAACGCTAAATAGTTATTAAAGACTTTCTTAATCGGAAGTCTTTTTTTTTTTATAATTGACAAAAGTAGCTAAAATATATATAATATAAGAAAAAGAAGAATAATAAGTCGTTATAAAACGAAGTGAACAAGTAGGAGGGAAAATGCATATGATAATTATGTCTTAATATATATAAGATATAAATAGATTTAAAGCTAATCGTTTATAACACAGCAAATAATTTTGTGATATAATAAACATAAAGAGGGTATGTTCATGAAAAAAGACTATTTTATTTTTGAAATAATTGGATTACTTGGATTTTCTGTAGTATTGATATTATTGATTATGTTTAAAAGTAGTTTTGAGAATCAACTAATAATTGATATTTTAATTGTTGTATTACCAATTACATTAACACTGTTTTTCTATTATAAATATTCAAGAGATAAAAAAATAAGTGCAAAACAAGATGAGTTTGATGGCTTTTAATATTTTAAATGATTAAAAATAAATTTACTTAATAAAAGGGAGAAAATTATGAAAAAAGACACGTTTTATATTGAATATATTATTATGCTTATTACAGTATTATTTGTATTATTATTATCAATGTTTAGACAAAATTTTGAACAACAATGGCTTGTTGATGCTGTTATAATTGGATTACCTGCAACCTTGTGTATTATTCAATATTTTAGATATAGAAAAAGTCATCTAAGACATATTTATACAGATGAAGAATTAAAGAAAAGAAAATAAGGTATTCATAAAATTTAATTAATGATGGATATTGTATAATTATAGACTATTTAAATAATTTGATGATAAAGGAGGTGGTGAAAAATATGTTTAGGAATAAAAAGTTTACAATGAAGGAAAATGCAACAATTTTATTATATGCAATAACCTTATTATTTATATATTGGTATGGGTATCACTTTTATGAATTATGGCAAGAGATAATCTATTTTATTATCTTAGCTGTTATCTTTTGGTATATTGCTAATGGATTTAAATTTAAGACTGATAATAAAAAATTGTTTGAAGTTATAGGTATTACCATATTTGTATTTATTTTAACACCTACATATTCATTAGGTAATGTTAATTTATTATATAATGGTGATCCATACTGGCATAATTGGAGTCGAAAAAATATTACATTTCAAGAGTCTATGCTTGATTATGATCAAATAAATTCCGATTATAAAAAACAAGTTGAAGTAACTTCAAGTAACAAACCGATGTTTATCGATTTTGAGTTTAATAATAAACTTAATAATGAAACAATTGTTGATAATGTACCTGTAAGCTATTTAAAGCAAGATGGTAAGGTGTATTGTAAGTTTACTATCAAGGATTTAAACTACTTTGTATGGTATATACAAGATGATTATGACGTTAATAAGATTAAGGAATATATTATTAAATTGAATCAAATATTATAAAAAGATGATTGAAAAATCAAAAGGAGAAGATTATGAAAAAATTATTACTATTATTTATAACAGCTTTATTATTAGTTACAACAGGTTGTTCAGCTAAACAAAGTACTGTAGATGTACAACAAACACTTGAAAAAATGATTAGTGCAAATGCTGATAAAAATTCAGGTACAATGAGTGGAACAATGGATATGCTAACAGGTGTTGGTACTGCAGAAGAAATGTCTATGAAAATGAAATATGATTCTGTAATATCTATAGAAGATCCATTAAATATAGATACTTATAATTTGAGTATGAATATGAAGGCTGATATGATTATGTTGGGGCAAGTTCAAGAAATGATTATGGATATCTATTTTTCTAGTGAGGGTGTTTTTATCAATATAGGTGATCAAATAAAAATGAAAATGCCATTAGTAGAAGATTTAGATGCATTATATGATATGTTAGAAGAATCTGGAATGGGTAGTATTCAAAATCCTGCAGAAACAACAATGCTTGCAAGCAAAATGGAGGAATTTTTAGATGCAAAAAGTGACGGTAAACAGATAACAATATCAATCAATGAAGCTAAAAAAGCAGAAGCTATTGCATTTATGCAAGCCGAAAATGGTGATATGGGAACAGTTGATGATTTAGTAGTTACTATTGTTTTAGACGCTGATACTCATGTTATGATTTCTACAATAATGGAAATTAAAACAACAGTTAGTGATCCTACAATGCCAGCTACTATGGATATGAAAATGGAATTTAAAAATGATGATAATGTTGAGGTAGTTTTACCAAATGATTTAGATAATTATATAGAAATGACAGATCTTGGATTGAATTAGAGCATATATATAAATTAAAACCTGAATGACATACACTTTAATTAAAGGGGATGTCATTCAGGTTTTTTAATTATATTTTATATGATATAAATTTTAATTATAAACATTACTAGTAGCTACTATATCAATATTGGTATTTAATATATTATCAATTAACACATCACCAATAATAATAGGTGTTGATACAGTTGTTTGGTTGATTAATTTCATTGCATCCATAATTAAATGTTTAGGTAATGCTTTTTTACTTTTAACTGATACAACATGGTTTATATCACTATTTGTTTTAATTGTAGAAGTTAACACACGAACAGGATTTGTAGTTTCTGCAATTGCATGATTTTTACCCCTTATACAAATATTACCACTAGTGTTATTTCCATCAACTAAAACATGGCAACTTTTAGGACAAACTGTACAAATAATTTCTTTCATATTATTCACCTTTTTCCTTTATTGAAATTAAGATTTCATCACAGTTTTCAAATAATTCTTTTTTAATCATTACTTGTTGCATTTCACAAGGTAATAAATAAGGTTTATTAATTTTAATTTCTTGATTATTTGCATTAGTTATAATAATAGTACAGCTATCAAATTTCTTTTTAACTCTAAATGATATTTTTTTATCTTCATTTAAATTAGTTAATCGAACTTTTTGAGGTACACAATAACCTATATTTGCATCAACTTTTAAACTAATTGTTTTATTTTCACTATTAATTGTTTGATTCATTGCATAAAGTGCAGCATATTTACCCGCTTGTAGACTTTCTAAAGTTACATGGTCAACTAGATCATGTACATGTAAAACATTGCCACAACTAAAGATACCACTAACAGATGTTTCCATATTATCATAAACAATTGCACCATTTGTACGTTTATCGATGTCTACATTTGCTTTTTTAGATAATTCATTTTCAGGGATTAAACCGACAGATAATAAAACAGTATCACAATCAAACTCTATTTCACTGCCTATTATTACGTTACGATTTTCATCGACTTTTGATACTATAATTTTTTCAACACGATTTTTTCCAATAATCTTAGTAATTGTATGAGATAAAAGTAATGGAATATCAAAATCATTTAAGCATTGCACAACATTTCTAACAAGTCCATTTGAATATGGCATGATTTCAACACAAGCTAAAACTTGTGCGCCTTCTAACACAAGTCTTCTTGCCATAATTAATCCAATATCTCCAGATCCTAATATAACAACTTTTTTCCCAACCATATAACCTTGTTTATTAATGAAATATTGAGCACTTCCAGCACTCATAATTCCAGCACAGCGATTTCCAGGTATTGATATAGCACCTGCTGCTCTTTCACGACATCCCATTGCTAAGACAATTGATTTTGCAGCTAATTTTAAATATCCTTGTTGATTATTTATTGCTACTATTTCTTTATTGTCACTTATTTCAATTACCATTGTATCAAGTAAGATTTCAATGTCATTTTCTTTAACCATTTTGATAAAACGATCAGCATATTCAGGTCCACATAATTCTTCATTGAAATAATGTAAACCAAAACCATTATGAATACATTGATTTAAAATACCACCTAAAACATTATCACGTTCTATGATTAGGACTTTTTTTGCACCATTTTGTTTTGCACTTATTGCACTACCAAGTCCTGCAGGTCCACCACCTACAACGATTACATCATACATAAACTTACACTCCTTTTTTAGTTACATTACTTATAATATAACTACCTTTTTTATCTGCTGTAATATTTTCAATTGCAATATTTTGATGTTTCGCAATGATTTCCATTACTTTAACTCCACAAAATCCACCTTGACATCTTCCCATACCTGTATTACAACGACGTTTAATTGCATCAATACTACTTATTGAAATTGGTCCATTTAATGCATTTATGATTTCACCTTCACTAATATTTTCACAGCGACATACTATACGTCCATAGTTTTTATCTTTATTTATCAAATCTATTTTTTCATTTTCACTTAATTCATTAAAACGAATAACTTTACGTGTATTAATAAATGTTTCTTTTTGTTGTAATTGATTATTAACAGATACTAGTTCTACTACTTTTTTTGCTATGGCAACACTTGCACTAAGTCCTGGTGATGCAATACCTGCAACTATAAAATAATTTTTATTTTTTGTACTTTCTTTAATGATAAAATCTTTTTTCAATGATCTAACTCTTACTCCTGCAAAGTTTCTTATATTTTCTCTTAAATTAATATCTTTATAAATATTATTAACTTGTTTCGCAATAATTTGTAATCCATCACTACTTACAGATGTATCATCACTTGTAGTGTTTGTTGCAGTTGGTCCAACTAGTAAATTGTTATGAACAGTTGGTGTTATTAAAATTCCTTTACCATTTTTATTTGGAGTTTGAAAGATAACATGGTTTACAATACTACTTTGATTTTTATCTAGTAAATAATATTCACCTTTTACATACTTACATTGATAATCACATTCATCTAATAACTCATCAATTTTAATTGAACCTGCACCACTTGCATTAATAATCATTTTTGTATCAATACTATTTTCACCATTGCTTACAGTATAATAATTGTTATGAGCTACAATTTCCGTTACTTCATAATTTAAATTTAGTTTACAGCCATTATTAATAGCACACTCAATTTGGGCAATACATAATTCCCAAGGACTTATAATTGAGGCACTTTCGCAATACAATGCACAAGTAAAACCTTCATTTAAATTTGGTTCTAATTGATATAATTGTTTTGAATCAATAATTTTAATTCCTTTAACATTATTGTTTATACCACGATTATATAAATCATTGATAACTTGTTTATCTTCATCGTTTTTTCCAATAACTAATGATCCAATATTTTTTAATGGTACATCTAAATCTTTGCATATTTGATGAACTAAAATATTTCCTTCAACATTCAACTTAGCCATTAAACTATTTTCTACACAGTCATATCCACCATGAATTATTCCACTATTAGCACGACTTGCTCCTAATGATACATCATTTTCTTTTTCTACTACACAGATATTTAATTTATATTTACTTAGCTCATAAGCAATTGATGCACCTACTACACCACTTCCAATTATCACAACATCAAACATATTTATACCTCCACAATTGTTCTCTTGTATACATCTTACACATTATATTCAATTAATACAAATTTTGATATTTGTTTTATTAATAATTATTAGTTATTTATTAATAATTATTAATGAATATTTACTTAAAATGCAATTGTAAGCGATATTTTATTAAAAACGACTAATAATATTGTATAATTAATAAATTATTAATAAATGATATGATATAATTAATATTATTATAGAGGTGACTTATGAGTAAAATTACTACTAAAGATATTGCAAGTATTTGTAATGTTTCACAATCAACCGTATCAATGATTTTAGCTAATAAAAGTGATGTTTCTTTTTCAGTTAAAACTCGTGATAAAGTATTAAAAGCAGCTATTGATTTAGGTTATAAAATGAAACCATCAGAAAAAATTGATTCTTATTCAAAATCAATTGCAATCCTTGTACCTAATGTATCTAATTTATATTATACTAATTTAATTGATGATATTAATCGTTATAGTTATAGTAAGGGATATTCATGTTTTGTAGGAATAACTACACGTGACATTAAAAAAGAAAAAGCCTATTTAGATATATTATCAAAGGGGACAATGGTTGGTATTATTTATTTATATAGTTCAAATCTAGTTGATGAACTTCAAAGTATTTATGATAATATTCCAATTGTTACAATATGTGATAAGGACAGTAAACTTAATATTAATACAGTTGATTTAGATAGTAAGCAGATGGGTATTATTGCAGCTGATTATTTACTTTCATTATATCATCGTAATCTTGCCTATGTTACTACACCACTTCATTCACTAGAAAAGACCCGTAATTTAAGGCTTGATGGAATTAAGCAGTGTATTGCAGACACTCAACACAAATTTGAATCATTAGATGTTTTATCTTTTGAAAGTGGTGAAACAATCAATTTTAGTTCTTCTAAGTTTGAATATTTAAATGGTTATGAATTAGTTAAAAATTATATTCTATCAGGAGGTATTGCAACAGGTTTTATTGCCATAAATGATATGGTTGCAATAGGTATTATTGATGCAATAAAAGATTTAAAGTATAAAATACCTAATGATTATTCTATTTGTGGTTGTGATAATATCCCACTTGCAAGTACATCATTATTATCATTAACTTCAATTGATCATGCAACAGACACAAAAGCTATTGATGCTGTTGATATTATTGTGAATCAAATAAGTTTGAAACGTAGTAAAAGACGTAGTACAACATATATTAATTATAAGCCTGAATTAATTAAAAGAAATTCAACAGGATATAATAAAGTAATTAAATAATATATGACAGATAGGTGTCATATTTAGAGTGTTATAATTTATTTATAGATGGAGGTTTTTTATGAAATATACATGTATTGTAATAAGTGTTAAGGATATAAAGAGTGCTACTAAATTTTATATGGACTTATTTGGCTTGAAAATAGTAAGTGATTATGGTATTAACGTTGTATTTGATTGTGGAATAGCTTTACAACAAAATTTTGATTGGTTAATAAGTATCGATAAAGCAAAAGTAATTAGTAAATCCAACAATATTGAATTATGTTTTGAAGAAGATGATTTTGATCAGTTTTTAATAACTTTAAAAAAATATAATGTACAATATTTAGGTAATGTTATACATCATACATGGGGACAAAGAGTAATTCGTTTTTATGATTTAGATTATCATTTAATTGAAGTCGGTGAAAACATGAAAAGGGTTGTACTAAGATTTATTAATCAAGGTCTTACAATGGATGAAATAGCACTTAAAATGGATGTGAAGTTAAGTGATTTAGCTAATATATTAGCTGATTAAATTATAGTAAGTAAAAAGAACAAGTAAGATTATAACTTTTACTTGTTCTTTTATTATTGTAAATAAATTATAAACTGTGAGCTATCAAAATAAAAAGATAGGTTGCTTATCTTTTGTATAATGATTAGCTGACTCATAAGCTTCTATATTTTTTTCAAGTCCTGATCCTTGGCGATTCATAAAACCAATCCGTTGAAAAATATCTGATAGTACAGATTTCTTCGTGTAGATGGAATATTTTTTATATTTATATCTTGAATCATTCTTCCATCAGGCATACCTCCTGGAGAGTAGATTGTCATTTTATCATCAAAAATATCAATATGAACTTCACTTCCTATAATTGTATAGTCAAGATAGATTAGAGCGTTAACAAGACATTCAAAAATACTTCTTTTTACGTATCGTGGCATCTCAATTCTGGAATCATCTGTCTTTTTCTACATTGTTTTTGTATTATGACTTACAAAACGCATACCGTCATTTAATAATGAAATTATACTGCCGCTATATTTTTCACTAACAAATGCATCAACAATTCCACCAGCCTTATTTAAACCGTTCCATCTTGTACAAAATAATTTTGATTGATAAACTTGTGATTCATCGGCAAATAGTGCTCCAGCATTAGTTAAGTTTTTATTTTTATCGATAATACCAAAAGAATAGAACATTTTTTCGCTAAAACTATTATTAGTCCAAATTTTATAGCGTTCCTTTAGTTTTGTAAAAGAAAAATATTCTAATTTGAATTGTGAAATTTGTGTATCATAAGTAATGTTTTTCCCCTTTAAAACAAGTGCTTTAATTCACTTGATTCAGCAACTACACTTTCTTTTATTTCACATTGTGTAGTTTCTCCTATCAAATTTTATTAACATAATTAAATAAATTGCATAAGTTGTTTTGTCTGATTGATGGATAACTAAACCTAAATTAACACTTATAAATTTGATTAATCTAAATAAACTACTTGACCTAAATCAATTGACTGATTGGCACAAAGAGTTATTTCTAATACCTTAACACCATGAGCATAATCTGATAAGATAAGTGTTTTATCATTAGTCATTACAGCATTGATAAATAGTTGCATACAATTGAAATGATTATTCTCATCATTTGTTTTTGTGATTTTTGAATGTCCATCTTGAATAGTTAATTTTTGTGACCAGTCATAGCTTATAGTGGTAGTTGCTGAATGAATTTTAAATCCAATTTGACTATTAGATTCATCATCTTTGTAACATCCACTCATGATTGTTGCAATGATTCCGCTTTTAAAAGTTAGTATGCAACTAGAATAGTCTAAAACTGTAGAATTATCATAGTTATTTATACCTGAAGTTCCTTGAGCATAAATACTTTTAACATCGCCAAATAGATAGTATAAAGCACTAAAAATATGGGTTGATTGTTCTACTATTTGACCACCTGATAACAATTTATCTCTCCACCAATAAACCTGTGGAAAATCACTAATCCAATTACCTTGTACTAAACCAACTTTTTCATGTTTTAATTTAGTTTTAATTTCTTGTAATAAAGGATTACACAGAGCTTGATAACCAACACATGTTATAATGCTTGAATCTTCAATTTGTTTTTGTATTTGCTTTACAGTATCAAGGGAAAGACCAATAGGTTTTTCAATATACATACAAATACCAAGTGATGCAGCAATTGATTCAATATCATTATGCATTGCAGGTGGTAAACATAAAACAATGGCATCAAGTTTTAACGATTTATCATTAAACATATCATAATGATTATCAAATAATTTTGCAGATAAAACTTTTTTTGATGTGATTTCTAATTTAATTTTATTTGTTGAAACTAGTGCAACAATATTTACAGATCCCATTTGTAATAGATTATCAATATGTACATTTCCAAACCAACCACAACCAATAATGCCAACATTTATTTTTTTCATAATTTACCAATACTTTCTATTTTATAGGTGATTTTATAAATTAATTTTACCATAAATGAGTAAAATAGATATAAGATTTATTACATATTAAATACATTATAATTTAAGTGTAAAAAAGATTTAAAAATAGTTTAGTGTTATGATTACATAATAGTTTCTTTTACTTTATAATTGAAATTATTAATATATATTTATACAACATTAATAATTATAATCCTGAATTAATTAAAAAAAATTAACCAGGTTAAATAAACAATTTGATAATTAAAAAAACAAGGAATAGATAAAATATCTAACCTTGTTTTATGTTTAATTGAATTATTATTAAATTAAGTCTTCAGCTTTATAGATGTTATAGCCTTCGTAAAAATAACTAGCGTCAATACCTTTGATATAAACTTCTCTGTCATCTACATCTTGTGTTAAAGCATTTAATAGTAAATGTTTGATTTCTATATCTTTGATTGGACTTCTTTTTATGGCTAATAAATAGTCGTGCTTGTCTACTTTACTCCAATCTACAACTTTGTTTAAATTATTTTTAAGTATTAAATCAAGCCAAATTCTTGTGCTTCTACCATTACCTTCTCTAAAAGGATGTGCAATATTCATTTCGACATATTTTTCAATAATTTCATTAAAATTACTTTGAGGCATACTGTCAATGTGTTCTAATGAATTTTTTAAGTACATAAGTGGAGCAAAACGAAAATTACCTTTCGCAATATTAACGGTCCTATGCTTTCCGGCAAACTCATAAATATCTTCAAATAAATACTTATGTATTTGAATAAGTGCAGAAAATTT
The DNA here is from genome assembly GCA_947037125.1 of uncultured Holdemania sp. GTDB lineage: Bacteria > Bacillota_I > Bacilli_A > Erysipelotrichales > Erysipelotrichaceae > RGIG1896. Next base: position 22,024 of record CAMQTJ010000003.1, read on the forward strand.
TCCAGGTTCTAAAGTGTTTAATATCCCTTTTTCAAAAAGTTCATAAGCTTTTTTCTTGCTTATTCTTTCTTCATTTAAAGCTAAATCAGATTCATTTTGTATTCCAAGTTTATTTTCGAGCATAATTATTCTCCTTTTAATCCTGATAATTTATTGTGCAATAATATATATTATAACATAAATACAATTAAAAAATTGTATAACTAAAAATAGTGTGACTGTTGAAAATGGACTAAATATAATAATTTACTAGTATAAATTGTTGTATAGAATTATAATATGAATATAATGATTATTGATGATGAAAATGAATAAGCTATAAAGTGTTAAACATAATTAATGTTCAAACAATGTTTATCAAGTTTTACTGTGAATAATCTAATAGAGTAGGTAGGTATATATGAAAAAGATAAAAGCAATTATATTAATGGTTTGTGTTTTAATAATTGGAGTTTGTGGTTATAGTTACCTTCAATTAAATATTGATTTAGTACCAAAAATTACTTCAAGTTTAAATCAAAATGAAATGTTTAAAGAATCAGTTGATTGGAATATTCCATATTTTTTTAACTTATTAAATAAAAATGTTAAGGAAAAAATAATAGATGATAATGCACCGATTACTATCAATGAAAATAATCTTGAAATTTCAGTAAATCAAGATGATGCACATAGTTATATTAGTGTAAAACATGATGATACTATTATTTATGAAGGTAGTATTGATGATTTTAATGATAACTTTCTTTTTATAAACAATGGCGAATATACAATTAATAATCATGTAACATTTACTACAGATGAATTGGGGAATGGTGATATTTATTTTAAACAAAAAGTTAATGTAGATATTAATGAAGTTAAATATAATTTAACTTTAGATAATTTATTACAAGGTCAACTTTCATGCATTAAAATATCCAATGTTCCAAATGATATTATACCTGTAGGTAAAAGTGATTTAGGACAAATTAATTTTGTGAAAACTGATGTAGAAAATCAATATATGGGTATTATTCCATCATCATATACAACAGATGTAGGAGATTATGTTGTGCAAACACAATTAGGTAGTAATAGCAAAGAATTTATTATTAATGTTAGTGAGAATGAATTTGTAGTACAAAATTTAAAAGTTTCTCAAACAATTGCGAAAGATACAACATACTCAGACGAAGCTAATGCGGAGTTTGCTATGGCAACACTTCCATTAACTAAAAGCTATAGTGATGAAATTTATTGGGAATCAACCTTTGTACAACCAGTTTTTGGTAAGATTTCAACACCTTATGGTGTTATACGTTATGTTAATGATGATCCTGTTTCAAGAAGGCATGGTGGTGTAGATTTTGCTGTTCCTTTAGGTACACCAGTTCAAGCTCCTAATAATGGAGTTGTGGAATTTGCACAGTTTTTAAAACTAACAGGTAATACAATAGTTATAGATCATGGTGCTGGTCTTAAAAGTTATTTTTATCATCTAGATAGCATCAGTGTTGAAGTTAATGATACTGTAAAGAAAACCGATATAATTGGAAAAGTTGGAACAACAGGATTTTCTACTGGTGCACATTTACATTATGAGTTGCGAATTGGTGATAAATGTATTGATCCATTCCCATTATTTGATAATACTTCAACAATCTACTAAGTAAATAATGGTTTTAGAATATAATTAAAATTAAAGATGTAATTGAAAAAGATAATAATCTATTCAATTACATTTTTTTGATTTTATCACAATTTTGAATATTTATAATGAATTTTAAAAGTAAATTAGTAAATGTAAGTATTTCGTAAGATATTTGTATGTAAAAATTGATAAGTAATATCATAAAAAAAGTTAAAATATTAATAGATATATAAACATACATTTCTATTAGGGATAAGACACTAAAGTGTTTGGAAAGAATATTATGAAAAAAAATAAAAAGAAAGCAAATACCAATAAAAATATTCAAATAAGGAAAAGCAAAAGTAGAAAAAATAAAAAGGGGAAAAGAAGACTTAAGAAAGGAATTAAAATTAAATTGATTTTAATTGCTATTATTACAAGTATTATATTAGGCGTTGTAATATTTATGTTTAATAGTGGAAATATTATTAGTTTGATAAAACAACAAAAAATATCCGAAGAAATTATTTTTGATAGTGTTGATGAAATAAGTGTATTTAATGAAATTATTGGCGAATTTCAACAAAATAGACCAGCAATAAAAAGAGAAATAAAATATATTGTAATGCACGAAACAGGTAATTTTTCAAGTAGTGCAAATGCTTCTAATCATAGTCAATATTTATTAACTAATGATAATGACGAAAATTCATGGCATTATACAGTTGATGAAAATGAAATATATCATCATCTACCTGATAATGAGGTAGGGTGGCATGCAAGTGATGGATTAAATGTTGATGGCGGTAATTTAAATGGTATTGGAATTGAGTTATGTGTTAATGAAGGTAGTGATTATTTAAAAACGGTCGATAATGCGGCAAAACTTGTTGCGAAATTATTGGATTTATATGAATTAGATATTGATGATGTGAAAACTCATAAAGATTTTAGTGGCAAGGATTGCCCTACTAATTTATTGTTGGAAAATAATTGGCAAATGTTTATAGATAAGATTCAAGAATACATGCATTAACAAGTATATAACAATTATAAAATAACTAAAGATAAGAAGATTTTATATCAATATTTTACTACTAAAATTCTAATGCATATGATATCATAAATTATATTAAGAAGTAAAAATAGCATAGCACATTACTAATTATTTACCGAAAATAATATAGTCTAAAAGGATTCTGAAAAGTTTAATTAGTGGATGTTTAGAATGGTAATTATTTAATAAAAAAAATCTAGCAGATACATATAAATTCTATAAAAGGTTATTTAAGTATTTAATGTTAGATGAGGAGGGGATTATACGAAAAAAAAGACATTGATTATTGTAATGAGTTTCACTATTGTTGCATTAGTAATGATAAAATTATTATTTGTGTATTGGAGTTATAATCCCGATATACGTATTTCAAAGCCAATTGTGCCTGACAATAATAATTTTATAGAATATATTGGAGTTTCATATACTAATAAAGTTGAAATGGCAGATAGTTTGAATGATGATATGTTAGAATTTTTCTATTGTAATGAAAAAATAAATCTGATTTTGTAAAGAATTATATCTCACCTACAATGATAAAATCATCAAGTGAAAATAAAGATGGGAAAATGGTTGTAAGATATTTTAGAAGTGCTACAACAAAAGATGGTGAAATAATAGAAGTAGATATTGAAAAGATATTTGATTTTATATTAGATAAAGATATGGATTTTTAAAAAGTAAATAATAATATAAATAGTTTAACGAAAGTTATAAAAAAATACTATGTTAAACAAATAATGGACACAAAGCATATAAAAAAGTTAGAGACCTAATGTAAAGTTGAAGTTTATCTCATAAAAAAAATAAAATATGTGATTTTATCATTAAGTGATGAGATTAATAAATATTTTTTTTAAGATTAAGTGAATAGAGAATGGGGAAAAATAATGAATAAGAAATTTGTATTAACTGTTTTATTAATACTATTTATAGTGTTAGGGGTAAAATTTTATAGTGAAAAAGACAAAGGTAGTATAGAATTTAATTATGTTTTTAAAGATACACAAATTTATTCAAATAATATAATTATTGAGGAAATAGATAATAACATGTATTATCTTCATAGAGAAAATGGAAATTTGATGAAGATAGATCAAGATAATAACATAATACAATTACTTGATTATAAAGTTACTAATTTTTATATAGATGAAAATAATTTGTTTGTAGTTTTGGCAAATGATCAAGCAGCAGATGAAGATAATAGTAGGGTGATTGATGTTTATCAATTAGATAATATGCAAAAAAAAGATACCTTTAATTTAGAGGTACCAGATAAATCTAGTGGTAGCGATTTATACTACCTAACTTCAAATGAAAAGTATAATGCAAACGTTGATAATAGAAATGATAATATAGGTCTTGGAAAATTTATTTATACTAATGAGGGGGCAAGTAAAGAATTAATCAATTATCCAATCATTCAGTTTTCAGTGAATGAAACTATAAATTACTATATTTTATATGATGAGTTTGGCGGTAGACTTATAAGTGAAAAATCATTGCCGTTAATAATTGAAAATGATATTAAAATGAGTGATTACACAAATAATATTACTATTGACGATAATGTTGAATATTTTAAAATTGTAGAAGGTGGATTATATTATTATAAAATAGACAACAATAAATTTATTCCAGGAAAAACAAGTTATGATGATCAAAATGGTTTTTTATATTATTATGATCAACTAACACAAAAAAAAGAAAAGTACAGTGAATTTTGTATACGTGGATTTAGTGTAGGTAAAGATGGAATTTATATAAGTCTAAATGCTGATGATAATAAAGGCAGTGATATGAATATAGAATCAGGTCTTTATAAATTAGATGATAAAAATAATATTGAACTAATTATAAAAGGTGATGTGAGTGAAATACAAATAGATAATGACACAATAATAGTTGAAATAAGAGAAACAGATGAGCATAATGAAATAAAAATTAAAACTAGCTTAATTGATGAAGATAAGATAATAGAAATAGAATAATTTAAATAATGACGAATTAAAGAGTAATAATGATTTTAGTTGGAAATATTTCCCTGCTATTTTAACTATGGATGGGAAATGGATAATTTTTAAAAAATCAATAAGTAATAAACTAATTGATTATTTTAAGTAAAACTATTAAAAGCATATGGTTATGAAAAATGCTTTTAGTGCGATTAATTATTAATTTTATAGTGATTATTAATAATTTCACTATTTTACATGTAAACTAAATGTTATAATATAATAATATATGAGGTGAAAAATATGCATGTTTATATTACAAAATTATTAATTGATAATAATATTATTCCATTAGATGCAAAAGAAAGTTACGAATATGGTATTGAAGTTTGGATATTAAAAATGATTCATTCTATGACTATTATTGCAATAGGGTTAGCTTTTAGTAGAATAGTAGAAACATTATTATTCTTATTAGTTTTCTCTAACATAAGAAAACTTGCAGGAGGATATCATGCGAGTACAAAAATGAGATGTTTTAGTATATCTTTAATTATGATTTTTTCTTTATGTACTATTTTAAATACGATAAAAATACCAAATAATTATTTGTTAATAATGTATTTTATTTGTGCATTAATAGTTATAGTAAAATGTAAAACAGACTATAAAAAGCAGCTTATTTTATTGATGATTATAATTTTTATAATTAATTTAGTATTAATTTATTATTCATTTAATGGCTTTTTTACGACAATATGTATTGCCGTTTTATTTGCATCAATATTACTAATAATGTCAATTATTAAAGAGAAAAAGCTATAAAGTATAGGGGAATTTTATGTTAAGAATAGGGATATGTGATGATCAAAAAGAAATAATAGATGAAATCGAAAGAATTGTAAGTGATTATTTAAATGATAAACATATTATTTTTTCAATAATTAAATTTTATAGTGGGGGTCAATTAAAAAATGAAATGCTTTATAAAAAGGTTGATTGTTTATTTTTGGATATAGATTTAGGTGAGGATAATGGTGTAACAATTGCACAGCAAATAAGAGAAGATGTTTATGATAAAATGACGATTATCTTTGTTACAGGAGACAGTTCATATCAAACTAAGGTTTTACCTTTACATACGTTTGATTATATCCTTAAACCTTTTAAAAAAGCTGATATAGAGAAAACATTAAGTGATTACTTAAAGTGGAATAAAGATAAAATAATGAAAAAAATTGTATTTAATTTAAAAACGAAAAATGGTAATGAAGTCATTGTTGAAGATGATATTATTTATATTGAATATATTAATAGAAAAATTGTTGTTAATACTACAAATAATTATTATGAAATCAATATGACACTAAAAGCTTTTTATGAAATGCTTAGTTATGAAAAATTCTTTATACCACATAATGCATTTATAATTAATGTGGAGAAAGTTAAATCATTTAAAAGTTCATTATTTAATATTGTTATGATAAATGATAAAAACATACCAATTTCACAAAAAAGGCTTAAGGAATTTAAATCTAAGTACAACGACTATATTAATAGATTAAGTAGGTGGATGTGATATGGAATTTCTTGTTAGGTTATGTTCTAGTTTTATAATTCATTTTATTTTTTATAATTATTTTCATGATAAATATAAAACAAAAATATCAGTAGTAAAACAATGTGTATTGATAATTATATTAGTTAATATTAGTTCTTTTATAAATTTATTAGGTATCCCACAACTAAATTTCTTAATAATGTCGTTATGTTATATATTTATGGGATATAGTATTTTCGAATATCATACTTTTAAAGAAGTTATCTCAGATTTAGCTTTTTTTATCTTAATGGTACTGTTGGAAACTCTGTGTTTTTATATCGCTAATATATTATTAGGAGGCATTGATATTAATAACAATGTTCATATAACACTAATTTCATCACTTATCTTATTTTTCTTAAGTTCAATTTTAAAGGGAAAGATGAACGGATTTTCATTAAAAAATGTATCTATTTATGGATTTATTGTATTTTTTTCGACTACTTTTTTTAATATGTTTTTGCTATATATATTTGCATACGCACATAATAGTAGTGAATCTAATATTCATCGTGAAATTATAATTTTCGCAAGTATAGGAACAGTTATGATAAATATAGTAATAATTAGTTGTTTTCAAATAATCAATAAATCAAATCAAACTAAAAGTGAGTTAATGTGTGAAAAACACCAATACGATCGCTTATTACAACACTATGCTGATATTAAAAAAAATATTGATAATACCCAAGGGTTAATTCACGATTTCCGTAATCATTTTCAAACTGTAACTCTTGCGTATGAACAGGGAGAAAATGAATTGGCGAAAAAAACAATTGATAATTATCTAAATGAAATTGATAAGAGTAAAATTATTTATAATACAAATAATGTGATTTTAGATATGATTTTATATGAAAAACATAATGAGGCTGCAAAGTATGGGATAAAGTTTATATTTAAAATGAAAGACATGGATTTGAATTTTATTGATGACTTTGAGTTAATTACTTTAGTTGGAAATTTATTAGATAATTGTATTGAGGCTAATTATGAAGTTAGTAATTTAGAAAAATTTATTTCAATTTTAGTGTTTGAGGTAGATGGAATGATCATAATTAAAATTGAAAATAGTTGTAATAATAAAATAGATATAGTAAATAATGAAATCAAAACTACAAAAAAATCAAGTGATCATAAAAGAGGACAAGGCGTAAGAAACATAAAAAAAGTAGTGGATAAACTTGAAGGGAATTTTGATATTTATATAAAAGAGGAAGTATGCACAACAATAATTTCTATTCCTGTATTAGTTAATTAATTTAAATGTAATATATTTAGTAAGTTATACATGATTTAATATACATTAAACAACAGTAGTTGAAATAAAATAATAATATGCTATATTTTAAATAGGAGGTTACAACTATGAAAAAAAATGAAAATAATATTTTGAAATTAGTTAAAAAATGTGCAGATAAAGAAATTACTAAAACTGTAGATGGTAAATGTTTGTTTTTTGGATATCAACCTAAAGTACCAGCTAATTTAAAGAAGTGTAATAAGTAATTATTATACTAATGACGAAATAATTGTTGGTTAGTAAACTACCCTAAATGAAAAAAATAAGTCCTAATATAAATCAACAATAATTTAGTCATTAAATAAAATAAGGTATGATATCGTATCTTATTGATTAATGAATTATAAATAATGTAATATGTTTAACTGTTAACATGTGTATACCTAATTATTAAGTAATTTACCCAATTTACTTAATAATTAGGTATATTTTTTTGCAATGTAGATTGTATGCTTAATATTATAATATTGATAATCTAGTTTTTGTTATAGTATTATTATGAATTAATGTTAATTGGTTAAATTGACATTATAAATAATTATGTAAACTTAGTAAGCATTAGCTATATAAACTAAAAAAATATAAATTCTAAAATGAATTTATATTTTCTTTTTAATAGCTCAGTTTAATAGATACACTTATAAAATATAAATTACTAATATTTTACTCAATTAGTAATTTATTACATTGTTATACGGTTTAAAGCATTGTCTTTAAGATCATAGATAGTAAATGAATCATTATCTAATAATGCATATGAGTTGATCATATCACCTTTGGCTAAAGTTATTGAGCTAGGATTTAAAAATAATACGTTATCTGTTTGTTGAATTAATTTTAAATGTGTATGACCACTAATCATAATATTTATATCATTTTCTGTTATAAATTTATCATTATTTAAATGACCATGAGTTAATAAAATATTTTTCTCTTTTAGATTTATTATTTTAAAGTCTTGCATGATATCAAACTCTAATACCATTTGATCTACTTCACTATCACAATTACCACGAATTGCAATTATATGTTCTTTTAATGGATTTAAAATTTCAATAACCTGTTTTGGATCATAAGATAATGGTAATGGATTTCTTGGACCATGATATAAAACATCACCTAAAATAATAATCTTGTTACATTTGTGTTTTGTATATAAATCACTAATTAATTTTGCACTGTTAACACTTCCATGAATGTCTGCTACAACTAAATATTTCATAAAATACCATCCTTTATATCTATGATATATTTATTTGTTGTTATAGTCAATAATTTCATAACCAACTTGTTTTACTTGTTTAATAAAATCATCTAAAATATTCATATTTGTAGTTGATACAGAATGTAATAATAGTATTTCTCCATTATGTAAATTATCTACAAGTTTAGTTAATGATGATGATTCATTTGGTTGATTATTAACGTCATAATCATTATAAGCAAATGACCAAAGTAATGTTTCATAATTTAATGCTTGTGTTATTGCAAGTGATTTTTCAGAGAATTCACCTTTAGGTGGTCTAATAACACTCATTTGATATTGGAAATTTTCCAACATATAATTGTGTAAACTTACAATTTCTTCAACAAGTTTTTTACTATCAATATCAGTCATAACAGGGTGATGAAAAGTATGAGATCCAATAGTGTGTCCTTCATCAATCATTCTTTGTACTAATTCGGCATTTTCTTCAACATATTGACCTGTAAGAAAAAAGATTGCTTTGGTATCATTAGCTTTTAATGTATCAAGAATTGAACCGGTATTACCATTTTCATATCCATTATCAAAAGTTAATAATATTTCTTTTTTGTTATCTAAGACAAATTTTGTGTTATATTGCTTATATTGTTCATTAGCTTTTACACAATCGATAGGTTGATTATTTTCATCTCTACTTTTACCTATTCCCCAAGCATTTTTTTCATTACTTATTGAATCAAATTCACTAGTATCAATATCTTGTGAACTAATATCAATTTTTGGAATGTCATCAGTAATTGATGAAACAGTTTGAGGTGTTGCACTTTGATTAAATATTGTAAACAATAGTAATAAATAAACTAACATTTTTATCATTATTTTTACCTCCCATTAATAATATGATATAAAATTTGTGAGTTATGAATAAATTGTAGTAAAATAATTGGAATTATTTGAAAATTTAATTTTATAGATAAGTATAAATAATATTATTATGACTAATTAAAAAATAGACAAATCAATTTAGAATATAATTGTGTAAAATATTAAAATAGATGTATAATGATAGTAGATTATTTGAAAGTAAAATACCATTAGGATTTTAACTTATTGATCAAATAGTTTGAGTTGTTGATATTCATTGTATCCGTAAGGAACGATAGGAGAAGTAAAATGAAAACAATCAAAACAAAACAATTAGTATTATTATCATTATTTATTTGTATCGAAATTATTTTAGCAATTACCCCTTTAGGATATATTCCAATTGGGCCTGTTCGTGCTACAACAATGCATATACCTGTTATTTTGGCAGGTATTGTTTTAGGTAAAAAACAAGGTGCAACATGTGGCTTAGTATTTGGAATTAGTAGTGTTATAATTAACACAATTCAACCAACACCTACATCATTTATATTTAGTCCGTTTTATAGCTTAGGTGAATTTAATGGGAATTTTAGTAGTTTAATTATTGCAATTGTTCCTCGTGTTTTAATGGGGTATATGAGTGGCGTTATTTTTAATTTATTAAAAAGTAAATTAAATTCTTATACTAATGTAATAATCAGTTCAGTTATCAGTTCAATTACAAATTCATTTTTAGTGCTTGCAGGTATTTATGTGTTTTTTGGTCAAGCATATGCTGATGTAAAGGGAATTGCTTTTAGTGGGTTAATAGATTTATTAATGTATATTATATTGACTAATTCAATTGTGGAAGCAATTGTTGGTACAATAATAATATTAGCGATATATAAAGCGATTAAAAATCGTTTGTAGGAGAATATATGAAAAGAAAAACAGTTGTAGTTGGAGTAACAGGTGGTATTGCAGCCTTTAAAACATGTCAGTTAGTAAGTGATTTAGGTAAAATGAATTTTTATGTTCATGTTATCATGACTAAAAATGCCTGTGAATTTATTGCGCCATTAACATTTGAAACATTAAGTCACAATCGTGTAAGTGTTGATACATTTGATAAAAATTATCTGTACGATGTTAATCACATATCACTTGCGAAAAAATGTGATGTTTTTATAATTGCGCCATGTAGTGCAAATGTGATTGGTAAAATTGCGAATGGTATTTGTGATGATATGCTAACTACTACGTTTATGGCAACTACATGTCCTAAAATAATATGTCCTGCAATGAATACTGCAATGCTTGAAAATGTTATTGTTCAAGATAATATTGAAAGACTTAAAAAATATGGAATACAGATTGTTGAATCAATTAGTGGATTATTGGCATGTTTAGATGTTGGTAAAGGTAAACTTGCAGATAGTGATGTTATTATTGAATCAATTAATGATGCAATGATTTGTGATAAATACTTAAAAGATAAAAATATCTTAATTACAGCAGGTGCTACAGTTGAAAAAATTGATCCTGTTCGATATATTTCAAATCATTCAACCGGTAAAATGGGTGTGGCGATTGCAACCTGTGCTAAAAGATTAGGGGCAAATGTTACTTTAATTTGTAATACTAATGAAAAAGTTGATCCGAACATCAATCGTATTGATGTGAAAAGTGCAAGTGAGATGTATGAAAATGTTAAAAAAGAATTTGATAAATGCGACTATTTAATAATGGCTGCAGCTGTTGCGGATTATACAATTGAAAATATTAGTATTAATAAACTTAAAAAAAATGATGATGATTTAGCTTTAAAATTAAGTCGTACTATTGATATTTTAAAATATTGTGGTGAAAATAAAAAACATCAAAAAATTATTGGGTTTGCAATGGAGAGTGAAAACTTAATTGATAATGCTAAAAGTAAATTAAGTAAAAAAAATTGTGACTTAATTGTTGCAAACAATATTAATGATAAAGGTGCAGGTTTTGCAACTAATACTAATTTAGTAACATTTGTTGGTAAAGATGAAGTAATTAGTCATGAGTTAATGTCTAAAATTGATGTAGGCTATAAAATATTTGAATATATAAAGGAAAAGGAATAATATATGTTATTAACAATTGATGTAGGTAATACCCATATTACAATGGGTGTATTTAATGAAAATGAATTAGTAGGTAGTTTTCGCTTAACAACAAAGACACCAAGAACATCTGATGAATTTGGCGTTTGTTTTGTTGCATTATTTGGTCAAAAACAAATAGGTATTGAACAAATTGAAAATTGTATTATTGCAAGTGTAGTTCCAAAAGTAATGCATGCACTAAATAATGCTGTTCGTAAGTTTTTAAAATGTGAACCTATGATTGTAGGTCCTGGTACAAAAACTGGTATTAAAGTTCACACAGAAGATCCAAAATCTGTTGGTGCTGACCGTATTGTGAATGCTGCTGCTGTTTATAGTGAATATAAAAAAGCTTGTCTTGTAATTGATTTTGGAACTGCAACTACATACGATTTTGTATCTGATAAAGGGGTGTTTGAGTATACAGTTATTTCACCAGGTCTTGAAATAATTGCGAATGTTTTAGCAGAAAAAACGGCTAAGCTACCTGAGGTTGAAATTAAAAAGCCATCAAGAATTTTAGCTAAAAATACTGTTCATGGAATGCAAGCTGGAATTGTTTATGGATATATTGGACAAGTTGAATATATTGTTAAGAAAATTAAATCGGAATTAAAGCAGGATTTTGTAGTTATTGCAACAGGTGGTTTGAGTAGAGTATTTGAAAATGAAACAGATGCAATTGATTTTTATGATCATAACCTTGCATTTAAGGGGATGAAGATTATATTTGAAAAAAACAAGGAGCAAAATAATGGCTAAAATTATTCTGGCTTCAAAATCTCCTAGAAGAAAAGAATTATTGGGGAATTTAGGTGTTAATTTCAGTATTGATAGTTGTGATGTAGATGAAACAATTGACTTTAATAATGATTTACATAGTGAACTTAAATTATTAGCTTATAAAAAAGCAAAAGCAGTTTTCGATAATAATAAAGATAGTATTGTTATTGGAAGTGATACTGTTGTAGTTTTAAATGATGAGGTACTTGGCAAACCAATAAATGATGAAGACGCTTATAATATGTTAAGTAAATTATCTAATAATCAACATCTTGTAATTAGTTCGGTATGCATTTTATCAAATGAGATAAATGACTGTTTTGTGAGTATTACAAAAGTTGTTTTCGATAAATTAAGTGATGAAGAAATTAATGAATATATTGCAACTAAGGATTGTAATGATAAAGCAGGTTCTTATGGAATACAGGGGATTGGGGCAAAATTTATTAAAGGTATTGAAGGGGATTACTACACAGTTATGGGACTTCCGCTAAATGCTTTATATCAAAAATTAAAAGAATATAAAATAATATAAGGAGTAATATGACAAAACTTGAAGAAGCAAGAATTGAGATTAATGAAATTGATAAACAAATGGCACAATTATTTATCAAACGCATGGATACTGTAAAAAAAGTAATTGAGTATAAACTAGAAAATAATTTGCCTATATTTGATGAAAAAAGAGAATTAGAAGTAATTGAACTAAATGTATTAAATCTGAATAATTTACAGTTACAAGACTATTATAAAGAATTTGTTATTTCTATGATGAATATTTCTAAAAAATATCAAAAAGATTTTATTGAAAATTAGTTAATTAAAACATAAAACATAAAAACATAAAAACATAAAAACATAAAAACATAAAAACATAAAAACTTTCTAACAACCTTAGGGAGTTTTTATATATTTATTGTTACAAAAAGAATAACATATAATTAAATTATTAATGCTTTATAACTATTATTTTACTATAATATAATGCTATAAAATCAACAATGTCAGCTAAAAAATAGCCAATCAAAGAATAGTTGTTAAATATAGTTGAATGATGAAAAATTAAATAAAATACTACTATGTTTTTGTAAGAAATAACGGTATAATGAAATTGATTAGTAATAGATTAAATTAATCTTTTTTACAAAAGAAAGAAAATAATTTATATGAAATAGGGAGAGTTTTTATGGATGATTTCAATTTGCAAAATGTGGTGCTGGATAATGAAGAATCAATTTGTTATATTTCTGATTTAGACACATTTGATTTGTTATATATAAATGATTTAGGGAGAGAACTCTTTAAAATAAAAGGTGATGAATATAAGGGTAAAAAATGTTATTCTGTATTACAAGGTAATAGTGAAAAGTGTAGTTTTTGCAATAATGATCGATTATGTAAAAATAAAGTGGTTGAAAAAGAGCATTATAATAAACTAATAGGTAAACAGTTTCAATTGCTTGACACTATTATTGAATGGCAAGGTAAAGATGTTCGCATGGAGTTAGCAATTGATATTTCTTCAAGAAAAAATGAAATTGATAATCTTAAAAATAAACTATTATTTGAGGAAACTTTATTGAAATGTGCACAAGCGTTGTCGTTACATAAAAATATGAATGTAGCTATTAATAAATTATTGGAAATAATATGTAATTTTTTTGGTGCAGATAGATCTTATATCTTTGAGATATCGGAAGATGGTAATTTTGTTAATAACACGTATGAATTCGCAATTGATGGCGTAAAAACTGAAATTGCAAATTTGCAACTAGTTCCTTATAGTTTTGTAGCTTCGTGGTTTGAAAAATTTGAAAATCAAGGAGAATTTTATATAAATTCTTTAAATGAAGATGAAGATATACAAGAAGATACATACAATATTTTAGAGCCACAAGGAATTGAAAGTTTGTTGGCAGCACCATTAATAATTGATAATAAATTTATAGGTTTTTTAGGTGTAGACAACCCTAAGAGTATCACAATTGATACATCTTTATTGCGCTCAGTAACACTTTTTGTTACCTCTGAATTAGAAAAAAAAGAGATTAATGATAAGCTAAATGAAAGTGTAAACTATGATAGTTTTACCGGAATTTATAATCGTAATAAATATATTACAACACTTGATAATATCATAGCTAAAAGACAAGAACCTGTTGGTGTTATCTATTTGGATATTGATGGATTGAAAAAAGCTAATGATGATTATGGTCATGAATATGGTGACATGATTATATTAAAAATAGTTGATTTATTAAAAACGTATTTTCCTTATGAATTGTTTAGAATTGGTGGAGATGAATTTATCGGATTTTATTATGATAATAATAAAAATGAATTTGATGAAAAAGTTAAAGAATTAGTTAAAATAATTGATACACAAGAAGAAATTAGTGCTTCTATTGGAAGCATATGGTGTAATGATCCAAAAAATATAATTGAAAATATTGTTAGTGCAGATGAGCTAATGTATTTAGATAAACAAGAATACTATAAAATTCAAGAAAATAAGGAACAAAATAATCATAAAACTAATTCACTATCTACAAAAGAGCACAAATCATTATTATTTCAAACTGATCTTTTAACTGGTTGTTTAAATAAACAATCAACTGAATATAGTATTAAAAAAATCATTTCAACTTGTGTAGATAAAAATTGCGTTCTATTTGTTTTAGGACTTCAAAATTTCGGGGAAATTAACGAGTGTTTTGGACACTTGGCAGGAGATAAAGTATTAAGAGATATTGGAGTTTCACTTCGTAAATTTTCAGTTAAAGAAGATATTGTAGGAAGAGTTACAGGTGGTAAATTTGTACTATTTTTAAATAAATTAGATAATTTATTTTTAATAAAACAACTCGCAGAAAAAATTATATATGTGGTCACAAAAAATTTAATAACACATGATGAAAGTGTTAGGGTATCTTGTAGTGTAGGAATTTCTAGATTAATAAAAGATGGCGATACTTATGAGGAATTATTTGATAAGGCATGTAGTATGCAACGTGTCGCAAAACATAATGATAATAAACAATATTTAGTTTACTCAAAAGAAATAAAAATTAAGGAAAATTTTGATGATAATAGAGAAAATAATGAAAAAATTTATATAAGTAATAAATCTAATAATGATATATTGTTGAAAACATTAAACTTGTTGTCAAGTGAGAATAAAGTTGAAAATTCTATTAAAGATATATTAAAAATGATAGCTAGTGAGTATGATGTGTCTAGAGTAAATATATTCGAACTAGCTAGTAATGATAATGTTTATAATTGTACATATGAGTGGTGTGGAGATTATATATCTTTGAATACTAATAATTTACATGATATTTCTTTTGAAAGACTTATAAATAATTTTGACGAATATATAAATGATTGTATAGTTATTTGTAATGATATTAGGGATTTAAAATGCAGTAATTGTGAAGTTATTGAATCTTTAGGGATTAAATCTTTTTTACAAACATATGAAAATACAAGTAATATGCCACGTTTTATAATAAATATTGCGGATTGTCAAAAGCCAAGACATTGGACAGATTCAGAAGTTATGACATTAAAATATCTTTCAAATTTACTAATAATGAGCCTAAAGCAATCTAGAATAATAGAAAGTATTGATATTAGTAAACAATTCGAAAATTTAGATACACTTACAAGTATTAGTACAAAAGAAAAGTTTTATAAAGATACAACAAACATGCTAAATAAACATCAAGATAAGAATTTTTTCTTAATGCTTATTAATGTTAATAAATTTCAAATGTTTAATACATTTTTTGGTATTGATGAAGGTGACAGATTATTAAAATTGATTGCTAAAGATCTTGAGGTATTAACTGAAAATAATTTATCTACTTTTGGACGAGTTGGGGGAGACATATTTTGTGTTTGTCAACAACTAGTCAAGCCAATAGAAGTTGCAGCTAAGAGTTTAACTAATACTTTAGCTAAATGTTTTGATAATTACAGATTCGATTATAATCTTAGTTCTTCAATTGGATTTTACTTGATAGAAGATTTTAATACACCTATTGAAATAATGTATTCTAAAGCATTTTTAGCTGCAAAAAAAATAAAATATGTAAAATCAACTGCCTACTCAATATATGAAGATTTAATGCAACAAGAAGAAGTTAATGAACAATCAATAATTAATGATATGGAATTTGCACTTACTGATAAGCAGTTTGAAGTTTATTTACAACCAAAAGTAAAACTAGATACAGATGATATAATTGGGGCTGAAGCGTTAGTAAGATGGAATCATCCACTTAAAGGATTTATAACTCCAATTGATTTTATACCGATATTTGAGAAAAATGGTTTAATTTGCAAGTTAGATTATTTTGTTTGGGAAACGGTATTTAAGTTATTGCATTCAGAAATAGAAAATAATCAAGAAGTGTTTCCGGTTTCCGTGAATGTTTCAAGAGCAGATCTATTTAATAAGAATACTCTACCATTTTTTAAAGAATTGCTTAAAAAATATAACGTACCTGTAAAACTTGTTCATCTTGAAATTACTGAGAGTGCATATATTGAAGATTATGAAGAAATTGGTACGCTGATTAATCAATTAAAAGAATTAGGATTTCATATTGAAATGGATGATTTTGGTACTGGATACTCTTCATTAAATATGTTTAGTGAAATGATAGTTGATACCTTAAAATTAGATATGAATTTTTTAAAGGATTTACAAAATAATGGAGATAAGCATGATGTTTTATCGTTTATTGTTAGTTTAGCTAAAAACTTTAATCTTCCAGTTGTTGCTGAGGGAATTGAAACAGTTGAACAGTTGTCTTTTTTAAGGACAATGGGTTGTGATATTGGACAAGGGTATTATTTTTCTAAGCCTCTTCCTATACCTGAATTTTTGAAATTTAAAAATGAGTGGAAAAACAAAAAGATAACAAATAAACTTAATGTGAATGATGAATTTATGGATATACAAGATATTTTATATCCGAATCAACAAATGACTACATTTTTTGAAAAAGGATTAGGTGCAACAGGAATTTTTAAAGTTACAAATAAGTCTATTAAGACAGTGCGCTTTAATGATGATTTAAATCAAGCTTTAGGAATATTTGATAGAAATATTTTATATAAAAATGATATTCAACAACTTTTTCATAAGGAATATGTTAACTTATTGTTTGAAAATTTAAAACAAGCAAAATGTTCAAGAAAACCAAGTATATTTGACGCGAAATTATTGAATCCAAGAGATGATGATAGCAATACATTCGCTATTTATAATGATTTTCATATTTGTATTAAAATCATTAATACAAACCAGTTAGCCGATATGTATTTAATAACTTTTGAATTATTAAATTAAAATAAAAAAATGTTGTAGGACTTAATGTCCACAACATTTTTTTTAATTATATGTTTGATTAATCAATAAATTGCATATTATATAGTTTTGCATATGTACTATTATTTCCAATTAGTTGACTATGACTACCTTGTTCAATTATACCATCTTCAGATAATACAATGATTCTTTGCGCGTTTTTAATTGTTGATAAACGATGAGCTATAACAAATGTTGTTCTATTTTTTGCTAATGATTCAAGAGAGTCTTGAACTACTTTTTCACTCTCGTTATCTAAGGCACTTGTAGCCTCATCAAAAATTAATATAGCAGGATTTTTTAAAAATACTCTAGCAATTGATAGTCTTTGTTTTTGACCCCCTGATAACTTAACACCACGTTGTCCAATATCAGTATCAAATCCATCAGGTAGTGCCATAATAAAATCATAGGCATTTGCTTTTTTTGCTGCTTCAACTATTTCTTGCGTTGTTGCACTTAATTTACCATAACCAATATTTTCCATAATAGATCCTGCAAAAAGATATACATCTTGTTGAACTATACCAATATTAGATCGTAATGATTTTAATTTAATATCTTTGATATCAACACCATCAATTTTAATTGAACCATCACTAACTTCATAAAATCGTGGAATAAGTGAACAAATTGTTGTTTTACCAGCCCCACTTGAACCAACAATTGCTATGTATTCACCTGCATCAACTTTTAAGTCGATGTTTTTTAAGACATAATCACTTTTTTCGTTGTATCTAAAACCAACATTATTAAACTCTACTTTACCTTTAACATTTAAAATATCCTTAGATTCAATTGAATCTTTGATATCGGGTTTTATTTCTAATATATCCATGAAACGATCAAATCCTGTCATACCTTGTTGAAATGATTCAGTGAAATTAATTAATTTTTTTACAGGATCAGTTAAATTATTAATATAAAGTAAGAATGTTAATAAATCACCAATAATTATAACTCCACCACTTATAAATAAAGAACCTGCAACAATTACAACTATAGTAATCATTGTAATAAAGGCACCAAGACCTGAATGGAAAATAGCCATAGCTTTGTAACTTATTTTTTTACTTAAAACATAATTGTTATTTTCATACTCAAATTTATCTATTTCAATATCCTCAGATGCAAATGATTTAACAACTCTAATTCCTGATAAGTTATCTTCGATACGAGCATTAATTTCACCAACTCTTTTTTTATTTAATCTAAATGCAATACGCATTTGCTTATTACAAAAATAAGCAAATATAAACATAAAAGGTAAGATAGCAAATACTAATAATGTTAAAACTGCATTAATTTGAAATAATATAATAAAAGCACCAAAGAATTTAATGATTGATATAATAATATCTTCTGGTCCGTGATGATATAGTTCAGCTAATGTAAATAGGTCATGTGTTAAACGAGACATCAATATTCCAGTTTTTTGTTCATCATAAAAACTGAATGACAATTTTTGATAATGGGCAAATAACTCATTACGCATATCATGTTCCATGTATACACCCATTAAATGACCTTTATAAGTAACAAAGAAATTACAAGCAACTTCAATTAACACAAGTCCAATCATGAATAAACCTACTTGATAGATCGCACTATGATCAATATCAGTCATAGATAGTACATCATTTGTAATATATCGTATACATAATGGTAAAATTAATGAGATTAGAGCAACAATCATAGAACATCCTAAATCCGCAAATAATAATTTTTTATAAGGTTTATAAAAAGAGAAAAACTTTTTAAATCGATTCGACATAAATACCCCCTAATTTTCTAATTCAGTACATTATATCACAGTTTGAAATAAAAGACTTAATTAAGGTATATGTAAAATATAGTAATTATAATATAAGCTTAAACTAATAGATATTACTTATGTAGGTATATTTGAAGAATAATAAAAAAAGGTAGAATTAATCTACCTTTATGATATTAACAACAGGGATCTTTTTCAAATAAACAACAAATTTTATTTTGTAATGCTGTTTCAAATTTAGCTGCTGCTTCAAGTGTCATTCTTAAACTAATTTGGAATTTTTCTAATTCTTCAAAAGTTAAGCATGGATGTGCAACAACCCATTGCATTGCTTCACCTGATGCATTTAAAATGTGTGCAAGTGCAGCCTCCTCTAAAGCTATACTTTGAATAATATCATTGATCGCGCAATTTCTTGATATTCCGCTATTTACTATAACTGGCATTCCCATAATTATCTATCTCCTCTCGATAATATATAGTATTCATTTGATAATATTAAATAGGGACATTCGCACAAATTTAAATAATAATAATAATAATATATTTTTTTGTAATAATACTATGTTAAAATTATATTATTAAATAGGAGGTATTTATGTACGATTTTCATATTCATTCAAATTATAGTTTAGATGGAACATATTGTGTTGAAGATTTAATAAAAATGGCTAAAAATAATAATTGTACAACAATTGCAATAACAGATCATAATTGTGTTAAAGGATGTATAAGGGCTATTGAATGTGGTAAACAATATGGTATAAAAGTTATTAAAGGTATTGAGATTGATTGTGTATATAATGGAATTGATTTTCACTTACTTGCCTATAATATAAATGTTGAAGATGAATACTTTACTTTTATAGAAAATTACTACCTTAGACAAAATGAACTCAATACTTTAAAACAAGTACGTTTGTTTGAAAAATATTTTAATGTAGAATTTAGTGATGATATGCTTGAAAGTGTATTGGTTAAAAATATAATTGTTCCTGAAGATTTATGTGCTGCAATTATTAAATCACATCTTTACGATGAATGTGATTGGTTAAAGCCATATATTAATGGTGGATTTAGAAGTGATAATAGTAACGTTAATTTTTATTGGGATTATTTTTCACAAGGAAAAGTTGCATATGTAAAAAATATTAATATTGGTTTTGACGAAATATTAAATTTTATTCATTCTCAAAATGGTCTAGCTTTTATAGCCCATCCATTATTGAATTTTAAAGATGATCAAGATTTAATAAAATGTATAAAATCAGGAATTGATGGAATAGAAGTATATAGTAGCTATCATAATGATAGTGCAATAAATAAATATTTGGATATTGCGAAAAATTATAACCTTAAAATAACTTGTGGTAGTGATTTTCATGGTGAACATAAACCAACTATTAAGATTGGTGTTCATAATATAAACATGAAAATAAATGATATTTATTCATTTGATTAGTACATTTTATCGTAAGATATATGCAAAATTATAAACATTCAAATATCACTTATAAATATAAAAAATGAAAATAGATAAAATAATTATATTTTATCTATTTTTTATTGTTTTTAATTGCAAAAAGTAGTATGATATCCTTTATGAAAGTTGGTGTATTATGGCAAAAACACAAGATTTAGCAACGAAAAAAGTATCAAGTTTACTATTTAGTCTGGCAATTCCAGCAATTATAGCACAATTAGTAAATATTATTTATAACTTAGTCGATCGTATTTATATAGGTCAAATGGCAGATGGAACAGTAGCTATGGCATCTTTAGGGGTAGCCTTACCAATTGTAACATTTATCATGGCTTTTACATTATTACTAGGAAATGGTGGTGCTCCACTTGCTGCAATTAAACTTGGTCAAGATGATAAAGATGGCGCTGAGAAAATAATGACAACATCATTTGTATTATTAGTAGCTTCAGGTATTATTATTACCATAGCGATATTAATGTTTAAGGAACCAATACTATTATTGTTTGGTGCAAATGCCGAAACATTGCCTTTAGCAATTGATTATATTGAAATCTATTGTTTAGGTACAGTATTTGTGCAAATTGCAGTGGGAATGAATGCTTATATTAATACACAAGGATTTGCGAAAGTTGGAATGAAAAGTGTATTAATTGGAGCTGTTTTAAATATTATATTAGACCCAATCTTTATTTTTGGATTTGGAATGGGTGTAAAAGGTGCAGCTTTAGCGACTATCATTTCACAAGGTGTTTCAGCTGTTTGGGTATTAATTTTCTTATTTGGTAAAAAGAGTACAATTAAAATTAGAAAAAATTATTTAAAATTAGATTTAAAAGTTGTGGGAGCTATTTGTGCATTAGGTGTTTCTCCATTTATTATGACTTCTACAGAAAGTTTATTACAAATTTCATTTAATTCACAATTAGATAAATTTGGGGGTACAATGGCTGTTGGATCAATGATTGTACTACTTAGTTTATATCAATTAATAAATATGCCTATCAATGGTATAACTTTAGGGGCTCAACCAATTATAAGTTACAATTATGGAGCTAAAAATTATGAACGCGTTAGAGAAACATTTAAACTTACGTTTATCAGTTCCTTAACATATTCGTTTTTGATGGCAGGAAGTATTATGCTATTTGCACCATTTGTACTTAGAATGTTTTCAAATGACCCAAATACTATTGAGTTTACTACTTGGGCAGTTCGTATTTATTTATTCGGTGCATTATTTTTTGGTGCACAATTAGCTTGTCAACAAACATTTATGGCATGTGGACAAGCAAAAATATCACTAATGATGGCTATTTTTAGAAAAATAATTTTATTAATACCATTCATTTACTTATTTCCAATGACAATAGGTAATACAGAAATAGCTGTTTCAATGTCACAAACAGTTACATCATTTGTGAATGATGCACCTAAAGTTTTTGCAGTGTTTTTTGCAGAACCTGTATCAGATATATTAGCTGCTGCTGTCACAACAACTGTGTTTTATCGTTTTTATAAAAAACACTTGTCTAAAGACATCGGTTAATATTACATTTAAATTATATTTAGAACTCTATTATATTAGGGTTCTTTTTTATTTGCATTTAACTTTAATTAAGAGTATTATAACAATGAAAAGTTGGTGTACTATGGAAAAAACTAAAGATTTAGAATATAAAAAAATACCAGGTTTATTAATTAGTCTTGCAATACCTGCAATTGTTGCACAACTCATAAATATTATCTATAACTTGGTTGATCGTATTTATATTGGACAAATGATAGATGGTAATATTGCTATGGCATCATTAGGTGTTGCACTTCCAATCATTACATTTATAATGGCATTTACACAATTGTTTGGTAATGGTGGTTCATTTTTAGCGGCAATCAAAATTGGTCAAAATGATAGTGATGGTGCCGAAAACATTATGACTAATTCATTTGTTTTGCTTATTTCATCAGGTATTATTATAACAATAATTATTTTATTATTTAATGAACCCTTATTATTGTTATTTGGAGCAAATGGTCAAACTTTACCAATGGCGATTGAATATATAACGATTTATAGTTTAGGAACAATCTTTGTTCAAATAGCGATGGGTATGAATTCATATATTAACACACAAGGCTTTGCGGAAATTGGTATGAAAAGTGTGCTTATTGGAGCATTATTAAATATAATATTAGATCCTATTTTCATTTTTGGTTTTGATATGGGAGTAAAGGGTGCAGCGTTAGCTACCATAATATCACAAGGAGTTAGTTGTGTTTGGGTATTAAGTTTTTTATTTGGAGAAAAAAGCACAATTAAAATTAGAAGAAAATATTTTAAATTAAACTTTAAAATTGTATTAGGAATTTGTGCTTTAGGTTTATCACCATTTATTATGTCATCTACAGAAAGTTTGGTGCAAATTGTTTTTAATTCCCAGCTTGAAAAATATGGCGGTACACTTGCAGTAGGTGCTATGATTGTTATATTAAGTGTATATCAGCTTGTAACTTTACCACTTCATGGTATTACTCATGGTGCACAACCAATTATTAGTTATAATTATGGTGCTAAAAATTATGTAAGAGTATGTGAGGCAATAAAATTATCTTTTATTATATCATTTGCTTATTCAATTATTGTCAGCGGTTTTATTATTTTATTTGCACCATATGTTACTCGTATGTTTGTAAATGATCCAGATACATTAATCTTTACTACATGGGCAGTTAGAATTTATATAATTGGTGGAATGTCTTATGGTGCACAAATGTCTTGTCAACATGCATTTATGGCGCTTGGACAAGCTAAAATATCGGTATTTATGGCAGTCTTTAGAAAATTAATTTTATTAATACCTTTTATTTATCTATTTCCTTTAACTATTGGGAATACACAATTCGCATTTGATATATCATTAATTGTGGCCTCATTTGTACATGATGCACCTAAAGTGTTCGCTATCTTTTTTGCAGGTCCTGTATCTGATATAATTGCAGCTATTGTTACAACAATAACCTTTTATATATTTTTAAAAAGACATTTAAAAAAGGACTTAAATAAAGTCCTTGATAGTAGCGATTAAAGGTTTCTTAAATGAATCCTTTTTTTTATCTTTTACAGCTATAACATTATTAAATCCTGCTTCAAAACTACAATTGATTCCAGTTATAGAATCTTCAAAGATTAATGTTTCATTAATATTAGTCTTAAGATTATTTGCAGCATCAATAAACATTAAAACTTTATTTTTATATGTATGATTATCATAAATGATATCACTATAAGTCATATATTTATTTAAGTTGAAATATTCATAGAAAAAATCGATGTTCTCTTTAATTGATGCTGAAGCTATAGTAAATTTTATATTGTTCATTTTTAATAAATCAAATAATTCATATGCAC
Source organism: uncultured Holdemania sp. (assembly GCA_947037125.1). GTDB lineage: Bacteria > Bacillota_I > Bacilli_A > Erysipelotrichales > Erysipelotrichaceae > RGIG1896. Next base: position 46,586 of record CAMQTJ010000003.1, read on the forward strand.
CATCCACAAGTAATACATTGTTTTCAACTATTTGTTTACGATATAATTCTTCTTTTAATTTAGAGTAATAATCATATTCTTCATCACTTAATTCAATATAACTTTTAAGAATCATTTTATTTGTTTTACCTGTTAAGTTTTTATGATCTTCAGCACTCATAATTGGTAAGTTTAAGCTACTTAATGTTTCATTCCATGCTTTTAAATGATATGGTTCATCAAAGACTAATGTCCCATTAAAATCAAAGATAACACCTTTAAAATAACTTAAGAAACATTTTTGTTTTAAGGCTTTTTGATCTTTTATAAGATTACGTAAATTAGTTAATTGCAACATATTTCTATCACTTACAATAGGTAATTTCATATAACCTGTTTCACTATACTTATCAATTAAATGTTCATAAGTTCTTTGATAACTATCAATAAAATTTAATTCAGGTGAAATACTTTTACCAAAGTCAGTACAACGATTAATTATTTTATCAATATCAATTGTTTTATCAGCACTACTTACAATACAACCATAGATTGATACAGGAGGATTTTTTGATGAAGCTCGATGATCTATTATGGCTTGTGCCATAATATCAATTTCTAAATCACTAAAAAATTCAATAATAAATTTATCTTCTTTCATCATTTGAGCTGATGTAATATGATGTGTTTCTCTTCCATGAATTAATCCTAAATCATGAAATGCTGCAACTGTATAAACAATATCATAGTTCACATCATAGTTTTTTGCGATAATTAAACTTTGGTGTATAACATCATTTATATGGTCTAAATTATGTGCTTTATCATAATTTTGATATTGAATCAAAATATTTTCATCAATATATTTTTTTAGTTTATTATTAATCATTTATTCACCTTTGAAATAAGTTTCATTACTTCATCTAATTTTTGATCTAAGTTATCTTCGATGATTGCATCTTTTAAGCAATTTTCAATATGTGCTCTTAATACTGTTTGATTAACTTTTAATATTATTGATGATGTCGCAAGTAATTGATTCGATATATCACAACAATAACGATCTTCTTCTACCATTTTTATGATACCTTCAAGTTGTCCCTTGGCAGTTTTTAAAAGGGGTACTACTTTATCTTTATCGGCTTTCATTAATCTTGTACCTTAAAACCTTTATCACTAATTGCACTTTTAATTGCTGGTAGTAATGTTTCATCATTAGTTGTTACTGTAACTATTTTAGTATCGATATTGATATCATAAGAATCTAAGTTAAAAGTTACTAGGACTTTATCAATTGTCATCTTGCAATGATTACACATCATATCACTTACTGTAAAGCTAATTGTTTTTAAATTATTCATAATTATTTCCTCTTTTTTCTTATTTAATTTTATCATTTTAAAACTATTTAATCTTAAAGCATTGGTTACAACACAAATTGAACTTAATGACATTGAAATAGATGCTATCATCGGATTTAATTTAATACCAAATGGTATAAATAAAAGACCTGCTGCAATTGGTATACAAATGATATTATAGATAAAGGCAAAAAACAAGTTTTGTTTAATGTTTTTTAATGTTTGTTTACTTAAATTAATTGCATTATAAGCATCAATTAAATCATTACTCAATAATACTATATCACTTGATTCAATGGCTATATCTGAACCATTTGATATGGCAACAGAAACATCTGCTAAGGCAAGGGATGGACCATCATTAATACCATCACCAATCATCATAACTTTATGATTTTCACTTTGTAATTGTTTAATAACAATATGTTTATCTTCAGGTTTACAATTAGCCTTAAAATTAGTTATATTACATTCATCAGCTATTTGTTTTGCGACATTATAATTATCACCTGTTAACATAATAACATCAATATTACTTTGTTTAAATAATTCAATTGCCTTTATTGTTGTTTCTTTTAATTTATCCGTTAAAGTAATTAAACCAATTACTTTTTGATTATGACTAATATACAATATTGTTTTAGCCATTTTAAGATAATTAGTAGCCATATTGTTTATATCACTATCATCAATATTGTGTAATTTTATGTAATCATAATTTGTAATACTTATTGGATCATTATTTTCAAGTGTTCCATTAATTCCATAACCGATTACTTCTTGATATGAATTTAATACTAAAGGTGTGATATTTGATAACTTACTAAAGTCACAAATAGGACTAGCAAAAGGGTGTGAACTTTTTAGTTCTAATGAATAGGCAATTTGTAATGCATTATCACTAATAAAATAAGTGTCACTAACATCAGGTTTACCATAAGTCATAGTATTTGTTTTATCTAATATTATTGTATCAACCTTACAAGCATTTTCTAAGGCCTTACCAGACTTGATTAAGATATGATTTAAAGCAGCTTTACCACTTGATACAACTATAGCTGTAGGTGTCGCTAAACCTAGGGCACATGGACAAGAGATAACTAATACGGCAATAAACATATTTAAAGCTGTTGTTAAAGGATAACCCATAATTAACCATGTAACTAAAGTTATTAGTGAAATAATAATAACTGTTGGTACAAAGTATAATGTTATCTTATCTGCAATGTTTGCAATATCAGCTTTTGAGGCAGATGTTTGTTCCATTAATTTAATGATTTGGGATATTTGAGAATCTTTTGATAGTTTTAATACTTTGATTTTAATATTGCCATTTAAATTTAAAGTAGCCTGAATTACTTTGTCATCAACTTTTTTATTAACAGGAACACTCTCCCCACTAATCATTGATTCATCAACCATTGTACTACCTTCAATTATTATTGCATCAGCACTGATTTTTTCCCCCGCCTTAACAATACATATATCATTAATTTGTAGGTCTTCAACTAAAACAGTATGTTGTACACCATCTTTTTCAACTGTCGCAACTGTTGGGTTTAAATCAATTAATTTATTGATTGCTTTAAATGTTTGCTTTTTTGATTTAGCTTCTAATGTTTTCCCAATATTGATTAAAACAATAATCATTGCAGCTGTTTCAAAATATAAATCATTCACATAAATCATCACATTTGCCATATCATTATTAGACATTGCAGTACTTATTAAAAATAAAGTAATAATCCCATAAATTAGTGCAGCACTACTTCCAATTGCAACTAATGCATCCATATTGGGATGTTTATTAATTAAACTTTTAAAACCATTTATAAAATAATGTTTATTAATAATTATAATAGGTAGTGTTAACATAAATTGAATTAAAGCAAAATTAAGTGGATACTTATGCATATCAATAATACTTGGTAATGGATAATTAAACATATGTGACATAGCAATTAAAAATAAAGGAATACCAAAAACTAAAGATATAATTGTATTATTATATAATTGTTTAAATTCATCACTATATGAATCATCTTTTTGACTATTATCAGTAACTTTAAAACCTAGATTATTAATTTGTTGCTCGATTACTTTTATATCAACATCACTTTCATAATCAAAGCTTAACACTTTGCTATGAAGTGGTAATGTAATATTGCTTATTGAATTATTTTGATTTAATTCTTTTTCAATAGATGCAATACAAGCATAACAGGTTATACCATCTACTTTATTTTCATATTTATTCATAATACCTCCCACCCCTATAGGGTGTCTAAATTATATACTTGATTTAATAAATAGTCAATTATATTGCTTTTTAATATTTAAAGTATAAATAATAATAGATAATGATGAACTTATATTAAAAAAGTGGTAAAATAATAATCAGTAAAGCGAGGTAAATATATGATTAAAACAAGAATTGAAAAATTAAGAAAATTAATGGTTGAACGTAATATTGATGTTTATTTAGTTCCAACTGCCGACTATCATCAAAGTGAGTATATTTGTGATTATTTTAAGTGTCGTGAATATATTTCAGGTTTTACAGGTTCAGCTGGAACTGTTGTAATAACAAAAGATCAAGCAGGTTTATGGACTGATGGTCGTTATTTTATTCAAGCATCAAAACAAATAGAAAATACGGGTATTACTCTTTATAAAATGGGTGTTGAAAATACTATATCAATATTAGATTTTATTAAACAAAATTTAAATGAAAATAATTACGTTGGTTTTGATGGTAAGTGTGTTAGTGCAAACATGGGTAAAAGTGTTGAAAATGTTGCGAAGTTTAAGAAAGCTTTAATTAAAGATAATGAAGATTTAATTGATTTAGTTTATGATAATCGTCCATTATTACCAAAAGATAAAGCATTTATCTTAGATATTAAATATTGTGGAAAATCACTTTTTGATAAAGTAAATGATGTGAAAAAAGCAATGGAAAAAAACAATTGTACTAAACATATTACATGTGCATTAGACGAAATTTGTTGGCTATTAAATATTCGAGGTAATGATGTATTACATACACCGGTTGTACTATCTTATTGTGTAATATCACAAGATGGTGTAGAACTATATATTGATAAGAGTAAACTTGATGAACAAATGCTTCAATACTTTAAGGATAATAATGTTGTATTACATGATTATTTTGATATTATCAATGATTTAGCTAATATCAAAGATCAAACAATTTGGTTAGATGGTACTAAAGCTAGTTATTCAATGCTTAATGTTTTAAATAAAAATAATACAATGATTAATCAACCATCATCAATTGTACTTGCCAAGGCAATTAAAAATGAAGTGGAAATAGCTAACGTAAAACAATCTCATATTATTGATGGTGTATGTGTTACTAAGTTTATGTATTGGTTAAAACATAATTATGATAAACAAGAATTAAGTGAAATAGATGCATCTGATTATTTAGAAAATTTAAGAAAAGAAATGGGTGCAATTGATTCAAGTTTTTCTACAATTGCTGCCGTAAATGAAAATGCTGCATCAATGCATTATAGTGCTACAAAAGAAAAACATTCAATGATTAAAAAAGATGGGATTATTTTAGTTGATTCAGGTGGTCAATATCTACAAGGAACAACAGATATTACAAGAACTATTGCATTAGGTAATATTAAACCTGAATGGAAAAGATTAATTACTATTGTATTAAAGGGAATGCTTAATTTAAGTAATGCGAAGTTTTTATATGGTTGTACGGGTCAAAACTTAGATATCTTAGCTCGTAATCCAATCTGGCAACATGATTTAGATTATCAATGTGGAACAGGTCATGGTATTGGTTATCTTTTAGGTGTTCATGAAGGACCTCATGGTTTTAGATGGCAAAAATCAATAGCTCGTAGTGAAGACACACGTCTTGAACATGGTATGATTATTACAAATGAGCCTGGTATTTATTTACCTAATGATATGGGTGTTAGAATTGAAAATGAATTAATTGTAACTAAAGGTAATAAAAATGAATATGGTCAATTTATGTACTTAGATACAATTACATTTGCACCTATTGATTTAGATTCAATTGATAAGCAATATTTAAATAATGAAGAAATCAAACAATTAAATGATTATCACAATGAAGTTTATTTAAAAATTTCACCATATTTAAATGATGATGAAAAAGTTTGGTTAAAACAATATACAAAAGCAATCTAATTAATTATTAAAACGACATTTTGTAAGTGTCGTTTTATTTTAGTTATTATTAAATTTTTTAAGGTATAAATTAATTTATTTAATATGATATCAAAGTATTGAAAAGAAACAGTTATTTTGATTGTGATATGATATTTTATTTATGTTATAATTAATACATTGTAGCAATAAAATATGTATATATAATAGTTAATCATGCTTATTATATGATATGAAAAGGGGAAAAATATGTTTTATGATATATTAAATGTTTTAAGTCTTATTTTAGCGATGTTATCTTTAGTAATGCCATTTGAAAGTTATTATAAATATAAAGCTGGTGATAGAAATAAGGGAATGAAACAAACTTTGATAGGACTTAGTAGTGCTGTTTTAGTATTATTATTTCAAATTATGTATCAAAGTCATTTAGTTAAAATTAACGATATGGCAAGTTTTGAAAATATCTTACCAATAATTGAAGTTGTTTTAATTGCTTTTGTAGTATTAACGTTAATTATGAATGTTTTAGCTTATATATCAACTACATGGATTCAAGATTAAATTGATATAGAACAAAATAATATTTATGGAAAAAATTATTATGCGTTTACTTTTAAATACTTCGATATTTAACTTAATTTTGAAGTTTTTTTTTGAAAAGTGTTATTTAATTACAATAAATAATACTTAAAGTGGTATAATAAATCCATAAATCAATATTTATTATATGTGTAAAAATAGTTTATGTGTTATAATTAATAGAGTTATACTGGGGAATGAGGATTAAAAAATGCTTATAAGCTATAAAAAATTGTGGAAATTACTAATTGATAAAGATATGAAAAAGAAAGATTTAAGAGAACTTGCTAATTTGAATCCTACTATAGTAGCTAAGTTAGGTAGAAATGAAAATGTGAGTATGGATGTATTAGTTCGTATATGTTCAGCTTTTCAGTGTGATATTTCAGAAATTATGGAAATTGTTCCGGATAAAAATTAGATTTAATTAATGAAAAGTAGGAGAAATAATGAAAAATTCAAAATTAACATATATAAGTTTATTTAGTAGTGCAGGAATTGGGTGCTATGGTTTCAAATCAGAAGGCTTTGAATGTGTTGCTACAAACGAACTAATTCCAAGAAGGCTCGAAATTCAAAAATTCAATAATAAATGTAAATATGAGAGTGGATATATTTGTGGTGATATTTCAACATTAGAAACCAAGAATGCACTACTTTCTGAAATTAATATGTGGAAGAAAAAAGAGCAATTAAAACGTGTTGATGTGGTTATAGCAACACCACCATGCCAGGGTATGTCTATTGCTAATCATAAGAAAACAGATACAGAAATTATTAGAAATTCTTTGGTGATTGAGTCGATAAAATTAATTAAAGAAATAAAACCTAGATTTTTTATATTTGAAAATGTTGCTGCATTTATGAAAACTGTTTGTACAGATGTTGATGGAGTTGATAAGAGCATTGCGGATGCGATACAAAAAAACTTAGGAGATATGTATTCTTATATTTCTAAAAATATTAATTTTAAAGATTATGGTGCTTGTTCTAGACGCCAAAGGACAGTAGTTATTGGAGTTATTAATGAATTAGCTGATGATATTTCGCCTTTTGAAATTTATCCATCATTAAAACAAGAAAAAACATTAAGAGAAGTAATCGGAGAGTTTAAACCACTAAATGAGTTCGGAGAAATTGACCCTGATGATATCTATCATGCGTTTAGGACTTATCCAGAACATATGAGAAGTTGGATTTGCGATTTAAATGAGGGCGAATCTGCATTTGAAAATGAAGATGATTTTAAAAAACCACATCAAATAAAAAATGGTGAATTAGTTATTAATCAACAAAAAAATGGTGATAAATACAAACGACAATATTGGGATAAAGTTGGACCATGCATTCATACAAGAAACGATCAACTTGCGAGTCAAAACACTGTTCATCCGGAAGATGATAGAGTTTTCAGTATAAGCGAGCTAATGTGTATGATGACTGTGCCTAAAACATTTAAATGGGTTACGACGGATGTAGAGTTGTTAAATGAATTTTCGACTATAGATAAAATAAAATTTTTAAAGAAAGAAGAGATTAAGATAAGACAATCGCTAGGAGAGGCTGTTCCCACTGCTATCTTTAAGGAAATAGCGAGCAAAATAAAATATAGACTAGGTTTTAATACACTTAGAACATCAGAGATTAATATATTAGTAGAAGAAAATGAATTTTCTAATGCTGATATATTAATATCTTTTATACAAGAAAATAAATTTAACCTTTCGATTGCTACTTTAGGAAAAATAGCAGAGTTATCTAATAGTTCACGCACGGATAATGCTGCATTTTTCACAAGTAAAGCTCTAATAACTGAAATTTTAAAAAATTTACCTTCAACAGATAAAAAAAAAATTAGAATACTAGAGCCTTCTGTTGGTGTTGGTAACTTTATTCCGTTAATAATAGAAAAATTTACTGAAAAAGATATTATACTTGATGTTGTAGATATTGATACAGTTAGTATTAGAATATTGAAAGAATTATTAAGTAAGTATAATTTACTTAATAAAGTTACTATTAATTATATAAATGATGATTTTTTATTGCATGAATTTGAAAATCAATATGATTATGTTATTGGTAACCCGCCTTTCTTTAAGTTGAAAAGTAAAGATTCCTCACTAAACGTCTATAGAGAAAGTGCTATCAATAAAAATACAACAAATATTTGTTCGTATTTTTTAGACAAAGCATTGTCAATAGCTAGCTATGTTTCATTAGTTTTTCCTAAATTCATTCTTAATACACCAGAATTTAGGGACTCTAGAGAGTATCTTTCGAAAAAATCAGTAGAACAAATTATAGATTTTGGAGAAAAAGGTTTTCCTGGTGTTCTTGTTGAAACTATTGCTTTATTTATAAACAATAATTCTGCTCCAAACAAGACAAAAGTAACTTCATATACTCATAAAAGGACTTTATTCCAAGATCAAAGTTACATTTTTGATAAAAAATTTCCATACTGGATTATATATAGAGATGAACTTTTTGATAAAGTATCACTAAAATTAGAATTTGATGTTTTTGATGTTTTTAGGGATCGTCAAATTGTTAATAAATATCTTACAAGTAGCGGTGAAATACGTGTTCTTAAATCAAGAAATATTAATGATGAGGGAACAGAGGTTGTAGATGTTGCAGGGTATGATTCCTATATTAGTAAAGAAATAGCAGTAAATCTTGTTGTAAATAAATATATTGAAACTGAAAATATTTATCTAACTCCTAATATGACATACAAGCCCAGAATGATTAAAAAGCCAAAAGGTATTATAGTTAACGGTTCGTTAGCAATTCTAACACCAAAAGATAATATCAAACCTACAAGTAAACAACTTATTTATTTTTCAACTGAAGAATATCGAAAATTTTATCAAATAGCAAGAAACTATCAAACACGTTCATTAAATGTTGATGCATGTTCTGTATTCTTTTATGGATTACTTCGAGAAGAAAAGTAGAAACTGACAATTATTGAAAATATATATGTATTTATCATTATTTTAATAAGGAGGATTTATTATGATAACTCAGCAAAATATATTAGAATTTTGTAATAATAATAATTACGATATTCGAAAAAGTGGTAATGGAAGATGGATAGATCAAAAATGTGCTTCTGATGTTTTAACAGTTGTAGCAGATTGTATTTATAATTATGAGATAGAACATCCAAGTAGCACATTTACTACACCTGATATTTGGCATTATAAATATACAATTGAAAATGTTGAGGTTATTTTTAAAAAACCTGGAGTAGAAAATCAAGCTGCAAAAAATGAGTATGATAAGTTTTTTCAACAACCAATGGAATTATTTGCAACTGCCGGGGTGTTAATTAAGGGGAAAAAAGGTAATAGAAATTTATATACAGTTGGGAATTTTGAAATATTAGAATATATTGCATTAAGGGAGAAAAATGCGTTATTCTTTCTTAAAACATATATAGAAAAGACATTGTCTGATAGTGGAATAATTAAATATTTTGATGATTTTTTTCTAACACCGAATAAATCTTCTTATAAAGATATCAAAAAACTTTTTTCTGATTTTACAATAATGAATACAAAAATTAATGGAGAAGTTGAATGTAATCGTATATTCAATAAGGTTCTAAATCCACTTGCATATTTTAAAAATTCCTATGGTACAGAAAGAGGTTATATGTCTAAAGATAAAATTACATATGATATGTTAATGTATAATAGAAATAATTTTAGAGACGTATATGCTGATAAACCAAAAGGAACTACACGTAAGGAATATTTAATTGAACATTCAGTTAATGTTAATGACGCATATTATAAGTATCAATCAGTAAAAGCCAAAAATTACCTTCGTAAGTTCAATCATTACTATAGAAATGGTATTACTGAGCATATAGAGGAACGACATGTTGAGGATAAAGCGACAAACATGCATCATATTTTCCCTGAAGCTGAGTTTCAAGATATATCGGCTTATTTAGAAAATTTAATCGCACTCACACCAACTCAACATTATAACTATGCGCACCCTAATGCTAACACTAAAGAAATTAGTGAACAATATCAACATTTACTCTTACTATCAAAGGCTAGTAGAATTGAAGATAACTTGCTAAGTCAAAATGTTGAAAAAATCTACGATTTTTATAATTTTTTGTTTGTATTAAACGTAGGATTTGATAATGAAAATGTTTTGAAAATCTCTGATTTAGACTTTTCAAGTGTTGTTAATGCTATTAATTTACACTATATTGCATAATTGACTTTCCTGTTATAGGTTTATAACGTTTTATAGTATATAATATAAAATGTATTAACTAATAGGAAAAGAGGTGAAATTAGTATGAGTAAACTTATTTATGGTAAAAAAAATCAAGTGTATTTTGAAAATGAAGAAGAAAAGAAAATGGCAATGGATTATATTTTAACTTCTAGCAATGTTGATTTTAAAGTTCATGAAAATAATCAAAAACAAGGTGCATGGGGACCAGAAGAAAGAATACATTTTAAAAGTGAAATTGGTGTCCCAGAATGCCTTAAAAGAATAATGACAGCTGGTAATGTAAGCAATTATGGCAGGATTAATTGTGCAGAATTTTGTTTTGAGCTTCGTGAAATAGCAAAGAAATCAAATTGATATTAAATAAATGTATTATAGATCAGTAATGGTCATAAGTATAATTGCTTGCGTTTATTTTTATTGATTTAAATTAAAGAATTTTGATGATTGTGCCTTCGATATATGAATGAAGGCACAATTTAATCTTCTTTTCAATCTACAATATTTATATTCAAGATTGAAAAACATTATATAACAATAAAAAAATCCTAACAAGTTTAAATGTAGGATTTTTTTATAATTATTTTTTATTGCATAAATCAATAAAATATACAAATATTTGATGAAATCTTTCATCTTGTAATAATAATTCAGGGTGGAATTGTACTGCTATAATATTATCTTTTTCAATTGCTTCAACTATATCATCAGTACTTGTTGCAACAATTTTAAAGTTGTTTGCGACATCTTTTATTGCTTGGTGATGGATAGAATTAATGTTTGTTGTTGTACCAAATATTCTAGATAAAAAGGTATTTGGTGCAATATCGATTTGATGTGCAAATTGATCCTTTAAATCATTTCTGCTGTGATTAATATCTGTTTGATATTGTGATGGGATATCTTGGATTAATGTTCCTTTAAAGAATACATTAATGATTTGAAGACCACGACATATACCAAGAATTGGTAATTTATTATCTGAAAATAATTTAACTAATGCAAAGTCCATTTCATCAATTGATGCACTAACAAGTGTTGCTGTTTTGTGAAGTGGTTGATTAAAATAAATTGAATCAATATCATCACCACCATTTATTAATAGTCCATCACAAAAGTCTAATAGGTAACTATAATCGTGATTTGAGTTTGGTGCAATTATTACATAGTTACAATCAAGTTTATCAAGTGCATTAATATATGCTTGATTGCAGTGGTATTTTAGTGTATCTTCAAAATAAGAATTTCTTATTGTAATAGCAATAGTTGGTTTCATAAGTTTTACTCCTTTTATATATATTATATACTTTTTATAAAATAATGCATAAAATATTAAGTAAATGTATTAATAACGGTGAATTTGGTATAAAATAAAGGTGAGGTATTTACATGAAAAATAGTATAGAAGCATATTACGATGATAAATGTTTAATAAATGTTGATGTATCAACAATATTTTATGGGGGTAAGATAAAAGATTTTTATTTGAGTCATAATAATTCAATAATTAATTGTAAAATAATATCAACTATAGTATCAGATGATAAAGTTAGTTATTCATTGATAAGCGATGAACCAATAGAAATGAATCAAACTTATATTTTAGGATGTGAAAAAGGATATCGTGCACCACTTAATTATCGTTTTATTGTAAAAAACGATATTTTTAATGAGTTTTATTACGATGATGGTAAATTAGGTAGTATCGTAAGTAATGATAAAACATTATTTAGATTATTTGCACCTACAGCAATTAGTGTTACTTTAAAATTAGAGTATCAAAATAAAATTAGTTATCATGAATTAATATTAGGTGATAATGGGGTATATGAAATTGAGTTAAATCAATATTTACATTTAGCTTTATATACGTATTTAGTTAATGTTAACAATGAAATAAATGAAGCGATTGATCCTTATGGTAAATGTAGTAATGCTAACGGAGTAAAAAGCATGGTAGTTGATCAAAGTAATTATCAAAAGATTACATTAGAAAATAAAATTAATAATTACTGTGATGCAATAATTTATGAAGCTTCAGTTCGTGATTTTACGATGGATGATAAAGTGAAGTTTGAAAATAGAGGTAAGTTTTTAGGGATGATTCAAGAGGGTGTTAAACTTAATAATCAACCAGTAGGTTTTGATTATTTATGTGATTTAGGTTTTAGTCATGTGCAATTATTACCGGTAAATGATTTTTTTACGGTTGATGAATTATATCCTGATTACCAATATAATTGGGGTTATGATCCATTTCAATATATGACACTTGAAGGTAGTTATGCTACAAAACTTGATGATGATTCACGTAATCTAGAATTTTTGCAATTAGTCAATAAATTTCATAAACATGGCATGGGGGTTATTTTAGATGTTGTGTTTAATCATTGCTATGATATTAATTTATGTAGTTTTAATAAAGTAGTTCCATATTATTATTTTAGATATAAAGATAATCAATTATCTAATGGTTCTTATTGTGGAAATGACTTAGATTCAAAAAGTAAAATGTTTCAAAAATATATTGTTGATACATGTATGTATTATGTTAATACTTTTGGTGTTGATGGATTTAGATTTGATTTAATGGGAATTATTGATATTGAAACTATGAACCTAATTTATGATACTTTAAACAAAATTAATCCTTCAATCATGATTTATGGTGAGGGTTGGAATATGCCTACATTAATGGATGATAGTGAAAAGGCTACAATTCAAAATAGTGCTAAAATGCCTAATGTTGCTTTTTTTAATGATTATTTTAGAGAACATATAAAGGGTAGTACAAGTGATAATGAATATTCAAGTCGTGGTTATGCATCTATTAACTCAGAATTTACTTTAGCTAGTACCTATTGTTTATCTGGTATGGCTGATCAAACTAAATTTCATATTTTCGACTATATCCATCAAAGTATTAATTATGTTGAATGTCATGATAATGCAACATTATTTGATAAGCTTATGATGTGTTGTACTGATGAATCTGAAGAAGAGATTGTAAAAAGAGTTATGTTAATAAATGCAATTATTATGTTTTCTCAAGGGGTACCTTTTATTCATTGTGGACAAGAATTTTGTCGTACTAAACGTTATTATCATAATACTTATAATTTATCTGATAAAATAAATCATGTGAATTATACATGTAAAAACAATCATATGGGTATAATTAAACAATTGAAAAAATGTATTTCTTTACGTAAAAAATGTGATGCCTTTAATATCAATAATAATGAAGAATTTAATGCTAGAGTTTCTTTTGAAATATTAGATGATTTAGTAATTAAATATATAATAACTAATACGAAATTTAAAGATAAGATGGGTGATTTTCATATTTATATTAATCCTAGTAAATCAACATTCAATTATGGAAAAACTAAGTCGATTAAGATATTTGATTCTGTAAGAAAGGATCATGATGTAATTGATGAAATAATTGTTGATGGTATTTGTTTGCAGATATATTTTTTTGAGCATATAAGTAGCCAAAAAATAGAAGTGTTGTTATAATAAAATAGAGGTGATACTATGTTAGAAATTAATACTGTAGTAAATGATTTTGCGTTATTAGATAGTAATAATAATGAAGTTAAATTAAGTGATTTTAAAGGTAAAAAAGTAGTTGTCTACTTTTATCCAAAAGATAATACTCCAGGCTGTACAACGCAGGCTTGTAGTTTTAAAGATCGAATTGAATTGTTTCAAGATCGTAATTGTGTTGTTATTGGAATAAGTAAAGATAATGATAAATCTCATCAAAAATTTATCGCTAAATATGATTTGCCATTTATTTTATTACAAGATGTTGATACAGAAGTAATGCAATATTTTGGTGTTTGGAAAGAAAAAATATTGTTTGGTAAAAAATACATGGGTTGTGTTAGAGCAACATTTATTATTGATGAAATGGGTAAAATAATTAAAGTTTTTGAAAAAGCAAATCCATCTAAAAATGCTGGAGAAATTATTGATTTTTTAGATAATCAAAATATCTAATGATTTTTATAAAAAAAGCTATATTTTATAGCTTTTTTTATGCAATATAAAGGATAATTAAATAGTGTATGTATATAAAGATATAGATTGTAATTATTATTATAATACAATGCATTAATTATAGAATTATGTTATATTTATTATAGTAATTATTACTAAAGAGGAGACATTATGTTTAAACCAAGAAATTTTACAGAGATTAATAATGAAGAAGAAAAAAATTTATTAGATGAGATAGATCAATTTGATAAAATGGAAGAAGTTATACAACCAGAAAATAAAATAGTTGAAGAAAAAATTGATATTAAAGAAACTACGTTAAATGATGATGTTACAATTGAAGGTAATATTATATCTCATGGAAATTTAAATTTATTTGGTGATTTAAATGGTAATTTAAATTGTGATTATGATTTAGTAGTAGCAGGTACAATTAATGGTAATGTTAAATCGGGCAATTTTGTGATGAGAGAAGCTAAAGTTAATGGTGATATAGCTGTTTTGAAAAATTTTAATTGCTCTGCCAACTCAATTGTAAATGGAAATGTAAGTGCTATTGAATGTATTATTGATGGAAAAATTGTAGGTGGGATAAATTGTGTTGGAAATGTTCATCTTCAAAAAAATGCGGTAGTTGAAGGTGATATAACATGTGGTACATTTTCAGTATTACAAGGTGCAATTATTTCTGGTAAAATAATCATGAATGGCAATAAATAAAAAAGAGCGTTAGCTCTTTTTTTAATCCTTGATTTTAATTGTAGATTGATTAATTTTTTCGTTATGAGTGTATATTCTTTGATATTGATTTAAGTTATTACGATCATAATAATCAGTAATAATATCAGTGAACGATTGATCAATTTGTTGACATAATTCATCGAAATATTCAAATACTTCTTCATAGTCGGCATATGTATCTAATGTAAAAATAATAATAAAACGATTTTGTTCTTTAACTAAATCAAAGTCATAAAATGTAGAGGTAGCAATTTCTGGATATAAATTTTGTGTGAACTGAATGTTTTTTTCATTCATCATTACTTTAATTGCTTCATAGGCTCTATCTTTAAGTGTTGAAATAATTACAAGTTTGATTTTACCTTTGATTGATTCATCGATTTCATCAAACTCGCTTATGTCTATGTGTTTTTCTAGTAAATCTTGTAATTTAATCTTATGCATTATATAATTCTCCTATAGGGGTATTATAACAGTAAATGGATAAAGATTAAAGTATTGTGGAATAATTAAATAAAGGAGATTTTATGAATAAATTAATAAGAGTATTTCTAGTAGCGATATTATTGTTTAGTACTATTGCTTGTAGCAGTGAAAAGAAAAAAGATGTGGTCTTAAAAAATGCAGATATTGCACAAAATGATTATCAAAAATCATTTGATAAATTCTTAATAGATGAGTATGTTGAAACGATGGAAAGTGATGCGCTAAGCTTGCATTTTTCCCTTTATGATAAATCAAAATATGATATAGTTCAACCCGTTTTAACACTTGGCGAAATAAGTGAACAAAATTTTGATGCAAGCCATGAATCATTACTTAAGACACAAAAATCATTAAATGATTTTGATTATGAATTATTAAATTCTACACAACAATTTAATTATGATGTTTTAAATGATTACTTAAATATTCAACTAGGGCTAAGTGAATTCGAATATTATGATAACTTATTTTCTCCTGCAAGTTCATTAACAAGTAATTTAATAGTTAATTTTATGGAATATAAGTTTTATGATTTAAAGGATGCACAAGAATATTTAGTTTTATTAGCTGATGTTGATCGTTTCTTACAAGATGCCCTAACTTATACAAATAAGCAAGCCGAATTAGGTTTATTTATGAGTGATAAAACAGTTGATGCAATAGTTGTAGAACTTGATAAATTTTTAAGTAAAGTTGAAAATAATGAATTAATATCTGATTTCGATAATAAACTTAGTGAATTAAATATTGAAGATGATATGTTTAATCAATTATCAGCACAAAATAAAACAATCGTGATTGATGAAGTTTTAGTTGCATATGATAATGTAAAAAATACACTAATAAGTCTTAAAGGTAATGAAAATCAATCAGGAATATTTAATGTTGAAAATGGTAAAGAATATTATGAAGCATTATTTTTAAGTAAAACAGGTTCTATGTATAGTGTTGATGAAACTTATAAAATTGCAAATAATTACTTACAACAATTATTAAGTGAATATATTAGTATTCTTACAAAGAATCAAAGTGTTATTGAAAAAATGTATGAAAATGATTTAGAAACAATGGATCCAATGGATATTTTAGGTGAATTTAAAAATAATTTAAATGATAAATTTCCAAAAGCTATTGATGCACAGTATAGTGTTAAATATTTAGATCCAACGGTTGCTAACGACGCTACTATTGCTTATTATTTAATTCCGCAATTTGATAATATCAATGAAAATGTAATTAAAATTAATCCTAATGCAGTACAAGATAATTTAGAACTTTTATATACTTCATTAGCTCATGAAGGCTTTGCTGGTCACTTATATCAAACTACAAGCTATTTAAACACATCTCCATCACCTATTAGAACACTTACAAGTTATATAGGTTATAGTGAAGGTTGGGCCATGTATGCTCAAATGGTGAGCTATGAATGGCTATATGATGATGCTGATCTTATTAGATTAAAACAAATTGATGTTGAAATGAGTTATATATTACAATCAGTTATTGATATTGGTGTTAATTATTATGGTTGGTCTATTAATGATGTAAAAAACTATAATAAGACTTTAGGTTTTGATGATTCTATTGAATTAGCGACATCTTTATATGAATTTGCTATTAATGATCCATGTTTATTAGCACCTTATGGATTTGGTTTGATGAATATGAATTTATTAAAGTCACATGCAATTGAAAGTCTTGGTAAAAAATTTGATCTAAAAGAATTTAATAAAGTTCTCTTAGAAAATGGTCCATGTAGTTTTACACTTTTAAAAAGTAAAGTTGATGAATATATTGAAATGAAATCTTAACGATTTCATTTTTTTTATAGCAATTATGTGATAAACTAATAGTGGGTGATAATATGGGTGTAAACATCAAGTTTAAACAAGTTTATAAATATTATAATAGTAAACAAGCACTTAATAATATTAGTTTTGAAATTTGTGATAATGAAATTGTGGGTGTCATAGGATTTTCAGGTAGTGGTAAAAGTACTTTAGTTAATCTTTTGCTTAATGATAATGATTATCTTGGTGAAATCTTATATGATGAAAAGCCGCTTAATGATTATATTAGGTCGAAATATAATATTAGTATGGTATTTGATACTTCAATTTGTTTAAATCACTTAAATGTTTATGATAACATTAAGCTTGGCTTAGAGTATTTAAAACTTAGTGAAAAACAAATAAAAGATGCAGTTGTTCAAGTTGCAGATCAACTTGAAATTAGTGATAAATTATATGTTTATCCAAATCAATTATCAGCAGGGCAAAAGCAAAGAGTTTCTATAGCTAGGGCACTTTGTAGAAAATGCGATATATTGTTGATGGATGAACCTTTTAGTAATCTTGATATTGTTTTAAAATATCGTTTGTTAAAATTAATTAAAAGCTTACAACAATCAATGAATTTTACTTGTGTTTTTGTTACTCATGATTTAAATGAATTAAAAAATATTGTTGATAAAGTTTTAGTTTTAAATGATTCAAATATACAATGCTTTGATACATTTAATAATATTCTGAATAATTGTGATAATGAACTTATAAAGTTATATAAAAGCGAGGTATTAAATTGAAGAAAATTATAATATTATTTTTGATTTTTACATTAAGTGCGTGTAGTAATGTTGATTTAGAAAAAATGTTGCTTGCTAATGATTTTGATTTAATTTACGATAATCTACAAGATCATTTAAAACAATCAATTACAAGTGATCAGTTAAGAGATGTTGTTTATAATGAATGTGGTGAATTTATTTCACTTGAAAGCAGTAATGATAATGTAATGATTTTTAATAATACACAAGGTAAATGCCAAGTATTATATCAAACAGTTAATAGTGAAATTAGCTCATTTGTAATTAAACATATACCAGATAAACAAATAGAGTCTAATACTAGCTTTAAAGAATCAATTATAATAGTTAATGATGATATAATGTTAGAGGGTGTCTTAAATGAACCAATCGAAAATGATTATCGAAATTTAGTTATTTTAGTACAAGGTTCTGGTCAAAGTGATTATAATGCTAGTATTGGTGGTGTAAAACCATTTAGAGATATAGCTTATGGATTAAGTGATTATGATATCGCAAGTATTCGTTTTGATAAGCGTTATTATGCATATCCCCATCTTGCAACTAATAATATTGGTGTTAGTGATGAAATATTAGATGATGTAGGACTAATTATTGATAAGTATGGTGATGATTATGAAAATGTTACGATAGTTGGTCATTCATTAGGAGCTATGTTAGCATTTAGGATTGCTTATGAAAATGATGTTGATAATATTATTTTAATGGCAGGATCAAATCGTGACTTAATTGATATTATGTATGATCAATTAAGTACACAAATAATTAATAGTGACTTAGAATTAGAACAATTAGATGATTCGATTAATCAGTTAAATGATATGGTTAAACAAGTTAAAGAATTAAATAGTAATAGTAAGGGTACTTATTTTAATCTGAGTGCAAAGTATTGGCAAAGTTTAAATGAATCAAAACCAGAATTATTTATTGATGATTTAGATGTAAATATATTGGCAATGCATGGTGATGATGATTTTCAACTAACGATAAAGGACGATTTTTCATCATTAAAGGATTTACTAATTGATTATGATAATGCAACATTTAAACAATATGAGGGTCTTAATCATTTGTTTACTAAATCAATTAATAATGATGTATCAGATTATGAATTAAATATGTGTGTTGAGTATAAAGTAATAAGTGACATGGCTTATTGGATCTTAAATTTGGAGGACAAATAAAATGAAAAAAGTTATTTCAGTTGTAGAAGATGAAAAGGATTTAAATGAACTTGTAAAAAAATACTTAGAAAAAGATGGTTATGAAGTACGCTCTTATTTAACGTATGATAGTGCTGCTGTTCACACTAGTGATGATGATGTTCATCTTTGGGTTTTAGACATCATGTTGGACGATAAAAGTGGCTTTGATCTGATTGAAGACATTAGAGCAAGTTCTCCAAATGTTCCTGTAATTTTTATGTCGGCAAGAGATAAAGAATTTGATCGTATTATTGGTTTAGAAAAGGGTAGTGATGACTATATTACTAAACCATTTTCACCTAAGGAATTAGTATTAAGAATAAACAATATTATAAAACGTACTTATCGCGATGATTTAGTAAAACTTGTTGTTGATGGATATGAAATTGATGAAGTACAAAGAGTTGTAAGCGATAATGATGTTGAACTTGAACTTACTACTAAAGAATTTGATTTATTAATGCTTTTTATTCGTAATAAAGGTACTGCTTTTGGGCGTGAATTAATATTAGAAAAAGTATGGGATACTAATTATTTTGGTTCAGATAGAGTAGTTGACGATACTTTACGTAGATTAAGAAAGAAAATGCCTAACTTAAGTATTCAAACAATTTATGGTTTTGGGTATCGTTTAGGATGATTAAAAGAATTAGGATTTGGGTAAAAGAACTTAATTTATCACAACAATTATTAACAATTGTCTTTTTAACAGTATCAGTATTTGCACTATTTTTCTTTGTTTATTTATCAGATAATATCAATTCATTTGTTGATTCTGAAATGTATCGCATATTGGATAGAACACAAACAAGTTTAGTTAATTATTATGAAAGTGATGGAAATGTTGAAGAATTAGAGGATTATTCTGATTCAATTATTACTCATTTAATAATTGATAAAGAACAGTTATATAGTGAAAATTTAGTTAAAATTGACGTTATAGGACCATCATTTTACGATGAGATGACAATACAAAAAATCGCTAAGGAAACTATCAATAATACTTTTGGCTCTAATGATAAAGTATATACAAGTAAAGGGCAAAGAATCTTATATACTATTACTGAAATGAGTGATCGCTATATTTGTGTATCACTATTAAATGATACCTATCGTAGCGAATTTAAAAATGCCTTATTGAACTCAGTTATTAATTTAGCGTTTATTGTAGTAGGTGTTTTGTTTGTAACTTTGATGTTATGGGTTGGTTCTTTGATTCATCCAATCAATCAGATAAAAAATTACATTGAAAAAATTCGTAATGGTCAAATTGCTGACCTTAAAATTGATAGACGTGATGAAATTGGTGAATTAGCACTTGCAATTATAGAGATGCAACAAGAATTAAAACAACAAGTTAGTGTTAAAGATGAAATGATACAAAATATATCTCATGATTTAAAGACTCCAATTTCGACAATTAAATCATATGCAGAAAGTATCAAAGATGGAATATACCCATATGATTCTTTGGATAAGAGTGTTGATGTTATAATTGAGCATGCAACAAGACTTGAAAAGAAAGTATATTCACTACTTATGCTTAATAAAATGGGATATTTGGAAGATATTGCACCTGTTGGTAATACTTTAAATATGAATGTTATCATTAATAAAGTAATTTTATCAATGGAAGTTGTTAGGCAAGATTTAAATATCACTCCTTTTTTACAACCGGTTTTCTTTCATGGTGAAGAAGAACCTTGGAGAATTTGTATTGAAAATATATTAGAAAATTCATTGCGTTATGCACAAAGTGAAATTGTTATAACTTCTAATCAAAATTCTATACAAATTTCAAATGATGGTCCTTTAATGAGTGAAGAACGTATAAGTAAATTATTTAGACCATATGAAAAAGGAACTGATGGACAATTTGGACTTGGATTATCAATTGTTTATCGTGTTTGTTCAACTTATGGCTATAAAGTTGAAGCTGAAAATATGGATAATGGTGTATTGTTTACAATATCGCAAATTAAATAGCATATCAAAAGTTAAAGTAGTTTATAATTTATATGTATTTTCAATAATTGCGTGATATAATATTTAAATAAAAAGAGGTAATAATATGATAGAGAAAAAAATAAATGAATTTTTAATAGAAGATTTGCCATCAAATCTTGATATTCACACAAGTATATATTCTAAGCCCTTTACTACAATTTATGCATTAATTGCTATTGCTATAATATTAATTATAACTAAAGTTTTAATGATAGTTGGGATGTTATTATTAGTTATTGGTGTTGCAATGTTATGGAAATTACCAAATGATAAATATGCTGATATATGTAATGATCGCATAATTATCTATTTAAAAAATGATAAGGTTAATTGTCAAATGGTAATGTATGATGAAGTTAAAGAGTGGGCTTATAAACAAGAAAAAACGATGGGTGATCAATTATGGTTTGCACTAATTGATGGAAATTTTATTAAGTCACCATGTTGTAGTAGTAAAAAATTAGTGGATGCATTAAATAAATTTATACCACAATTAGAGTCACAAACTAAAAAAAGAGCTATGGGAATAGGACCAAGAAAATAATATAGATAAAATAAAAAGTTGTAATGATATAAGGGAAGAATTCCTTAATCATTACAACTTTTATTTATTTAATTTATTTTTTAACTACTTCAACAAGACTTGTAAGTGTTGCTGAAATATCTTGAATATTTGATGGAATAATAATTTTAGTAGCTTGACCATCAGCAACTTTTTCAAGAGTTTCGAAACCTTTGATAGTTAAGAATGCTTTACCAGGATTAGCGTTATTAATCATTGCAACACCGTTTGCTTGAGCTAAGAAGATACGTTCCATTGCAGTAGCTTCACCTTCAGCTTCTGCGATCATTGCTTCTTTTTTAGCGTTTGCACGTAAGATAGTTGATTCTTTTTCACCTTCAGCACGAAGGATAGAAGCACTCTTTTCACCTTCAGCGTTTAAGATTTTTTCACGTTTTTCACGTTCTGCACGCATTTGTTTTTCCATTGATTCTTGAATATCGTGAGGAGGTATAATGTTTTTAACTTCAACACGGCTTACTTTAATTCCCCAAGGATCTGTAGCTTCATCTAAAATAGCACGCATTTTAGTATTGATAATATCTCTTGAAGTAAGTGTCTCATCTAATTCTAAATCACCAATAATATTACGAAGTGTTGTAGCTGTAAGGTTTTCAGTAGCGTTCATTGGACGCTCTACACCGTAAGTGAACAGTTTAGCATCAATGATTTGAAGATAAACAACAGTATCAATCATCATTGTAACATTGTCTTTAGTGATAACTGGTTGTGGTGCGAAATCTCTAACAATTTCTTTTAATGAAACTTTATTTGAGATACGGTCTAAAAATGGTATCATGAAATGTAGTCCTGTTGTCCATGTTGAATGATATGCACCAAGTCTTTCAAGAACATAAGTGTTTGCTTGTGGCACGATTCGAACACTATAACCAATAATACCTGCGATAATAATTAAGATAACTACGAATCCAATAATTTGTGGTATTGACATAATAAACCCTCCTTATAGTTTTTTTATGATTAATTTAGAACCAGAAAGTGCAACGATTGAAACAATAGATCCTTCTTCAATTTCAGTGTTGTCAACATTTGCTGTGTTCCAAGTAATGCCATTAATTTTTACTTCTCCATACTGATCTAATTTTGATGTTTTTAAAAGTGTTGTGTGCATTCCAATTAAACGATCAGCATTTGTTGCGACAATGTTTCCTCTTAAATATTCTTTAGCTAATGGCCTTAATGTTAATAAAGCAATTAGTGATGTTATAAAGAAGAATATTGCTTGAGTTAAAAATGGTAGATTTAACTGATTTGCAATTAATCCTGCAACAGCACCTACAGCAAACCAAATTGAAACTAATGATGTAGCAGTTAAAACTTCAATTACAATTGCAATTACAATTAATACTAGCCAAAACCAAAAATACATATTAATTCCTCCTTATATGACAGTGCTAAGATCGACAATAAGCATATTTTCACGCTCGTCATATTCAGCTTTGAATTTTTGAGCTGATATATCCATATTTAATAACACTGATATTTCATTGATAATATTTTTATTAGATATACGGGCATAACCTTTACCTATTGAAACTTTGTGAAGGTTTTCTAATTTAATAATCTTTAAATCGATTTCATTTTTGGTTACAGGTCGTATTGCTAATTGAAGTTTGCTAGAGTTTATACCAAGTAAACAATAACGTACATCTTTAAAATGTGAACTAGCATAGCTATTTAGTGTTAAGTTATTTGGATAAATTGTAACAATCATGTTATAAGCGTTTCCGACGGTCCATTCAAACATTGCATTCACCTCTTTTATTAGTTATAATATAACATATTAGACAAAATATTACAAATATTATTTTTCTTATTTTTATTATTGTATCTTTTTGTTCAATAAAGTCTATAATTATAATATAATGGAATAGGTGATAATATGAGTGAAGTAGTTATTAAAGGAATTAAGAGTCATTATATAGTTAAAGGTGACAAAAAAAGATGTGTTATTTTAATGCATGGTTGGGGTCAAAATACAGAAATGATGGAATATATCCAAGATTATTTAAAGGATTATTTTACTGTTTATAATATTGATTTTCCAGGTTTTGGTAAATC
>CAMQTJ010000004.1 GCA_947037125.1 uncultured Holdemania sp.
ACAAATGTTGTTATTACTTATGGTAATAAAACAGCAAATCAAGCAATTACAGTAAGCGTAGCATATGTAAATCCTGAAGCTGTAACAGTTACAGGAGCAAACCAAGTTCAAATTAATAAGACATTAGAATTATATGCAACAGTAACACCTGTAAATGCTACAAATAAACAAGTTACATGGTCAACAAGTGATGCTTCAATTGCAACTGTTGATACTAACGGTGTTGTAACAGGAGTAGCATTAGGTGATGTAACAATTAGTGCAACATCACAAGGTGATAATAGTATAGTTGGTTCTCTTTTTATTACAGTTACTGAGCAAGATGTTCCAGTAGTTGATGTAATAAGTTTAGATATAATTGGTAATAGCGAAGTTGTAGAAGGTAGTCAAACAAACCTTGTAGCACAAGTAAATCCAACTAATGCAACAAATCAAAAAGTATCATGGACAACAAGCGATGCAACAGTTGCAACAATTGATGCTAGTGGAGTTGTAACAGGATTAAGTGTAGGTAGTGTCACAATTACAGCAATATCACAAGCAAATCCAAACGTTGTACAAGAGTACACAATGACTGTTACAGAAAAGAAAGCACCAATAGTATCTGTAACAAGTGTATTAATTAGTGGAGATACAGAAATTATCGAAGGTAATAAAACGACACTTACAGCAAAAGTATTACCTGAAAATGCAACAAATCAAAAAGTATTATGGTCAACAAGTGATAATACGATTGCCACAGTTGATGATAATGGCGTTGTAACAGCTGTTATGGATGGTAAAGTAGTTATAACAGCGACTGCTGATGGTACTAAAATTAGTGATACTTATACAATTACAGTTAAATCTGTAAAGCCAACACCAGTACCGCCAACACCAGTACCGCCAACACCAGTACCGCCAACACCAGTTCCACCAACACCAGTTCCACCAACACCAGTACCACCAACACCAGTTCCAACAATTAAACCTAAACCAACTAAAAAGCCAGTAGTTAAGCCAACACCAACTACTGAAACTGAAGTAAAAGAACAAGTTTTAGTTAATGAAGAAAATGGTGTAAAAGTATCATTTACTGAAAATTTTGATAATGATATTAAATTAGTTGTTGAAAAAATGGATGTTGAAAATCTTGATGAAACAATTACTGTTGTATTAAATGGCAAAGAAGTGTTATTGTCTATGTACGATATTGCATTAATGATTAAAGATACTAAAGTTCAACCTGATGGATCTGTAAAAGTTATATTAACATTAACTGACGAACAAATCGAAAAATATGAAAACTTTAAAGTTATTCATATTACAGATGACAAAGTTCAATCAGAAATAGAATTTACTTTAGTAGGTAATAAAATTGAATTTGAAACTGATGAATTCTCATTGTTTAGTATTGTAGGTGTTGAAAAACAAGAAATCGAGCCAACAGTACAACCAACTACAACACCTGAAATAGTTGAAACAGGAGATGAAGGTAATTCATTAATGTGGGTATTTGCAGGTATTGGAGCTTTATTATTAGCGATCGTTGCAGTGATAGTTATTAAGAAAAGCAGAGAAGAAGATTAATAATTATCATAATATTTAGTTAAATATTATTTGAATAGTAAGAGTAAATAAAAGGACTACCATTAAATGGGAGTCCTTTTATTGTGACCTCTATATCATTATATAAGTCAAAAATGCTGTTGAGACAAAATAATAGTAATAAAATTGCTACAAATATTTAAATATAAAATTAGAATATTAAGCAAAAAGATTTACGTTATTTACAATCGATAAATAGATTTACAAGAAGCTAAATTAAATAAATAATATAAATTAAAAGGATACCAATTATGATATCCTTAATTTTGTAAAATGTATTGAATTCAAATAATTATTAATCGATGTATAACATGTAATATTCATCAAATGTTAAGTTTGAATTTTTAACATTTGTAGCTAAATCAACACCAACATAACGCCAATGCCATTCCTCTTGAATATAACCTGTAATTGCTTGTTTTCCAGGAGGGTAACGAAGGATAAAGCCATACTTATGGGCATTTGCAAGCATCCATGGATACTCACCTGATTCCGCAAATTTCTTTAAACCACCATTTTCTGTACTTGCCATATCAATAGTTAGACCTGATTGATGTTCACTATGACCAGGGCGCCCAGCTAATGAATCAGCATACTCTAAATCTTTTTTATTTGTATAAGATTCATGAATATTAGCTTGATGTTCATAGTCGCGATAAGTACTTGAAGCATACATATGTATATCTTCTTTTTCTGCTTCATTACACATTGTAACAAGTGCATCAGCAGCAACTTGTGTTAGTTGTAAGCCTTGAGCAGAATATTGAATTGATAGTTCAACTAAATTTTCTGGAACAAAGTTTTTATCTAAGTAATATGTTTTATTGACAAGTTTATCAATACTATTAGGATTTTCTACTGGTAGTACTGGTTCATAATAACTTGTATAATCATTAGTTGTTTGAAATACTGTTGTGCTATTGTACACTCTATTAGTAATAACATCTTCCATATATTCTGTCACATCAACATGACCAAATACAAGTAATGGTGTCATTTCCCAAAATTCTAAATCTGTAAACATTTTAATAATATCAGCAGGTTTATAATCAAGATTAACTAATTTACCATATAATCTAAAATCATCAGCACTTATAGAATCTGTAGCTAAATATAATTCTAAATATTCAGGCATAAAACTTGGTAAAATAATGTTCGTATTTAAGTTAGCTGAAAATAATTTTTCTTCTAATAAGCGTTCATCAAGTTCCATTTGATTAATTATTTCTACAGCAGGTTTTGAATATCCCAATTTAACAAGTTTGCGATCTTTTAATATTGGTGGAATGGTAAAAAACATATAAACAACAAGTAAAATCGCAATTAAACTAAGTAATAAAAATTTTATATTCTTTTTAAATTTTAACTTTTTTGGTTTAGGGAATTTTTTTAACTTTCTTTTTTTCATAACTTTTTGCATAATTATTTCCTTTCACTATTAAATTGATTAAATGGTTTAGTTTTAGGTAAATCAGAATAAAATGTCATTGCCTCTTTAGTTATAGGGTGAAATATCGTTAATGAAGTTGCCCATAGTGCAATTTGTTGTTTAACGATAGCTTTTTTATTGTAACGTTGATCACCATATAGTGGTGAATTTCTTGAAGCAAATTGAACTCTTATTTGATGTGAACGTCCTGTTTTTAAATCAACTTTCACAAGTGCAATATCATCGCGACGTTGCAATGTATCAAAACTTAATTCCGCATACTTTGCATCCCTATGATTTTTATCGCATACATTAACTGTATTAGTTTTTTTGTTTTTATATAAATAATCACATAAGGTACCAGATTCTTTAATATATCCACAAACTACTGCATGATATTGCTTTTTAAATTCGTGATTTGTAATTTGTTTTGATAAACGAGATGCAGCCTTTGAAGTTTTCGCAAAGACCATAACACCACCAACTGGGCGATCAAGTCGATGAACTAAACCTAAATAAGCATCACCTTCTTTATTAAATCTTTTTACAAGATCCGCTTTTAATATATTTAATAAATCTAAATCTTGACTTTCATCTTCACAAACTGCAAGATTACATGGTTTTTCAACTACAAGTAAATGGTTGTCTTCAAAGATAATTTTAATCATTTGACCAACGTCCATAAATTCCACAAGGTAAAATTAATTTAGACTTAGATAAAGGTAAACCAATTTCACCAGCTTCAATTGTTCCAAATGGATATTTTTTAAAGACTGTCATTTTTAAGATATTTTCTAATACTGTTGCAGAAAAACCTGTAGTATAAGAATTAACTAAGAAGAAAATTGCATCTTGATCTAAAATATCAAGTGATTTTGATACTAATTCATTGATTTGTTCTTCTAATTTCCAAACTTCTTTATTTGGACCACGACCATAACTTGGTGGATCCATTACTATACCATGATATGTTCTACCACGTCTTTTTTCACGTTCCACAAATTTAATACAGTCTTCAATAATAAATCTAATTGTATTATCTTCGAGTCCGCATAATTTCGCATTTTCTTTAGCCCATTGAGTCATCCCCTTAGATGCATCAACGTGTACAACCTCAGTTGCACCAGCTGCACTACAAGCACAAGTTGCACCACCTGTATAGGCGAATAAGTTTAAGATTCTAATTTCTTCAAGATTCGAATTCTTGATTTTTTTAGTCATCCAATCCCAATTACAAGCTTGTTCAGGAAATAATCCTGTGTGTTTAAATCCTGTAGGACTTACTTTAAAAGTAAGGTTTTTATATTTAATTGTCCAGTGCTCTGGTAAATGGTTTTTAAAATCCCATGTACCTCCACCACTTTTTGCACGATGATAATGTCCATCAACATTGTTCCATAATTTCTCGTTAAATGTTGTAGGCCAAACTGCTTGAGGATCAGGTCTTCTAAGTGTCACGTTTTTCCAACACTCTAATTTTTCACCATTTCCTGCATCTATTACTTCATAATCAATCCATTGATTAGCTATTTGTTGCATATAATCACATCCTTAACTCAAATTATACCATAATCATTGTAATAATACATATCGATATTGATTTATTAGCTAAAATAAGATGTTTATCACAAATAAACTTAAAATATTAGGTAAATAATGTATTTATACCTATTGACATAATTACTGAATAGGACTAATATTGTATTAGTTACTTAATACAGTGATACAGGAGGTAATATGGACTTTAAATTTACAAATGATCGGCCAATCTATTTGCAAATAATTGAACAAATAAAAGATGACCTAATTTCAAATAAACTAAAACCTAATGAGAAAATGTTATCGGTAAGAGAACTTGCAATCAGTGCAAATGTTAATCCTAATACCATGCAAAAAGCATTGCAAGAATTAGAAAAAGAAGGGTTAATTATTACTCAGCGTACAGTTGGTAGATATGTTACAAATGATGTGGAATTAATTAAAAATATTAAAAATGATGTTGCTAAAAAACATACAGATGATTATTTAAATAAAATGAACCAACTAGGTTATAGTTTTGATGAAATAATGAAAATAATAAGGGAGAATACACATGAATAATATCTTAAGTTGTACTAATATCACAAAAAAATATGGAAATAAAGTAGCACTAGACAATGTAAGTTTTGAAATACAACAAGGTAGAATTGTTGGTTTATTAGGACCGAATGGTGCAGGTAAAACAACGATTATGAAAATTATTGCAGGATTACTTACTATAAATGATGGTGAAATAAATGTTTGTGGTAAACAAATTGGTGTTGAATCTAAAAAAATAGTTAGTTATTTATCGGATAAAGAAAATTGTTTTTCAGCTAATGAAACTGTTTTAAGTATAATTCATTTTTATTCACAATTTTATGAAGACTTTAATATAAATAGAGCAAATGAAATGATTAATAATTTAAAGATTGATCCTAAAACAAAATATAAGGATATGAGTAAAGGTACTAAAGAAAAGGTGCGTTTAATCATGATTATGAGTCGTGATGCAATGCTTTATGTTCTTGATGAACCAATTGGTGGTGTTGATCCTAGTGCTCGTGAATACATCATTAAAACAATATTACAATGCTACAATGAAAAAGCTAGTATTTTAATATCAACACATTTAATTGCCGACATTGAAAATGTTTTAGACGATGCCATTATTATTAAAGAAGGTAAAATAATTGAAAATAGTTCAGTAGAACAATTAAGAGAAAAGCATAATATGAGCCTTGAAGAAATATTTAAGGAGGAATTTAGATGCTATTAAAGCTAATTAAAAATGAAATTAGCTGCACAAAAAAAGTAATAAAAACAATGTATCAAGGGTATTGTTTTTTGATACTGGCAACAATCATCTTTACAATGCTTTGTAATGGTCAAAATATTTTCATACAAAATGAAATAACTAGTACTAGTGATATGTTTTTATTAATCTTTTATTCTATTACTCAATCATTTTTTGTAATATATTCAGTTGGTATGGTGATAATGTGTATTATATATTCTTGTTTTCGCTTTTATAATAATATGCTTTATGATGATGGTTATGTAATGATGTGTCTACCTGTCAAAGCAAAAAATCAAATGCTTGCTAAGTTTATTACAACAATAATGTGGATTATAATCACAATTATCTTAATTTTAATTTCAGGTATTTTAGTACAAATGGCAAGTAGTAGTACGACGTTTTTTGATACTATAACTACTCTTTTTACTCCATTTATAAATGATTTTAATTTATTTATGGCTACAGTTATAATTGCATTATTGTTATTTAGTTTATTATTTTATGTAATTTTAATGATTTATACAGGTATATCAATAGGGACAAGTCGTTTTAAAAATCATCTTGCAGGTTCAATTACAAGTATAATATTTGTTTCAATAACATCAATAATATTATTTTTTATTGCAACAGGAATTATCAATTATTGTCTTTACCCACAAAGCGCAATACTTATTTCTTCTAATAGTATACATCCAATTATTGTAATGATTTTTGTAGCGTTGATAGTTATAAACACAATTTCATTTATTCTATTCAATATTACTAACCATTACTTAACTAAAAAATTAAATCTGCAATAAGCATTATTAATTAAGGAGAAATATATGTTATTAAAACTTTTAAAATACGAATTAAATAAAACAAAATATATGGCACTGACAATATGTATTACATTTTTTTCTTTAGCTCTGCTTTCAACATTATCAAGTAGTTTATATCAATCACTTTTAATAAATGGTTCGTATAATGCAACTGACTTTATTATGGTTGTACTTAGTGCATCTTCACATATAGTAATTAATTTATTAATTTGGTTTAAAGCATTTTCACTACTTCAAATATTAATTATGTCATGTTTAATTAGTATACCTATATGTCTACATTTAGGAAGCAGTCAAAGAAGTAACATAATCATCTTGCCAATTAAAATGACTTGCCAAGTCCTTTCAAAAATACTTGTGAATATTATATGGATGACAGTGATTATGATGTTTTATATGTTTATATTAACTTTATTTGGATCAGTAAATAGTTCTAATATGTTATTAAGTGATCAACTAAGAGTTATTAATCAATATCTAAGCAATCTTAATATTATTGATATTATGACATTGTTAAGTACTGTGATTTATTGTGCTTCGCTACTAAATTTATATTTCATTATTGTAAGTAAAAGACCTAGACCTGCAATATTTATGATTGTTATGTATAACACTATCCCAAATATAACGATAATTGTAGGCGGAACAATTATATTCTTAATTTCAAGTATAATAAATATAGAAATAATATATTCACCATTTCAGTATTCAATAATTTTAATCATTAATTATTTGATTATTGCAATGGGACTTAATGTAATAGCAACTAGATATTTAGATAAACATTTAGATGTAACCTAAAAAGTATTGAAAGTATTAAAAGTATTAATCAATTATAAATTATAAAGAAATTAGTTTCGATATTAGGAGGGGCAGATATGTTATTAAAGTTAATTAAAAATGATATAAAACAAACTAAACTTATCGGGTTAGGTATTATAGGATTTATGGTTATTACAGGATTATATGTAACTATTACAAGTGGCTCATACAATTATTTAATTGGTAAAGAATATATAATTGAAAATGACTTGATAAGTATATTCGCTAATATATTTATCTATTCACCAATTATGTTCATCGAATATCTTGAAAGTATAAAAATATTTCCAATATTTATTGCAGTAGGACTTATCCAAATTCCATTGATTATTAGTTTAATGGGTGAAAAAGGTTATGTCACAATGGTTTTACCTGTAAGTATGAAAAATATTATCAAATCAAAAATTATTGTAACAATTATTTGGAGTTTTATCTTTCTAGTATTATTCGAATTATTATTTTTACTAATGATGGCTACAAGTAATAATATAGGAATACTAGAGGCAGTATTTAATCCATATCGATTTAATTATGCTATTACTCAAATGTGTCTAAGGATGGCTATGGCGATATATTATACAACACTTGTTTACTTCGCGGTAGTATTTTTAGAAAAGTATAAATATTTGGCTTATGGTATTGGGCTTATGCACTTGTGGTTACCTGCTTTTTTTGGAATAGTAACAATACCACTGTTTTCAATTATATATACTAATCAAGAAAATTTATTTGAATTAATATCAAATGATCATGCTTATTTATTCGAAACAGTTAATTATTTAGGTACTTCACTAATCTTGTATTTAATAATAGCTTGTAAAGTAAAAAAAGGAATAAATATAAAATAACAGGGGGGAAGCTATGTTGTATAAATTAGTCAAATATGACTTTAAACAATCACTTGGATTATTAAAATTCGCATTCTATTTACTTAGTGCAATTGTAATGTTTAGTGTTATTAGTAGTACACTCTATAGTTTTATATTAACTCAAGGTTACGCTTTAAGTCATCATGAATTGTTGAGTTTTGTTCATTATCTTACAGAGATTTCATTATTACTATTTTTAGATATTGAAAAGTATAGCACAATCATTATTTTTATCATTGTATTTATTATTATGATTATATTGACCGGTGATTTGAAGGGTGGAACTAGAAATAAAATGATGGTGATACCAGTAGATAATAAGTTTCATGTTATATCAAAAATAATTGTATGTGTGATATTTATTTTGATATTAATGTGCTTGTATATTGGTGCTTATTTTATAATGATACAAATTAGTAAAAGTCATTTATCGTTTAATACAATAGTTTTAGCTTATCAACAGATAAATGTAAATACATTATTCAAAATAGTAATTAACTTAAATTTTACAATGTATGTATCATCTGTTGCATTTTTGTATTATTTACTTTCTTTAAATAAACCTAGGAAAGCAAGTTTTCTATTTTGGTTTAACTATATGATTGTAATTGGGATTTCTTTATTTAGTGATTTAATTATACAAATTGCTTCAAATGGATTTAATATACCCAATCTTATAAATAATGTTTATATTGAATTATTTATAGAAGCATTTAAGTATGGAAGTGGTGCAATAATCTTTATATTAATAACAATTAAAGTTATGAAAAAATTTGATTATAATTAAAATTGAAACAACTAAAAAAACTGCAGATTATTTGCAGTTTTTATATTGGTAATAAATTAGTAGTAAATTGGTAATGAACTGGTAATATAGTTACTGTTTTTAACTTTAATAATTATTTATTAAGTTATTAATCGATGATAGATATTTAAAGTACCATCAATGTCAGGTAATTCTTTAATGTGTAATAATTCAAAGTTGTTTTTAAGTAATACTTTAATAGATGCAATGTTATGACTTAAGACATAACCATAAATGTTTTTATTTATAAGTCTTGTATGATTTTGTATTAAATACATTTGTAGAACTTGAGTAAAATAACCACATGACCAATATTGTTCATCAATTAAAACACTGATTGAATAATCATCAAGATTATCTTTTGAATTTTTCATTGTGAAATAACCTATCATTTGATCATCTAAAATAATTTTTACACTATCATATTGTAAAATATCGTCTAATAATACTTTTGCATGTTCAATATTATCACACTTATTAAAGCGCATATTTTTGGAATTGTTTTCCTTTTTAACTAAACTATAAAAAACATTTAAATCATTTGTTGTGAGTGTTTCTATTGTTATAAACATGTTTTTACCTCTAAAAAGATTATACTAAAAGTTTTATAAATTAGCTATAAATATAGATAAAAATAATATAGGTTTATTGTATTGGATTTATTTGCTATAATATAGAGTATGAATGGGTGATAAAAATGGGAATAAATTTAAACGAGAACCAATATAAGGCAGTAAATTCAAATAGTAAGTATATTAGAATTATTGCAGGGGCAGGATCTGGTAAGACTAGAGTATTAATTAATCGTATTTCTTATCTAATCCAAAATAAGATAACCTTTGCAAGTAAGATATTAGCTATTACCTTTACAAATAAGGCAGCTAATGAAATGAAGACGCGTGTTAGAGAAGAACTTGATATAGAAGGTGCTTCAGTAATTATCTCAACAATTCACTCACTTTGTGTGCGTATTTTAAGGCAGGATATTCAAGCTATGAATTATCCTCGTAACTTTACAGTTATGGATATGGATGATCAAAAATCAATATTAAAAGAGGCTTATAAAGAGTTTGGTATTGATAAGGGACAAATTACTTTTTCTAGTGCCATTAATTTTATATCAAATAATAAAGGTGCAGAAATCACAGTTGATAAAGCTTATGATTTAGCTGGAAAAAATGAAGTAGAGATAAAAAAATGTCATTTATATAAGTATTATGTAGAAAGACAAAATGCAATTTATGCTTTGGATTTTGATGATTTATTATTAGTAACTGTTAAAATGTTTAGAAATCATGGTGATGTTTTAAATAAATGGCAAAATAAATTTTCACATATACATGTCGATGAGTTTCAAGACGTTGATGCTGTACAGTATGAATTAATTGCTCAACTTGCAGGTAAAAAAAATGATGTTTATGTAGTTGGTGATCCAGATCAGACTATTTATACATGGCGTGGTGCTGATGTGAATATCATCATGAATTTTGAAAGAGATTTTAATCCTTGCGAAACAATAATTCTTAATCAAAATTATCGTAGTATGCCTCATATTTTAAATGGTGCAAATCATTTGATCAAGAATAATTCTAATCGATTAGATAAAGATTTATATACCAATAATACAAGCAATGATAAAATTGTGCATTGTACTAGTTCTTCATCAGAATATGAAGCGGTGTGGATTGCTTCAAAAATAAATGATTTAAAGAAAACTGGTACAGAATACAATGAAATGGCAATATTATATCGAAATAACTATCTTTCTCGTGCAATTGAGAAAGGTTTATTAGATGCGCATATTCCATATATTATGTATGGGGGTACAAAGTTTTATGAGCGTGCTGAAATTAAAGATGCTTTATGTTATTTAAGAATGGTTGAAAATGCTGATGACTTAGCACTTATGCGAATTATTAATAAACCAAAGCGTGGTTTAGGTAATAAAGCTATGGAAACAATACTTCAAAAGAGTCGCGAGTGTAATATTAGTATGTATGAAGCTATTTCTCAGTTTGAATTATTTTCTACTAAGTCACAAAAAGTTATTGATAGTTTTGTGAAGATGGTTGAAAAATGGCGTGTTGCAGCTGAAACTACACCTATTTATGATTTACTTGAAATGGTTATTGATGAATCTGGATATCGTGCAATGCTTGAAGAAGATAAAGAAATTGAACGTTTAGAAAACTTAAAAGAATTAATTAATGACGTTTTAAGTTTTACTGTAAACTATCCTGAAAGTACACTGGATGAATACTTACAATTAGTTGCTTTATATGGTGATAAATCTGAAATTGAAACAGGTCAAGCTGTTCAGTTAATGACTGTGCATGCATCAAAAGGATTAGAGTTTGATACTGTATTTATTTGTGGTATGAATGATGGTACATTTCCATCAGAACGCTCACTTCAAGATGGTATTAGTGGACTTGAAGAAGAACGTCGTATCGCATATGTTGCAATTACAAGAGCTAAAAACAAATTGTTTATAAGTGATTGTGGTGGATATAATTTTGTATTGCAAAAAGTGCAAGTTAAATCACGTTTTATTGATGAAATTGACGAAGAATATATTCAACATATTGGAATATCGTCTGATTATAATCGTCCAATTGAAAGAATTGTGAAGCCATTAAATGATGTGAAGTTATTTAATGAATATAATGAAAAAAGGGATCCTAAAAAACTTAAAAAAGGTGATTTAATAAATCATGGTATGTTTGGTGATGGTGTGGTATTAAAAGTTGAAGGTAATTTAGCTCAAATTGCTTTTGCTTATCCACATGGTGTTAAAAAATTATTAGTTACACATCCATCAATTACTAAAAAATAAATATGGAACTTGTTATATATAAAGTTGAATATACTCAAGAAATAGTAGAATTATTTAATAAAACTGTACATAAAATTAATAAGAAAAACTATAATCGAAAACAAATTAGGGCATGGGCTCCCAAAAAATATGATTTAACTTTTTGGGAAAATAAATTTTTAAATTCAAATACAATTGTTGTTATGGATAATGATAAAATTGTGGGATTTACTAATTTTGAAAATAATGGATACATTGATTGTTTTTATGCACATTATCAATATCAAGGTAAACATATTGGTAGTATGATGTTGGAATATATTACTAATTATTTAATATCAATAGATGTGGATGTAATCTATGCACATGTATCAATTAGTGCAAAAGGATTTTATCTTAAAAATTATTTTGTTATTGTTAGAGAAAATAATGTGGTGATCGACGAAGTTAAATTAAATAATTTTATAATGAAAAAAAATATAAAAAGCTATTCATCTTATACAGGTGGATAGCTTTTTATGTTTAATTCATCTTTTTTTACTATAGACTTAAAGAAAAGGAATGGTCTCTTGTTAAAATAGTAAGACACTTTCGAAAATTATCACACCTTTATAATTTTGATTAATAACTTTTAGAAATGTCATAAAAGGATTTACATAAAATATTAATTATTTTAATATTTAGAAATATCAAGAACATTGAAAAATCTTCGTTATTTTAATTAAAATATTATTTGATCATGAATATTAGTACAAATTAAGGTGTTATTTTTTTTCTTTGATAGTAAGTAAGTGAAAAAACTAGAAGATTTTAACCGATAAAAGGAAAAACCTTATCATAAATTAATATTGGTCAATGTAGTCGTTAGTTACAGTTTAATAGCTGTTAGTGACAATTGTAATTATTATTTGAAAATTTGACTATAATATTAAATTGTACTTATTGGGGTTTCTTCAGTAATCACGTTTAATTATTACAAATAATTTTTGTAATATAAGACTTGTTGATTGTTGTATTGAGAAAAAAATAAAAGGAGGATTTATATGTCAGTTTTAGATAAAACACACAAAGCTTTAAAAGAAAATGGTTTCGTTGTTCAAGATGGTTGTGCAGTTGGTGTTGTTAATGAGTATCTTATAACAATAGAGTCAATAGATGGTAGACGTTTTAACGTTTTTTACTATACCAGTCTAAATAACGAAATTACCAAAAACACATTAAAAGATATTAAATTTAATTTCAAAGAGAATTTTGGTAAGAAATTATTAATTCAAAAACTAGATAATTCTGTATCTACTGTTTTTATCTTTTCTAAAAAGTTTGAAGATGGTAATATAATGAAATATTTAAATGATATTACTTTTGCTCTAAAGGATGCACAAATCTTTAATGAAAAGAAATGTTATATATGTCTTCAAGATAATGTTGATAGTGTATTTAGAAACAAAAAAATGATGAAAAATGTTCATTTAAAGTGTGCTCAACAAGAAATTATTACTGATGTTGAATTGATAGAAAGTAAAAAATATAATTTTTTTACAGGTACTCTAGGTGCATTTTTAGGATTGTTTTTGGGTATTTTACCAAGTATAGTGACCATTGTTGCTATGGAGACTATATATAGTATCCTAATTATGGTTGTTCCGTTTGCAATATTCATGGTATATAAGTACTTTAATGGTAAACCTGGTATATATGCTCTTATTTTAAATGTAGCTCTTTCTTTTGTTGCAGTAATACTTATGAGATATATAAGTGTAATCGACGAAGTTTATTCAACTTTTGGTGTTGATATAGCTACCACTTTTGAATTGACTAATAGCGTATTCTTATCTTTAGAAGGTATTATTGACGTAATTGAAACAAGTGTTTTGGAATTTATATTCATGGGGTTGGGTATATTAGTTAATTGGAAAATGATAGCTACAACACATAATAAAATAATTATTAATGAGAGAAATAGAATATCGACAATTATTCCTATAAATATGTTTGAAAGTATAATAAAGGAAACGAAAGATAAATAACTTGCATAATTAAAATGAATATTATCATATAATAAATTATGGAAATTTTAAAAGTTAATTATTCAAAGATATATTATTTAGTTTTTACAATGTACATAAATTTCAGTACTTCTATGTCTAATAGATTGTGCTGTTTTTTTTATAATTTATGATTATTAATTTCGAAAAAAAGTAAGCTAAATTATTAATTGCGCATAGTTCTTTTCATTTTTTTGATTTTATGTCTTGCTATATATACTTGTATACGCTTAGCGATGTCAAGAATAGCAAACCAGAATCCTGTAAACATGCTTATACTAATTTTCGCAACTATAAATAATGATAATCCCAAAAAAGGTATTTTATTAAAATTTTGCCATTTTATAAATGCTGATGAAGCTACAAAACCCCAAGGTGTACCAAATAAATAGAAAAATACTACATTATTAGGAAATATTGTAAATTCATATTTTGGCATTCCAGCATCGACTAGAATATAATACGATATTATCGTAAAAATAAATGCTGCAATTATTTTATAAAGGAAAACAATATTATCCTTAGATGAAATTTTTTCAGATAATAGTAAATTTTTATTATAAAGATATTTGTTGTTGTATATATTCCATTCATCTTTAAGTTCGTTTGTTAAATAAATGTTATAATTTTTCCGTTGTGTTTTTTTGTATGTTGATCTAACTATTTCTATACTTGTATCTTCAGGCAAGTTTAACATTTCTAAAATTCTATTTTTCATAGTTTCACCTCTTAATTTTAAAAACTAATAATCATTTAATAATAAATAATAGTTCATATAATTGCTTTATCTAATGTACACGATATTATATTAATTGTCCAGTTATTTATGAACTAGGAAATATCTTAATTCCTAGTTAAAATTCATAAAAAATTTTCTAACCGACCATCGGATGCACCAAGATTATATAATGAGTATTATTAAAGTATATAATTATACTATTAGTTCTATATTTGGAATATTTATCATAATAAAATATAGTTAAATGTTGTTTAAATTATTATAAAATCAAAAATTAAAGAAAAGAAGATGTCATAAATTGAAGTAACATAAAAATACGATGATAACGATCAAGCATGTATCGAATTTTTTTTAAAAATTAAATTCCCATATGTTTTTATAGTTAAGAGTGAGGATGAACTGAATATTATTGTATCCAGTCTCGCAATATTTTGCAATGTAAATATTGTTGTCATAATAAGTACTTATTTGCAAACTCAATCTTTTAAGATAACAAACTTTATCTTTATAAATTGATTATAGGACTTCGTTTATTCTTTAATTCTTCAAAAGGTATTTAAGCAATTGAATTAGCTAGTGATATTAACGTAAATTACAAAACAGCATTACTATTATTAAGCATATGTAGATTGATTATAGCTAAATCTAATAACGATAATTTATAAGATTAGATGTTCTTTGAGTCAGATGCTGCATATAT
This sequence comes from uncultured Holdemania sp., assembly GCA_947037125.1. Classification (GTDB taxonomy): domain Bacteria; phylum Bacillota_I; class Bacilli_A; order Erysipelotrichales; family Erysipelotrichaceae; genus RGIG1896. The sequence goes on from CAMQTJ010000004.1 coordinate 15,451, forward strand.
TGCTTCAAAAGAAAGGTATCAGGTTGTCAATGGAACACAACTTAACAGCAACCTGTTTTATTTATGCTTTCTATAATGATTGAAAATAGTATTCCTTTGTATTTAAAAATGTAAGTAATGCCAGTTGATAATGGTGAAAATATAGATTGAATTACAGCGAAAAGTATAAAGTTAGATAAAAAACACGAGCTAAATACAGATGAAAAAAATACATATAATATACTAAAGGATTAAATAAATTTGAAAAGTTATAAAATACCGTAAAAGATTAATAGTCTTCGTTATATTGGTTAAATGTAATAATAGCAAATATAAAGAATAATATTACTGACATTTATCATGGCATTACGAAAGGAGACCTACCATTATTTTTAAATGAGCAATAATAATGATTCAATCATAGTTTTACAGGACAGAAAATAATGAATAAAATATCTTCATACATATATCATTCAGTTGAGATGCCTTGAAAACTAATTGTCTATACATTGAACATTTAAAAGAGTTATTTACACCTTGTGGTGTCTGATTGTAAGTTAGATAAAATTATATTTTAATGCTTCAAACTATTGGAATGTGTAATAATACTAGTTATGCTATGTGGATGCTCTAATAATCCAAAAGATACTAAACCTGATATAGATAATATTCAAAATAACGTTAATCCAAGTCCATCACCTACAGCCTATCCTGAAGTTGTTGCAGGTGAAAAAGACTATTCACCAATTAAGGTTCGAAATCAATATTTTAATGAAATACCACAGCCTTCTACAATATCGTTTTTTATGGAAGATGAACTTAATATTGGATTTATTTACGAATATGGAGCACTTGCTGAACCTTGCGATGATGATTTGCCAAAAGATAAGTATTGAAACACATATTTATATTATGGTAAGTTAAGTGAAGTCGAAAAAAATATTTATAGTAGTGACGGAAACTATACTAGTGCATGGGATAGTGCTGAAGATACAATTAGTACTGATAAAGACTATTACGTAGTGCTGAAAGGTGAAAAAATGTTTTTTTTATTTGAAGAAATGTCTATCGTGGAATTAAGAGAGTATGAATCTGATATTTATTTTATGCTATATAAAAGTGCAGAGTCAGATATTAATTAATATTAATTATAATAGAGAAAAGGTTAAGTTAATTAACCTTTTTTTATTGAAAAGTTTTTTTAAAGAATCAAATAAGCCATATTAAATACACATTAAAAAAGATAATAATTGATTATAATTCTAACCTTAAAATAAATTAGATAAAAATGAAAAAAAATTAGAAAAACGTTAAAAAAAGAGTTGTTTCACAAGTTAGATTATGTTAGTATGAATAGGCTTTCAATTTTTTTTATGAAATGCAGAAAACGGGAGAATTTATGAAAAAGTTATTAATTTTAAGTTTAGTTACATTATTACTTTTATCAGGATGTACATCAAATGAATCAAAAGATCCATCTGATAAAACTGAAGGAAGTAAAAGTATTGAAGTTACTGGTAATGGTTACGGTGGAGAATTAGTTTTAAGTGTTACAGTTAATGGAGAAACAATTGAAAATATTGAAGTTGTTGAATCAAACGAAACTTCAAATGTTTTTGACAGAGCTTTCCCAGTTATAAAAGATAGAATTATTGCTGAGCAATCTCCTATCGTTGATAATGTTTCAGGTGCTACATTTAGTTCATACGCGGTTAAAAAAGCTGTAGCTGATGCTATGTTAGAACAAGGTAAAGACTTTGGAACTATCAGCATGGATACTGCAAAAGAGCGTGGTGAAAAAGTTTCTTTAGAAAATGCTGAAACTCAATTAGTTGTTGTAGGTGGTGGTTCTGCTGGTCTATCTGCTGCAATTGCTGCTAAAGAAAACGGTGTTGAAAATGTTATATTAATTGAAAAGTTAGATATTTTAAGTGGTAATGGTAAATTTGACATGAACTTCTTTGACTTAATTAACTCAGAAGCTATGATTGCAAATGATAATATCGTTACTGTTGATGATTTTATTGCTTCAAAATCTACATCAACTGATTCACCTGAGCGTATTGCTACTTGGGCACAAGGTTCTTATGAATTAGATGCTTGGTTAAGAACTATGGATATTAACTTAAATAACAATAGCGGTGGAACAAACCATATGGCTGAAGCTGATGAATATTCAGGCAATCATATTCAATATGGTCTTGAAAAAAGAGCTGCTGAATTAGGTGTTGATATCCGTACTGGTCATAAAGGTACAGATTTAATCGTTGTAGACGGTGTAGTTGTTGGTGTTAATGTTGAAACTATCGATGGTTTCTACGACATCATGGCTGATGCTACTGTAATGGCTACTGGTGGATTTTCTCATAATCCAGAATACTTAGCTGAATATGCTCCAGGTTCTGAAATGGTTGCTACATCAAACAGTATGGGTGCAACAGGAGATTTTGTTAAAGTATTTGAAGGATTAGATTATCAAATGGCTAACATGGATGTATTAAGTGTATTTAAATTAATCATCAAAAATCGTCGTGACCTTACAGGTGCTGGTGATGGTTTCGTATTAGTTAATGAAAATGCTGAGCGTTTTGTTGCTGAAAATAAATCAGGATTAGATATGGCTCATGCAATTTTAGAACAACCAAATGGTAAAGTAATTTATATTTACGATCAATTCTTATATGAATCTGCTTACCGTTTACAAAAACACAATAACTTAGGTTACCATACAAAAGCTGATTCTTTAGAAGATTTAGCTGTTGCAATGGGATTAGATGCTGATGCATTAGTAAATACTATCGAAGAATTCAACAGTGCAATTGCAGGTGATACTACTGATGAATTTAGAGAAGAAGCATTCACAAGAGCATTTGATACAACAGGTCCTGTTTACGCAGTACAAGTTGAATCTGCTATCCACATGACAAAAGGTGGAGTAGTTGCTAATGAAAATGCACAAGTTATCAATAATGCAAATGAAATCGTTTCTGGTTTATATGCAGCTGGTGAAGTTACAGCTACATCTGGTGCTTATAGTGCTTCAGTTGTATGGGGTAAAATTGCTGGTGAACAAGTTGCTTTAGAAATTTTAGCTAAATAATTTTAATACATTATTAAAGATCATAGATATTAATTTATCTGTGGTCTTTTTTTTGTTTATTTTTGATAATAATATATTAGTCTAACTTTATTGCTTGACTCTCACAATATGGTATACTATATAATAAAAATGAGCTCGATACATACATATGGAGGAATTAAAATGCTTAAAATAGGTGATTTTTCTAAACTAACAAGAATCAGTATTCGAATGCTTAGACATTATGATGAGATTGGATTATTAATTCCAAAAGAAATTGATGACTTAACTAACTATCGATACTATAGTGAAAAACAACTTGTTGTTGCAAATAAAATTAATGCATTAAAAGATATGGGATTTAGTTTGGCTAATATTATATTAATCATAAATCAACAAGATCAAAATAATTTTATTGAAAATTCATTAAGTGAAAAATATGAAGAGGTAAATAAACAATTAATTGAAACAACACAAAGATTAAGACTTTTAAAAACAGCCATTTTAAGGCTAGAAAATGGAGATAATATTATGAATTATGAAGTGACTTTAAAAACATTGCCACAAAGATATGTTGCAAGTGTTAGAAAAACAATACCATCTTATCAACAAGAAGGTATGCTATGGGAAATTATGATAAAAGAAACCTATGGATTAAATATTAAAGATAGTGACTCAAATTGTGCTTTAGCTATTTTTCATGATTGTGAATATAAAGAAAGTGATGTTGATGTAGAAATTCAAAAAAATGTTGTTGGATCAATCGAAAATACAAAAAATGTAATATTTAAAACAGTTGAACCTATTCAATTTGCTTGCTCAACAATTATTGGTCCGTATGATAAAATGAGTGAAGTAAACTTATGTGTCGCTAATTGGGTTAATGATAATGGATATGATTTTAATGGTCCCTCTTTTTTCATATATCATGTAAGTCCAAACGATACTCAAAATCCTGATGAATTTGTAACAGAAATATGTTTGCCAGTAATTAAAAAATAATTACTGCAATAAATATATCCATAAGTATAAGAAGGTGAATTATTTGATTCATCTTTTTATTATCTATATTATTTGAAAATTTTAATATAAATACAAAATTAGTTGTTAAAAAAACAATTAAAATAATCGAAATTTATAAAATATATAACAAAAAATATAAATGATGTAATAGTATTTTAATTTAGATAAAAATGTAGTAAAATTAAGATAAGGATGGTTATTTATGAAAGCAATTGCAAAATTTGAAAAAGTATCAGTAAAACAACTAGAAAAAGATTTAATAAGACTTAATAAAAAAGTTAATATTAATGACATCTATAACAATTTAGTATTACCAAAACGAGCAACAAAAGGTTCTGCTGGTTATGATTTTATGTTGCCATACGACATTGAATTACAACCAAATCAAACAGTTTTAATACCAACAGGCATTAGAGTTAATATTAATGAAGGATGGGTATTAAAAATATATCCTCGCTCATCACTAGGTTTTAAATATCGACTTCAGTTAAATAATAGTGTTGGTATTATTGACAGTGATTATTATTATAGTGATAATCAAGGGCATATTATGATAAAGTTGTATAATGGCTCAAATGAAAATAAAACCATCGAGTTAAAAGCAAATACAAGTTTTTGCCAAGGAATATTTATTGAATATGGAATAACGATTGATGATGAATGTAATGAAATAAGAAATGGTGGCTTTGGAAGCACTAATAAAGGGGAATAAAATGAATAATATTAATGAATGTATCAATTTTATCAATGAAAGTAAAACATGTTTTCATGCAATATCAAATATCGAAAAAATATTAATTGATAATAACTTTCAATTTTTATCAGAGGATAATAATTTTAAAGTGACAAAAGGAAATAAGTATTACACTAAAAGAAATGGTTCTAGTATTATTGCTTTTAATGTTGGTGATGATTTAAGTAATTATGGTTTTAATCTTACAGCATCTCATAGTGATTCGCCAACCTTTAAAATTAAGCCTAATAGTATCATTAAAACAGGTAATGCCTATAAATTAAATACCGAAGGTTATGGTGGTATGATATGTTCTTCATGGCTTGATCGTCCATTATCAATTGCAGGACGTGTAATGGTTAAAGATAATAATAAAATAGTTCATCATTTAATTGATTTTAAAAAACCTGTGTGTTTAATACCAAGTGTTGCAATTCATTTAAATCGTACTGTAAATGACGGGTTTAAATATAATAAACAAATTGATATGTTACCAATCATTGCTATGCAAAAAGAAGAATTTAACTTTAATGCTTTTATAGCAGAAGAATTAAATGTGAAAACTGAAGATGTAATTAATTATGATTTATTTTTATATGCTTTAGATCAAGGATTTATTTGGGGACCAAATAATGAATTTTTATCAGCTCCAAGAATTGATGATTTAGAGTGTGCATATACAACTTTAAAAGGATTACTTAATTCAAATAATCAAAAAAATATTAATGTATTTTGCTGTTTTGATAATGAAGAAGTCGGAAGTAAAACATTACAAGGAGCAGCTTCAACTTTTTTAAGTGATGTTTTAAATCGCATCAATAATTCATTAGGGTATAGTAAAGATGATTATTATTGTGCCTTAGCTAATTCATTTATGATTAGTGCTGATAATGCACATGCAGTACATCCAAATCACAGTGAATTATCAGATCAAACAAATCGTGTTGAAATTAATGAAGGTATCGTAATTAAATTTAATGCAGCACAATCATATACTACTGATAGTGTTAGTAGTGCAACATTTAAAATGATTTGTGATAAATGCAATGTGCCTTATCAAATGTATACTAATCGTAGTGATTTAGTAGGTGGTGGTACTTTAGGTAATGTTTCATCATCACAAGTATCAATTGTAAGTGTTGATATTGGTCTTGGTCAATGGAGTATGCATTCAGCTTTAGAAACTTGTGGTAGTAAAGATGTTGAATATGCAGTTAGTGCTATTAGTGAATTTTATAATTCAAACATTAAAATAACGCATAATCAAATAGAATTTTTATAGGTGACACATATGAATGAAAAAATTTATGTAGTCGGTCACAAAAATCCAGATACTGATTCAATTTGTTCAGCAATTGCTTATTCTAATCTTAAAAATATTTTAGGATTTAATACAATTCCTTGTCGTTTAGGACCTTTAAATGAGGAAACTAAATTTGTTTTAAATCGTTTTAACTTAGATAATCCTTTATTATTAAAAGATGCTAGAAGTGAATTAAGTGATATTGATATGGATATACCTAAAATAGTGGATGAGGACTGTACACTTAAAGAGGCGTGGGAACATTTATTTTTAATGAAAAATAAATCTGTTTGTGTAGTAGATGAAAATAATAAACTTTCAGGTATAATGTCTACTTCTAATTTAATAATTCCAAGGTTAATGGTTGATGAAGATATAGAGAATCTAATGAAAGAAACGCCATTAGAATTAATCGCAAAAACCATTAATGGTGTAATCAAAATCGATGCTAATAACTATGAAACTAATGGAAAAATATTTATTATCACTTTAAGTGATGATAAAATAACTCAAAATTTTAAAGATGCTATTTGTATCTTAAGTAATGGTGAAGAAAAACAATTGCAGTTAATTAAAAATGGTGCTAAGTGTTTAATTATTACATGTGATCAACCAGTATCAAATGAAGTGTATAATTATGCACTAAAAATGGATTGTGCAATAATTGAATCTGTCGATGATACAATGAAAGTTGCGAAAACAATTAATGAATGTTTTTCAGTTAAAAAATTAATGACTAAAAATTTAGTTACATTTAAAAATTATGAATTTGTTAGCGATGTTTCTAAAAAAATGAGTAATACGCGTTTTCGTAGTTATCCTGTTTTGGATGAAGAGGGAAATGTTGTTGGAGCTATATCAAGATACCATTTACAAAATTATAGAAGACGAAAATTCATTTTAGTTGATCATAGTGCAATTCACCAAGCTATTACAAATATAATGGATGCAGAAATTGAAGAGATAGTTGATCATCACCATATTGGAAATATTGAAACATCTTATCCAATATATTATCGTAATCAAAAATGTGGATGTACTTGTACTATTATAGCTAAAATGTATGAAGAAAATAATATAGTTCCAAATGTTGAAATGGCAGGTATTATGATGAGTGCAATTATATCTGATACACTTCATTTTAAGTCAAAAACAACTACAATAATGGATATAGAAGCATGTGTTTCATTAGCTAAAATAGCAGATGTAGATATTGCTCCTTATGCAATTGCAATGTTAAGTGCATCAGTTGCACTTAAAGATTCTACTATGACACAAATTTTAAATCGTGACTTAAAAGTATACGATATAGGAAAATTTAAAATTGGTATTGGTCAAACAAATTACCATGATATTGAAGATATACAAGCTATTTTACCTATATTTAGGGAGAATATGCGTAGTGAAAGACGTAGTAAAGAATTTGATTTGATGATTATGATGTTTACAAATGTGATGGCTAAAGGGTCAATGTTTGTGTTCTCAGGTTCACTTTCTTACATTATGGAAGACATAATGCAGACATCATTTGATAGTAAATCGGGGTTTGATCCTGATATAATTTCAAGAAAACAACAATTAATGCCTAAGTTATCTTCGATATTAAAAATGATGTAAATGTATAAAAGCTAAGTTATTATGACTTAGCTTTTATTATATAAATTGTTTAAAAGTTAGTAATGTAATAGTTTATTTACTAAAAACAACTAAATTAAAATTATTTTGTAATCGTTTACAAAAAGTATTGACAAGTCTAATTACTTATGTTAATTTATAAGTGTAATCAAACACAAGTAATAAAATATATTTTTTTGGAAAGTTATGTAATCCATTACATAATAAATTTATAAAAATTATTAGTTACAGTTTAAATTTTTTTGAATGTCATGTAATCGATTACATAGGAGTTTGTATATGAAAAATAGTAGTGTAAAAATCAGTGATGTATCTAAGCTTGCAAATGTATCAGTTGCAACAGTATCAAGAGTAATTAATGGTAATTGTTTTGTAAAACCTGAAACATGTACACGAGTGATGAATGCGATTGAACAATTAAATTATCAACCAAATCAATCAGCAAGAAATTTAAGAAAGAATACTTCAGGAACTATTTTAGTTATTACACCTAACCTTACAAATCCATATTATTCAAATATCTTAACAGGAATTAGTGAGACAGCTAGAATATTAGGTTACAGTACTTTTATTTGTAGTACATCAAATGATCAAGTTTTGGAACAAGATTTTATTAAAATGTTGGATACTGGTCGTGTTGATGGTGCCATACTTATGGCATTAAATAGTGATGATACATGGATTTTGCCTTATGCAAAAAAATATCCAATTGTTTTATGTAGTGAGTATAATCCAAATCTTGATATTGATCATGTTTGTATCGACAATTATAAAGCTGCATTTGAAGCATGTGAGTACTTAATTAGTTGCAATCATAAAAATATTGCAATGATAAGTAGTGATAATAGTTATATTTCAACTATCCATCGTATGCAAGGATTTAAGGACGCTTTAATTAAACACAACTTAAAGGATTCAGTAAATAACATTGAATTAGCTTCACAAGACTATTCATTTGAAAGTGGAAAGGCGTTATCGAAAAAAATATTATCAAATAAAGAAAGTAAAGTGACAGCGATATTTTGTGTTTCAGATATCTTGGCACTTGGTGCGATATATGGTGCACGTGAATGTGGACTAGATGTTCCAAATGATGTGAGTATATTAGGATTTGATAATCTAGAATATACAGTAATGATGGTTCCACAAATTTCTACAGTCAATCAGCCTTGTTATGATATTGGGGTTAGAGCAATGAATTTAATGCAAGCTAAATTTTTGTGCAATACTGATTGGACTACACGTCATGAAATATTAGAGCACCACATTGTTCAACGTGATTCAATTATTAAAATTAAATAGGATTTTACAAGCATAGACTTGTTAATCATAAATTTCTTCGGAAAGGAAAGGGAAAGAAAATGAAAAAAATTGCTACACTATTATTAGTAATGCTACTTGCTTTAAGTCTTGTTGGATGTTCTAAAGACACAACACCTGATGCTACACCTGATGCTGTAGGAGATGCTGCAGATAACTTTGTTATTGGAGTTGTTGTACCTTCAGGAGACCACGGATTTACAGGAGAAAGTTTATCACATGCTAAAAAAGAAGCAGAGGAAATCACAGCTGCTGATAATGGAATTGAAGTTATAGTTAAAGATGGTATTGAAGCTTCAGCTCAAATCACAGAAATTGAAAACTTAATTAATAATGTTAAACCTGACGCAATCGTGTTATGGCCAATGGAAGGTGAAGCACTTCGTAGTGCTGCACAAACAATAACAGATAATGGTATCAAACTTGTAATCTATGACCGTTTAATTCCTGATTTTGCAGCTGATACATTTGTTGGAGACATCATGGGAGATAACGTTTCATTAGGTACTCTTATGGGTGAATATGCTACAGAATTTTTTGCAGAAGACGATGAAGTTAACTACTTAAGATTTATTGGAGATGCCTCAACTGTTGGTATGCAAAGATCACAAGGTATGGACGATGTAGTTGATGCTACTAAATTTGTACAGGTAAGAGATACATTTATTACTGATTGGTCAAGTGAAAAATCACAAAATCAAATGGAAGAATGGTTATCAGGAGCTTCAAAAGAAGAAATCGAAGCTTTAGACTTAATCGTTACTCATGATGATGAAATTACTGATGGATTAATTAACGCTTTAGAAGCTTACAGCGGTGACGCTAGCTTAGCTAATTTACGCCTTATCACAAGTGTTGGTGGACGTGAAGAAACTTTAGTTAAATTTGAAGGAACAACTTTAGATACTAAATTAGCAACTTTCTATTTTGCTCCATCATTTGTACGTGAAGCAATTAGATTAGCAGTTAGTGCTGTTGAAGGTACTGAATATACTGGTGCTGCAATGGTTGATGGTGCTTACTTAATTCCAACATTTGGTATCTCTAATGCTGGTGGAACTGTAGAATACGATTTTGATACTTACAGAGCTAGTGATATTTATACTGAACGTTATAGTATTTTTGAATAATTAAAATAATAAGGATGGTCATCCAGATATTGATATGATCATCCTTATCTTATTATAAAGATAATTTTGGAGGAAGAATATGCTTGTAGAAATGAAGGGAATTACTAAAGAATTTGGTCCAGTTGTTGCTGTAAATAATGTTGACTTTAAAATTGAATCAGGTCAAATTATTGGGCTTTTAGGAGAAAATGGAGCAGGTAAATCAACATTAATGAATGTCCTTGCTGGTACTTTTTTACCTACTAAAGGTGAAGTTTTTATTGATGGAAAAAAGAAAGTTATTAATAATGCACAAATTGCCAAAGAGTGTGGAATCAGATTTATTCATCAAGAATTAAATTTATGTAATGACTTAAGTGTATTAGAAAATATGTTTTTAGCACAAGAAATTACAAATAAAGGAATTACAAATACTAAAGAAATGAATAGATTATGTACTGAAGTTTTCGAAAGAATGAATGTTAATATACATCCAAATGAAAATGTAGGAAATCTTCAAGCTGCTGATAAACAACTTTTAGAAATAGCAAAGTCATTATTATTTAAATCAGAATTAATAATAATGGATGAACCTACAACTGCTTTATCAACAAATGAAATTGAGAATTTGTTCAATATTATGAGACAATTACAAAGTGAGAATGTTAGTTTTATTTTCATATCACATAAAATGCCTGAACTATTTGCTGTTTGTGATAATTATTATATTATGCGCGATGGAACTTATGTGGCTAATGGTAAATTTAAAGATATTAAAGAAAGTGAAATAACAAAATTGATGATTGGTCGCTCACTTGCAGACGATTCATTTGCAAATAAGATAGATTATAGTTGTGACGAAGTCGTATTGTCTGTAAAAGATTTAAATAGCGAATTGTTTCATAATATTAGTTTTGATTTACACAAGGGTGAAATACTTGCGATTACAGGACTTCAAGGTTCTGGTAAGGAAGCTATTGCAGATGCTTTGTTTGGAGCTGAAAAATATACTGGTGAGATTAGAATTGGTAATGAATTAATTAAAAGTAATTCTAAGATTATAAAATATATGAAAAAAGGAATTGCGCTTGTTCCAAGAATGAGAAAAGAGCGTGGTATATTAAATGATTTAAGTATTTATGATAATTTGTCAATTGGATTCATTAATACTAAATTTAAAAAACTACTGATTAGTTCAAAAGAAGAAAATGCACGATTTGATCGACAAAAAAAAGCTATGCGTATTAAGGTAGGTAATCCTAATAATCCAATTACATCACTATCAGGTGGTAATCAACAAAAAGTTATTTTAGGACGTTGGTTAGAAACTGATGCAAAAGTAATGTTGTTTGATAATCCAACTCAAGGGATTGATGTAGGTGCTAAATTTGAAATATATCACTTGATTTTAGAATTAGCTAAAAGAGGTAAATCAATAATCGTATTTAGTGCTGAATACCCTGAAATATCAAAAGTTTGTGATAATTGTATAGTTTTATATAAAGGTGAAATAGCAGCAAATATTAAAAGAGACAAGTTAAATGAAGTTGATGTTATGAAATACTCAACAGGTTTAACAGGGGAGGAAAAGACAAATGATTAAAAACATCAAAGAAATAAATATTAAAACTTTAGCTAAAAAAGTAGTGCAGGATTATAGTTATTGGTTATCTTTTGTTTTACTTGTAATAATTGCAGCCTCAATGAATCCATTTTTCTTTACTTGGAATAATATTACAAATATCTTTGTACAAAGTGCAATGATTGGTATTATTGCAATGGGTATGAGTATGGTAATTTCAGCTGGGCAAATTGATATTTCAGTTGGTTCACAAGTTGCTTTATTAGGTGGATTTGGTATTCAAGTATTAAATGCTACAAATAGTCCATGGATTATGTTGATATTTTGTGTTTTAGGTGGAGCAATTATTGGTACTGTTAATGGATTATTAGTTTCAAAGGGACATATGCCAGCAATGGTTGCGACTTTAGCAATGCAGACAACTTGTCGATCAATTATAAATTTTTATGGTCAAGGTGGTCCATTTACAGTAAAGCGTGAATTATATGATAGTTTTAGACAAATTGCTGTTGGTGGTATTGAAATAGGTTCTATTAAAATTCCATTTATGATGATTATATTTATTGTTGTTTCTATTATCTTTGCGATTATTATGAAACGTACAAAACTTGGTAAACATATTTATGCTGTTGGAAGTAATGAAACATCAGCAAGACTTGCAGGTATCAATGTTGATTTTGTAAAAACAATTGTCTTTACTATTACAGGTATGTGCTGTGGTCTTACAGCTGTATTATATGCATCAAGATTAACAGCGGTTGCTTCAGCTAATGCTGCCTTTGGTTATGAAATGGAAGCTATTGCTGCAGTTGCAATTGGTGGTACTGCAATGACAGGTGGTAAAGGTAAAATCACAGGAACATTTTTAGGTGTGTTAATGTTTAAAATTATAAGTAACATTTTAACAAGTGCTGATGTATCATCATTCTTAAATGGTGCAATTAGTGGTACAATAATAGTTGTTGCAGTATTGCTTCAAAACTTTCAAAATAAGAAGAAATAGGAGAATTATATGATTAAAGTAGGAATAATTGGTTGTGGTAAGATTACAGAAGTGAGACATGCTCCAGAATATGATGATAACAAAGATTGTGAACTAGTTGCTTTTTTTGATAATATGCATGAAAGAGCAGAGCTTTTAGCAAAACAATATGGTGGTGTTGCTTGTGATAGTGTTGAACAATTATTAGCGATGGATCTTGATGCAGTTAGTGTTTGTGTTGCGAATGTTGCTCATGCTCAAATTTCTATTCAAGCATTAAATGCAGGTAAACATGTTTTATGTGAAAAACCAATGGCAATAAGTGTTGATGAGTGTAATGCTATGATTGAATGTGCTAGTAAAAATAATAAACAATTAATGATTGGTCAAAATCAACGTTTCGCAAATGCTCATGTAAAGGCTCATGAACTAATTAAAAGTGGAGAAATAGGAGATGTAATTTCTTTTAGAACAACTTTTGGACATCCAGGGCCTGAAGGTTGGACAAATGATAAAAACTCATGGTTTTTTGATAAAAAACTAGCTAAATTTGGTGCAATGGCTGATTTAGGTGTTCATAAAACAGATTTAATTCATTACTTACTAGACGATGAAGTTATTGAAGTTAGTGCAAAAGTAGTAACTTTAGATAAGAAATTTCCAGATGGTTCACCAATTACAGTAGATGATAATTCAATGTGTTTATATACTACTAAAAAAGGTGCTCTAGGAATGATGCATGCTAGTTGGACTTTTTATGGTGAAGAAGATAATTCAACTATTATTTACGGAACAAAAGGGTGCATTAAATGTTATAGCGATCCAAAATATTCATTAATTGTTGAAAGACGTGATCAAGATGTTGAATACTTAGAATTAGATGTTATGACATCTAATAAAGAACAAACATCAGGTGGTCGTGTTAATACATTTGTAATAGATTCATTTATTGATGCTTTAGTAAATAAAACTGATGTTGTAATTTCTGGTAAAGAAGCGAGTAAAGCAATGAGAGTTGTTTTGGCTGCTAATAAGTCTAGTGAAATTAATCAAGCAGTAAAGGTTGAATACTAATATGAGTAGAGTTAAAGCAATCTGTAGTGGGCAATATGGTGATATTGCATTAGATGACTTATGTTTTCAAATGTCAGCTATTGGTTATCAAGCCTTAGAACTTGCTGTAGGTTCGCATTTAGATATCGAAAAATGTCTAAATGATGTTAGTTATTTAGAAAGTATTAAAGCAACATTTAAGAAACATAATATGCATATTAGTGCAATATCTGCTCACTTAATAGGTCAATGTGTGGGAGATAATCCTGATGTTAGATTAAATAATTTTGCACCTAGTAAATATCAAAATCAGCCAGAATTAATAAGAGCTTGGGCAATTGATTCAATGAAAAAAGTTGCGAAAGTTGCAAATTTATTAAATGTTAAAGTAGTAACGTGTTTTTTAGGGTCACCTATTTGGCATGCTTGGTACTCTTTTCCACAAACTACACAAAAAATGGTTGATAAAGGTTATGCAAAGATAAAAGAGTTATGGACACCTATTTTTGATGTTTATGATGAATATGATGTATTATTAGCTCTAGAAGTACATCCAACTGAAATTGCTTTTGATTATTATTCAACTAAAAAATTACTAGAGACTTTAGATTATCGTAAAACTTTAGGTATTAACTTTGATCCTAGTCATCTTTTATGGCAAGGAATGGATCCTGCATTGTTTTTAAGGGATTTTAAAGATCATATTTATAATGTTCATGCAAAAGATGTTAAAATTAAATTGGATGGTAGATCAGGTATTTTAGGGTCTCATATCGAATTTGGTAATACATGTCGTGGTTGGAACTTTGTTTCTTTGGGGCATGGTAATGTTAATTTTGATGATATTACAAGAGAGCTTAATCAAATGGATTATCAAGGTCCAATATCAGTTGAATGGGAAGATAGTGGTATGGATAGAATGCTTGGTGCTAAAGAAGCCTTTGAATATATTACAAAAATCGATTTCCAACCTTCAAATGTTAGATTTGATGATGCATTAAAAATTGATTAAGTACAAATATAAAAAGATAAGCTAATAAAACTTTAATTTAACTAAAACTTATGATAGACACGGAAAATCGTGTATATATTATAGGTTTTTTATATTATTTATATGTTAAATAATATTAAAAAATGATTTGATTATTTATTAACAATTTCATGTTATATTATTGACAAATACATTTATAAAGTGTATTGTATAGATACTGACTGACTGGTCAGTCAGAAAGGACTATATATGAAACCTATTGTAAATAAAAAAGAAAAGATAATTCAATCAGCAATTGAATTATTCACATTAAAAGGATTTGAAAACTGTTCTATTCAAGAAATTTGTGATCATGCAAATATTGGTAAGGGAACTTTATATTTATATTTTGCATCTAAAGATATTTTAGTGACACAAGTTTATTTATATTGTAATTTACGTAATGTGCATGCATGTGATGTAGGATTAGAAACTGAAATAACGGTATTAGCTAAGCTTTGTAAGAGAATGCATAATGCAATTAATTGGTCAATAGCACATCCATTAGAAACTAAAATTGAGCGTTTATATTTAAAATCTGTTAAGTATAGTGCAGGATATGGATATCAAAATCAAATGAATCATTATCAAATAGTTGATAGTATCATTTGTCAAGGGATTGAAAATGGGGAACTTAAAACATTACCTGCTCCATTACTTGGTGAAATTTTCTTTGGTATAGGATCATCTTTTTTATCTTTTTATGAAAATAATATGGATTTATATCAAGATGCTTATATGGTAGAACAAATGGAAACTGTAGTCTATGATAGTTTGAAAAAAACAAAGGAGAAATAAAATGACAAAAAGTATTAAAGCATTAATTGCCTTACTTATGACAGTATCACTTGTAGGGTGTTCTAATGGTACGGGTAATGAAACTGCAACAAAATTTGATAAAGAAACAGATTACTTAATTATTGGTGCAGGTATTGCTGGTTTATCAAGTGCTATTGAGGCTGCTGATTTAGGTGTTGAAAACATTTTAGTAATCGACATGCTTGAGGTAATTGGTGGGGCTGCATTTGTATCTGATGGTATTTTAAATGGTTACGATACTTCAGTATCAAAAACACAAGGGTTGACAGTAACAGCACAAGATTTATATGAAGATACTATGCAAGAAAAAAATTATATTTTAGATTCAGCTTTAACACAATTAACTATGGAAAAATCAAGTGAAACAATTGAATGGTTAATTAATGACCTTAAGATTGGATTTAATCCAGAAGTAATTAATAAACCAGGTTATGGTGTAAATACTAGTACACATATTGTTGAAGGTGGTGGACCTGCTATGCGTCAACCTTACATGGATGCAATTGCAGCCCATGAAGGTATCACAATCGAAACGAGTAGTCGCGGTGTTGATTTAATCGTTGAAAATGATGTTGTAGTTGGTGCAACTGTTGAAAAAGATGGAGAAGTATTAAGATATGGGGCTGATGCTGTTTTAGTTGCAACAGGCGGATATGCATCTAATCAAGAAATTATGAATAATGTTTATCCTGCAAACAAATATTTCCAAACTAGTACAATGCCAGGATCTACAGGTGATGGTTTATTAATGACAACAAAAATTGGTGCAGGAACTCAATCTTTGGATCAAGTTCAAGTTTACTTAAGAGATTATAATAATCCAACATTACAAACTCAATACATGTATTCAATCTTTGTTGGAGTTGATGGTAATCGTTTTATGGATGAAAAGCGTACAGCTCAAACTTTTAATCAAGAAAATAAAGATGACGTAATTGATTTATATGGTAGAACAGGTGTTGATTATTTCTATTCTATTAATGATCATGCAACAATGGAACAAATGGGTCTTGTAGAATCTGCCCAAACTCATGAAGGTGTTATTATTGCTGATACACTTGAAGAACTAGCACAACTTACAGGTATTAATGAAGAAAACTTAATTAATACTGTTAATACATGGAATACAGATGTTAAAAATGGTTTAGATACACAATATGGTCGTACTCCACCATCTTTCCCATTTGCTCCAATTTCAACCGGTCCTTACTATGCACTTAAGACAACAATGTTTAATAGTGTTTGTCATGGTGGTATTATGAAAAACGAAAATGCAGAAGTTGTTAGATTTGATAATTCTGTAATTGAAGGATTATATGCAGCTGGTGAAGTAACAACTGTTACTAACTCTAATGGATTTACTATTTCTAATGCCATTACATTTGGTAGAATTGCATCACAAAATGCTGCTGAATACATTAAATAATTTAAATTATTATAAAACACCCTTTTGTCTATGTGATAAAGGGTGTTTTTATGTTCTGTCGTGAGCCTTTTATTATTTTATGTGTTTGGTATTGTGTAAAGATTTATGTGACTTATGTGTGAGTTAAATGAGTTTATTTCGTAAAAAAAAGGATTGAACCATTTTAGTTCAATCCTAATACTATTTATTTAACATCACTAATTAGGCAGCAGGTGACGTAGATGGTACATCAGCTGTTGGCAGTGGCTTAGTATCTTCGGTAGGTTCAGGTTTTACTGTTGGAGATACTGTTGGAGATGGTGTTGGTACAGGTGTTGGTACAGGTGCTTCAGTCGGAGCTGGAGGCACCGGTGTTGGTTTTAATGTATAAATTTTAACTATTAACTTAAGATCTGTAAGTTCAGTAGATTTATAAATAGCATTTGTATTATTTACAGGAGTATCTGTACCTTCTATAAATACATTATTTTTACCAACTAAATCAGCAACTTCTGTCTCAACAGTAGTGAATGTTATGTTAGGGATATTATTTTGATTTGCCCAATCTTGAATTTGTTGTTGATTAAGCATTTGACTTGGGAAAGTAATAGTTACTTCTTTATCTTCAACAGGTTCAAATTGTACACATTGTTCATTTGATTTAGTACCCATTAATTCATATTGATAATAACCACATGCTTTAACAACATTTCCAGGTTTAAGTGCAAGATCTAACTCACTACCTTCTGTATCTGATGTTACTGTTTGTAATAATTGATCGTTTACATAAATATCTGCACGATATTTAATTGGTCCATAAATCCATGTCCAATCAAATATTCTTTTACCATAAGCTTCTATCCATTTTCCTGCAAGTTCTTGACTTAAATCCATATCTTCAGGAGCTATCACAAGTTTAGTAGGATCAGGATAAGCACCCCAATTCATATTTAGTTTTCCAGCCGAATTTAAAGTTGAAGTGAAACTTGAAAGATTTTCAATAGGTTGAACAAGTGGGTCAACAACAATTGCGTGTTCTTTTTTAATTTTTCCATAAATATTAAATGGCTCAGACCCTTCAAATGTTGCTACATAAGGATAAGTACCAATGATATGACTAATTCCTACTACACCTTTTGGTTGTTCTAATTTCGGAGGAGTTACATCTTCATGTAATGAATCAAGAATAACTTTAGTAATATTACCAGGTATATTTAATTTAGATTTTGATGTAGTCCAATGATAGTCTTCATATGCCTTTTCATAACCAACCCAAAGGCTTGTTGTGTAAATGCTAGTTGAAGCAATCATCCATTTATCTCTAGCATTCCCTTTTGGAACACCATATTTCACTCCGTCATTACCCCAATCGGTAGTACCAGTTTTTGCAAATACTGGATATTCTCTACCTCTTTGGATAATTTGCATATAGTTTGAGAAAGAACTGCTTGTATTACTTTTTAATAATTCAGTTGTTAAGAAAGCAGCTTCTTCTGAAATAACTTGATTTTTATTATAAACAGGTTCAACAGGAGCTTTTCCATCGTTAAACTCTATTCTTGTTATTGTGTGAGGTTGAATATAACTACCATAATTCATAATAGCAGCTTGTGCTCCTGCAAGTTCAACAGCGTTAGTTAAGAATGATGAACCACCAATTCCATAACCTAAGTCAAAGTTTTCCATTGTAACTTTACTAAAACCAATATTTTGCATGTATTCAACAACCATTGATTTCCCGTTTTTTTGTGAATCCATTACTGCTTGTAAAGTAGTAAGAGCAGGTGTGTTCATTGATGTCCCTACAGCATTTTTTAAAGTTAATTGTCCACTATAACGGTTGTTGTAGTTTTGAATGATGTGACTTGTACCAGCATACACCATTGGTTGGTCTAAAACCGTATGACTTGTTGACCATCCTAAATATTCAAATGCTAAAGGATATGATAATAATGTCTTAACACTTGATCCGGGCTGATTATACTGATCAGTAGCATGATTTAATAATAAACTACCACCAGAAGAGTAATTTCTACCACCTAAAACAGCCACGATTTCACCGGTTTGATTATTCATTGAAATTCCACCGACTTCCATTTTTTCATCAGGGAATTCAACAACATTACCAGTTTGGATTTCATCCATTGTTTTTTGAACATCAGGATCCATACAAGTATATATTTTCATTGAAACAACAGTTGGATCTAAACCTGTTAATTCTGTAGCTTCTTTTATAACAGCATCAATATATGCTTGATTTGGATTACCGATGCCGTCAGATGCATTGTTAGTGTGATCAACAAGAACGTCTTCAACATTGATTGATTTAGCAAGATCTGCTTCAAGTTGAGTTATGTAACCATGTCTTAACATTAAGTTAAGAACAATATTTCGTCTTTCAGTAGCTAAGTCTAAATTTTTATGAGGATCATAAGCACCAGGTGCATTTATTACACCTGCTAAAATAGCACTTTCAGATAGTGTTAATTCTGATACATCTTTACCAAAATAATAAAGTGAGGCTTGTTGTACTCCACGAATATTTCCACTACCACCAAAATTCATTTTATTCAAATATAATTCAACAATGTTTTTCTTAGTAGTTTGGCTATCAATTCTTAACGCCATAAATATTTCTTGTACTTTACGCGCAACATTATTTGGTGTAACAATACCTAATTCTTCATTCATAAAATATGTATTATCAATAAGCTGCATTGTTAAAGTAGAACCACCTTGTGAAAAACTAAGTGATTTTAAATTTTCAATCATTGCCTTTACAAATCTTGTGATATCAAATCCTGGATGTTCAAAGAATCGACTATCCTCAACAGCTACTAAAGCGTCGATTAATGAATTTGGTAATTGATCATAAGTTACATTTGTTCTAATTTGATATCCTACTTCATCAATTAAATCTCCATTCATATCAAAGATTTGAGAAGATTCCTTATTACTGAAATCCTCAATATTTACTTCAGGTGCTTTGCTAGCCATAGAAAACATAAGAGCAGAACCTGATGATACGCCAATTATTCCAATAACTACACAAAAAGTAATGAAATATGATAAAAACTTCTTCCAATTAAAATTCTTGAAATTTGGTTTTTTTAACTTCATATTCATTGTTTTTTTTAAATGTCTTTTCTTTTTAGTTTCACTCATAAAAATCTCCTTTGTTGTTTATATCTAAATATTTTAAATAATTTACAGGTGGCGTAAGTGAATAAGGAATCAAAAATCCATTCACTTGTAACCAAGAATACTTAATTGACTTACAATTTATATCATCATATAATTCAATAACTTTTGATGCATCAACTAAATATGTTTCATTATAATAATTAAAACGAATAATAAAAAATGCAATGGCTCCATGATGAATCACATTTTTAAGGTGTGCAATTTGATGTTGATGAATACTTGAAAAAGGAAATGTTGTTTTAAGATTTGTCTCCTTAGCTTCAAAATCAAGATAGCGACCTTTATAAATGCCATTGTAATCTGTAGTGCTCGCCACTTTAAAATAAGCTTCAATTATTTTGGCTGATGATCTTTTTGGATAATCAACTTTAACTATTTGAATAGGCGTTGGTTTTTTATGGATATTAGCAATATTGTAATCTAAGTAATATTTATTACTTAAATTTATATCATCCTCTAAATTCATACCTCGATTAATAGTGCTCTGTTTATTGCTAACAATAGCTCTTTTTATGCCGTTTGGGTACTTTACCATATTATCACCATCATTATTATAACCAATTATTAGTAATTTTTCTATAAATAATAAAAAAATAAATAACTTCCTTGCTATTTTGGTGTTTTTTTGCAAAAATATAGGTGGATAGGTGGGCTTAATATGGAAAATAAATTCAATTTAGATGTACATTCAATTCTAGAAAAAGAATTTCATATTGATTTTAAAGGCTATTCTTCAGTTGAAGTTGATGGTTTACTTGATCAAGTTATCGAGGATTACCAACGTTTTGATGAAGTTGTTGCTAAATTATCAGAAGTTAATTTAAGCCAAGGTCGATTAATTGCTTCTTTAAAAGCTAAATTAATTGAGCTTGAAAGTAAGGCTAAAGTTAGTGATAATCAAAAATCTTTAGATTCTAGTCAAATGGATATATTAAAAAGACTTGCTCGTTTAGAAAAAATAGTTTATAGTAACATGGATTAATAACACTTGGGCAATCGCTGGTAATAATAATTATTAGAGGAAAGTCCATGCTCGCACAATCTGAGATGATTGTAGTGTTTACGCTAGTTTAATAAATAAGGCTAGGCAATTTAATTGACGGCTGAGTCGATTCCTAAGGTGCAAACTATGGATAAGACCTTTAAAAGTGTCACAGTGACGTAGTCCTTTTGGAAACTTAAGGAGTGGAACGAGATAAACCCCGTAAGCGAGAAACCCAAAATAGGTAGGGGAACTTCACGAAGGCGAATTCAAGCTTGTAGTGCGGACATTTTATATGTAGATAAATGATTGCCACCACTTGTGGTACAAAACATGGCTTATAGAGTGTTATTAATTAAAGGGACCTTAATTGGTTCCTTTTTGTGTACAATTATAAGGTATATTGTTATAATATAATTATATGGGAGATTAAGATGAAAGAAATTAGTGAAATATTAAAACAACATAGAATTAATGCTAACCTTTCACTTGAAGATATGAGTGAAAAGACTAAGATACAAATGCCTTATCTTATCGCTATTGAAGATGGTGATATTGATAAATTTAAAAATGATATATCGTATTTAAAATATTATATTCGCTTTTATTGTCGTGTAATTGATTATGATTTTGAACTTATAAGAGAAAAACTTGATTTATCTATAGATGAATTTTCGCAGACGATGATAATAAAAAAAATTGATGATGATAAGCAAAGACAAAACGCAATTAATCGTCAACTAAATTATAGTAAAGAAAAAAATAAAGTTACAAAAAAAGTTGCGAAAAAAGGAAAAGATTATTCATTCATTTCATTGTTAGTAATGGTAATAATTGTTGTTATTTGTATCATGTTTTTTGTTTTTAATGTATTTTTTAAAAGTGATAATGAAATAAAACCACCTGTTATAGTTCCGACTCCTACAACTACTCCGGTTGTTGAGGTAGAAGATTTACCAATTAGTATAGTTGAAAATGATGCGACAACATATATTGTTAACGATTATAATGTTAAAGAAAATATCTCAATAAAAGTCAATTTTAATAATGATACATGGATTCGTGTTTATTATGATGATGTTGTGACTAATAATCCTGTTTCTAAAGTATATAATTCAGGAGAAGTAATGGAAATATTAATTACACCTGTCAATGATATGAAAATAACTATTCATTTTGGTATTGTAAAAGGAAATGAAATTTATATTAATGATGAATTAGTTGTTTTAAATGAACAAATAAAAGATTTAGCAAGTGGGCAAAAAATTGATTTTGTCTTAAAGGGAGAATAAAAATGAATTTACCAAATAAGTTAACGATTTTAAGAATATGTGCAATACCTTTGATATTACTTGTAGCGATTTTTCCATATGCTCAAGCAGGAATTAATGTTGGTTACATTCATATTGGTCATATGAGTATTTCATATGTTAATATTGCAGTTTTGTTATTATTTGCTGCTGCAAGTTTTACTGACTTTTTAGATGGTTACATTGCAAGAAAGTATAAAATGATTACAACATTTGGCAAGTTTGCAGATCCTATTGCTGATAAATTGTTAGTGACAACAATGTTTGTGTTATTTGTATCGCAAGGAATTATTCCGGTTATCCCTGTTATTATAATGATTGCAAGAGATACTGTAGTTGATGGGTGTCGTATGATCGCTGCAACTAATGGTGTTGTTGTAGCTGCAGGTTACTTGGGTAAGCTTAAAACTGTTTGTCAAATGGTAACGATAATTTTTATATTGATGAATAATTTTCCGTTTGAACTTTATAGTTTGCCATTTACTGTTGCGATGTTATGGTTTACAACATTAATAAGTTTAGCTAGTGGTTTATCATATTTTAATCAATTGAAAGAATACATTTTCGAAAGTAAATAAGGTAATTAGTAATTTAAAAGTATATATATAGTATGGAGTATAATTGATATTGGTAATAGTCCAATGAATTATGTCAGGAGGATATAAGATGGCTGTGAAAAATAGTGATAAAATAAATGATAAATTAATTGAGAAAAATAAACGTAAAGATGATTTATTGAATGAAGCTTTAAAAGAAATTGAAAAACAATATGGAAAAGGCTCAATTATGAAACTTGGTGATCGTGCTAATGTTGAAATTGATGCAATCAGTAGTGGCTCAATGGCTATTGACTTTGCTTTAGGCATAGGTGGTTATCCAAAGGGGCGTATTTGTGAAGTTTATGGTCCTGAATCATCTGGTAAGACAACATTAGCTCTACATGCAATTGCTGAGTGTCAAAAAAGTGGTGGTCGTGCTGCATTTATTGATGCAGAAAATGCAATTGATCCAATGTATGCGAAAAATTTAGGTGTTAATATTGAAGAATTAATTTTATCGCAACCAGATTCTGGTGAACAGGCATTAGAAATAACTGAAGTTTTAATTAAAAGTGGAGCAATTGACTTAATTGTAATTGACTCAGTAGCGGCATTAGTTCCTCAAGCTGAACTTGATGGGGAAATGGGTGATAGTAATATTGGTTTACAGGCTCGTTTAATGTCTAAGGCTATGCGTAAACTTGCAGGTGCTATGAATCGTAGTGAATGTACTGCTATTTTTATTAATCAATTACGTGAAAAAGTTGGAGTTATTTATGGTAGTCCTGAGGTTACACCTGGTGGGCGTGCTTTAAAATTTTATTCTTCTGTGCGTGTTGATGTAAGAAAAGGTGAAGCAATCAAAAATGGTACTGAAATTATTGGTAATAAAGTAAATGTTAAGATTGTTAAAAATAAAGTTGCACCGCCATTTAAAGTTGCACCAATTGAAATTTATTATGGTGAGGGTATCTCTAAATTGTCAGAAATTATTATTTTAGGTGTTCAATATGAAATTATAAATAAGGCAGGGGCATGGTTTTCGTATAATGGTGAAAAAATAGGTCAAGGTAAGGATTCTGTAAGGGCTTTTTTAATTGCTAATCCGGACTTAGAAATGGAAATAGTTAGCAAAATTAAAGCTAAATTGTTCGAAAGTAAATAAATAAGAGAATATTAGTTCTCTTTTTTTATTTTATGGTTGTTAATAGTGTGAAAAAAAGGTATTATTAAAAGGAGTTATGCTCAATTTAATTTAATAGATGGAGGAAAATTATGGGTGATACTATTTTATTTTCTATTATATCTGGTATATTAGGGGTTTTTCTTGGAGTTGCAATCATGATTGCGATGACAAAAATTGGTTTGAATCAATCAAAAAGTGAAGCAGAGTTAATTATATCTGAATCTAAATCAAAAGCAGAAAACACGCTTAGACAAGCTGTTTTAGACGGTAAGACTCAAGTATATGAATTAAAACTTGAAGCTGAAAAAGAAATTAAAAATCGTAAAAGTGAGCTTCATGAAACTGAAGCTAAACTTTCAAGGCGTGAAGATACGCTTAATTTCCGTGATGAAACATGTATTGCTAAGGAAAAACAAATTGATGACAAAAACCAAAAAGCAGCTGATAAATTACAAAAACTAGAGAAAATGGAAACTGAGTTACAAGAAAAAATCGACGTTCAAATTAATGAGCTTGAAAGAGTTGCTTCAATGAGTGCTTTAGAAGCTAAAAAAGAACTTATGGATGTTGTTGAAAAGAAAATGGATAAAGAAGTTAGTATTTATATTAAAAATTCAGAAGATGAGGCTAAGGCTAGAGCTTCTGATAATGCGAAAAATATAATCGCATTGGCTATTCAAAGATTTGCTCAAGAGGAAACAATTGAACGTACAGTTTCAGTTGTTGCAATTCCAAGTGAGGAAATGAAGGGTCGTATTATTGGTCGTGAAGGTCGTAATATTAAGGCTATTGAACAGGCAACAGGTGTTGAATTAATAATCGATGATACTCCAGAGGCAATTACTCTTTCATGTTTTGATCCTATCAGACGTGAGATTGCTAGAAGATCTTTAGAAAGTTTAATTAAAGATGGTCGTATTCAACCAGGTAGAATTGAAGAAGTTGTTAATAAAAATCGTAAAGAATTACAGGATATGATGTTTAAAACAGGTGAAGAAACAGTATTTAAATTAGGTATTGGTAAGATTGATAAGGAATTAATTAAAATCTTAGGTCGTTTATACTTTAGATATAGTTACGGTCAAAATGTTTTAAATCATTCAATGGAAGTAGCTTATTTAACTGGTATGATGGCTGCAGAACTTGGATTAAATCAAAGTTTAGCAAAACGTGCAGGATTGCTTCATGATATTGGAAAAGGTTTAGACTTTGAACAAGATGGTTCTCATATTGAACTTGGATTTAAAATTGCTAAAAAATATGGTGAAAATGATGTTGTGTTAAATGCAATTCAGTCTCATCATGGTGAATATGAACCAGATAACCTGATTTCTAATCTAGTTGCTGCAGCTGATGCATTAAGTGCTGCAAGACCTGGTGCTCGTATTGAAAGTTTTGAAAACTATATCAAGCGTTTGGAGGATTTGGAAAAAATCGCTAATGGCTTTGATGGTGTTAGTAAAGTTTATGCAATTCAAGCTGGTCGTGAAATTCGAGTTCTAGTTGAACCTGAAAGAATCGATGATGTTAGATGCCATAAAATAGCTAAAGATATTAAAGAAAAAATCGAAGCAGAATTAACATACCCTGGACAAATAAAAGTAGTTGTTATACGTGAAACTCGTGCTAGTGAGTTAGCGAAATAATTATGAAAATATTATTTTTAGGTGATGTAGTTGGGTCTGTTGGTAGATTAATGATTAACACACACTTAAAAGAACTTATTGAAAAGAATCAAATTGATATTGTTATAGTAAATGGTGAAAACTCAGCTCATGGAAAAGGTATAACTAGTCGTATATATAATGGTTTTATGGAAAATAAAATCGATGTTATTACGATGGGTAATCATACTTTTTCCAAGGGTGAATTACTAATGTCTATCGATAGTATGGATGCTCTTGTTCGTCCGATAAATATGGAACCTGTGCATAAGGGTCAAAATCATAAAATATTAAATATTAATGGTAAAACTTTATGCGTTACAAATATATGTGGTCAAATATTTATGGATAAAACTTGTGAAAATCCTTTTGATAGTATGGATAACTTGTTGGATCAAGTTAAAGCTGATATGTATTTTGTTGATTTTCATGGTGAAGCTACAAGTGAGAAAATTGTCTTTGCAAATCATTATAGTGACAGATGTGTTGGTATTGTTGGAACTCATACTCATGTGCAAACAGCTGATGAAAGAATCATCAATAAGTGTGGTTTCATTAGTGATGCTGGTATGTGTGGTGCTTATGATAGTGTTTTAGGACGTGATACTAAAGAGGTTACAGACCTTATGGTACATTGTCTTAGAACAAAATATACTGTTGCCGTAGGCGAGGGTGTATTGAGTGGTGTCGTTATTGAAGTAGATACTGATAAGTGTGCAGCGACTTCAATAAAACGTATTCAAATTAGACCTTATTAAAATTATGAATAATTTTGTAGTTTTGATTTAGGATTATATGTTATAATATTAGAGTTAGAAAAAGGAGGTATGTAATATGCCAGTAACAGTAAATTTAGACGGTTGTATCGGTTGTGGAGCATGCGTTGGAACTTGTCCAGTTGCAGCTTTAGATCTTAATGATGATGGTAAAGCAGTTTGTAATGGAGATGTTTGTATCGATTGCGGTGCTTGTATCGGTAGCTGCCCTGTTTCAGCAATTTCTTAAGACCAAGCATAGCTTGGTTTTTTTTACATATGGAGGTAAATATAATGAAAAAAGATTGGAAACTTCCTTCTTTAAAAGATGCTCAAATTAGAACTACAAAACAATCGCTTGTTGAACGTGAATTGTTTGATATTCCGTCACATATTAAAAATATGGGAAATGGTCGTAAATTTTTCTTGCGTACTTATGGTTGTCAGGCTAATGAACGTGATTCAGAGACGATTGCAGGTATTTTATATCAATTAGGATTTAGTAGTGTTAAAAAACCTGAAGATGCAGATATTATTTTCTTTAATACTTGTGCAGTTCGTAAAAATGCAGAAGATAAAGTTATAGGTGAAATTGGTCATTTAAAAGTTTTAAAACGTACAAACCCTGATTTAATGTTTGCGGTTTGTGGTTGTATGGCTCAAGAAGAAGATATAGTTAATTTATTACTTAAAAAGCATCATCATATCGATTTAATTTTTGGTACACATAATATTCATCGCTTACCAAATTTATTATATAATGCAATGATTTCCAAAGAACGTACTGTTGAAGTATATTCTAAAGAGGGTGAAGTTATTGAAAACTTACCTGCTAAGCGTTTTGGTAAACATAAGGCTTGGGTTAATATAATGTATGGTTGTGATAAGTTTTGTACTTATTGTATAGTTCCATATACAAGGGGTAAAGAGCGTTCACGTTCAGCTTTAGATATTTTAGATGAAGTTGCACAACTTAAAAAAGAAGGTTTTAAAGAAGTTAGTTTATTAGGTCAAAATGTTAACTCTTATGGTAAGGATTTGAATTGTGATTATAACTTTGCGAATCTATTAGAAGATGTTGCGAAAATCGGAATTGATCGAGTGCGCTTTACAACATCACATCCTTGGGATTTTACTGATGAGATGATTGATGTTGTTGCGAAGTATGACAATATAATGAAATACATTCATCTACCTGTTCAATCTGGTAGTAGTGAAATCTTAAAAATTATGGGTAGACGTTATAGCAGTGAGGATTATTATACGCTTTATGATAAAATTATTGCGAAAATGCCTGGATGTGCTTTTTCATCAGATATTATTGTTGGTTTTCCAAATGAGACAGATGAACAATTTAATGAAACACTAAATATGGTTGAACATTGTAAGTTTGATAATGTTTATTCATTTATTTATTCACCAAGAATTGGAACACCTGCAGCTAAGATGGTTGATAATGTGCCATTTGAAGTTAAGCAAAAAAGATTGCAAATATTACAAGATAAAATAAATCATTACTCTAATCTTAATAACCAAAAATATGTTGGTGAAAAAGTTATGGTATTGGTTGATGGTAAATCAAAGAAAAATGATCAAGTATACTCAGGGTATACACAGGCAAACAAACTTGTAAACTTTACAGGTGATAATATTAATGATGGCGATATTATAGAGGTAATTATTACTGAACATAAATCGTGGACATTAAATGGAGAAAAAATATAGAAATAACGC
Source organism: uncultured Holdemania sp. (assembly GCA_947037125.1). Classification (GTDB taxonomy): domain Bacteria; phylum Bacillota_I; class Bacilli_A; order Erysipelotrichales; family Erysipelotrichaceae; genus RGIG1896. The sequence continues at coordinate 43,877 of CAMQTJ010000004.1, forward strand.
TATGCGTTATTTTTATGTTGATACAAATATCGAATTGATTGTATAAAAGCAATTATTAGGGTATAATTAACTAAAATATTAGGAGGAAATTTATAATGAGTCAAGTAAGAATTTTTGCACTTGGAGGATTAGACGAAGATGGAAAAAACATGTATGTTGTTGAAGTTGAACAATCAATATTTGTTATTGAAGCTGGTTTAAAATATCCAGATACAGACCAACATGGAATAGAGATGATTATTCCAGATTTTAAATATTTAATAGAAAATAAGGATCGTGTAAAGGGTATATTTATTACTCATGGTCATGATGATGTTATGGCAGCTCTTGGCAATCTTTTGAAAAAGGTGAAAATACCTGTTTATACTACAGCATTAACTGCTGCTATTTTAGAAGCTAAATTTAAAAAAGAAGAAGTGAAAGATTACGAAATTCACCGTATAAAGCGTAATGGCAATTTAAAGATTGCTGGTCATAATATCCTAACTTTTTCAATGACACAATCTATTGCAGATGGTTTTGGAATTGCTATTGACACAAAAATGGGTTATGTAGTTTACACTAGTGAATTTATCGTGGATTACGATATTCATCATGATGCGTTTGCTTGTGATATTACATACCTTGCAGAAATTGGTAAAAAAGGTGTATTCGCTCTTTTAACAGAATCTGTTGGAGCAATCAAGACGGGGCATACTGCTCCTAATCATAAGATTACATCACAGATTGAACCACATTTTGAGGATAGTGCTAAGCGTATAATTATTACTACGTATCAACAAAATATCTTTAGACTAATTGAGATTATTGAATTAGCTAATAAATATAAGAAAAAAGTTATTTTCTTTGATGAACACCAACGTTCGATTTTGAAAATGGTTGAAGATTTAGGTTATTATAAAATTCCTGTAGGTTTAGAACTAAAAAGAAATGATCCTGAAAGTTATAATAAAAATGTAGTAGTAATTGTTTCAGCAAGTGGCGCTCATGTCTTTAAGTCAATGCTTAAAATTGCACTTAAGGAAGAAACATTATTAGAATTAAGACCTGACGATACAGTAATTATCGCTTCTCCAATTGTACCTGGTACTGAAAAAGAAGCTTCAAAAATGGAAAACGAAATATATAAAGAAGATGTTAAAGTTGTAACTTTAGATAAAAATAAAGTATTTGCAATGCATGCATCTGCGGAAGATATTAAAATGATGATCTATTTATTTAAACCTAAATATTACATACCTATTAAGGGTGAATATCGTCATTTAATTGCGAATGCAAATATTGCTATGGATATGGGACTTAATGCAACGAAAATTATTATTTTAGACAATGGACAAATTGCAAAATTTGAAAATGGTAAGTGTATTGATGTAGCTGAGATAATTCATTTAGAAGAATCAATGGTTGCAGGTAAGAATAATTTAGATGTTAGTGGAATGGTATTAAGAGATCGTGAGATTTTATCAACAGATGGTGCAGTTATTGTTGGGGTTGTTGTTGATTACAAAACTAAAAAAGTTATTGGTGGTCCTGATGTACAAACGCGTGGTGTAATCTATTTGAAAGATGCTGATTATATCGTACGTGGTATTGGTGAAATCATTGAAAAGACTATTAATGATGCAGTAAGTGAAAAACGTTATGAAAATATTTTAGTTCGTAATGAAGCTAGAGATAAAATCGCTAGATACATGTCTAAAGAGACAGGTAAGCGACCAATGATATTACCTGCTATTGTCGAAATTAATACAACAGAATAGAGGTTTTATAGTGGCTAAGAAAAAAAGTAGAAAAAAAAATACAGAGAAATTTGAAAGTGAAGTATTAGTGTATGTATATGCACTAATACTTATTTCAATATCAATTATAGGAATATTAAAACTGGGCTTTTTAGGTCAGTTTTTGTCGCGTTTAGCAAGTTATTTATTAGGTTCATACAGTATAGTAGTTTATGGGGTTTTTCTTGTGTATGCATTATTTGTTATGTTTACTAAAAAGAAATATCCTTTTTCAATGAAAAAATCATTTGGTATTATTTCATTGCTTTTAGCTTTGATTATTTGGTCAGCTATACCTGTTGATGATTCATTAGTTGGTTTTAAAGTTATTCAAACATACCTTGCAAATACAGTGTCAATTTTTTCAAGTGATGCATCAATTGCGTTTCAAGGTGGAATTGTAGGTGCACTATTATATTCAATTACCTCAGTTTTATTTGCAAAACAGGGAACTTTTGTAATTATAGTTTCATTAATTGTACTTAGTATTATACTAAATGTAGATGCGTCATTTTATAAAAGAACAATTGGTATGATAAGACAAAGTTTTGCGAATAGTATTGATAGTCATACAGAAAGAAAAGAAAAGAAGCAAGAAGTTAAAAAAGAAAAATTATTACAACGTCAAATTAGTGAAGATTTAGAAAAAGAAACACTAAAAAAATCAGTGTTTGTGGATGTTGAAAATGTAGAAATACAAAAAAAATCGTCTTTTATTACAAATGATGAAATTAATATGCCAATAAGTGATCTTACAGGTAATGATAATGATAATGATAGTGTTATACAGAATATTATAAAGGCTGATGCACAAAACATTAATTTAAAAGATGATAATACCTCTATTGGATTTAATAATAATCCTAACTCTAATAACAATCTTAATACTGCAAATTTGTCAGGTGATCCAATAGCTGATTTACCAAATATTGAAAGTAAAGTTGATAATAGTAAATCGAAAGTTTTTAAAGTTGGTATGAATTATCGATTACCACCTCTTAGTTTATTAGATAATACTGCAGTAAAAAATAAGTCAAATGCTAATCAAATAGCTGCAAATACTAAGGCAAAAAGATTAATTGAAGTTCTTGCGAATTTTTCAATATCAGCTCAACTTATTGCAATACATATTGGACCTGCTGTTACAAAATTTGAGATTAAACCAGATTCTAGTGTTAAGGTTAGTAAAATTAGTAATATTTCTGATAATTTAAAAATGGAGCTTGCGGCTCGTGATATTAGAATAGAGGCACCAATTCCTGGTAGAAATGCTGTTGGGATTGAAATACCAAATGTTGAAACTACTATGGTTAAAATGTTTGAACTTGCGAAAGTTTTACCGTTTGATAAAAAAGAGCGTAAATTAACTTTTATTCTTGGTAAGGATTTAATGGGGCGTGCAGTATATTGTGATTTAGCTAAAATGCCACATTTACTTATAGCTGGAGCTACAGGTAGTGGTAAATCTGTTTGTATGAATACAATTATTACTTCATTTTTACTAAGAAATCGTCCGGATGAAGTTAAATTATTATTAGTGGATCCAAAAAAAGTTGAATTTACACCTTATCATAATGTTCCACATTTAATAGGGCCTGTTATTAGTGATGCCCAAGAAGCAGCTAGGGCTTTAAAAGTTGTTGTGCAAATGATGGAAGATCGTTATACAATTTTTGCGGATACAAAGGTTAGAAATATTGAAACATATAATCAAAAGATTAAAGATTTTCCAGATGAAAAACTTACAAGTATGCCATATATTGTTGTTGTTATTGATGAGCTAGCTGACTTAATGGCAGTTGCTGGAAAAGATGTAGAAACAAGTATTCAGCGAATTACTCAACTTGCAAGAGCGGCAGGGATACATTTAATTGTTGCAACTCAAAGACCAAGTACTGATGTTATTACTGGTATCATTAAAGCTAATATTCCATCACGTATCGCCTTTGCTGTATCAAGTGGAATTGACTCACGTACCATTTTAGATAGTATTGGTGCCGAAAGATTATTAGGTTTTGGTGATATGCTTTATTTACCAATAGGTGAACCTAGTGCTATAAGACTTCAAGGTGTATACTTGAGTGATGAAGAAGTTAGTAACATTACAGATTTTGTATCAAAACAAGCAAAACCATTTTATGAAGATGCCTTTATTCGTTTAGAGGGTGTTGATAATAATGAAGCGACATCGGTAATCGAAGCTAAAAATGATCCATTATATGATGAAGTTAAAGAATATGTAATAGATGTACAAAAGGCTTCAACATCATTATTACAAAGACGTTTTGGTTTAGGTTATAATCGTGCTGCTAGAATGATTGATGTTTTAGAAGATCGTGGTATTGTAGGTCCAGCCCAAGGTTCAAAACCGAGGGATGTTTACATAAAAAAGGAGAGCTAATATGAATGATGTTTACAAGATAATATCTGATACAACAATGACTTATAAGCAACAACTTTTGTCTTTAGCAAGACTTGCAGAGGGTAGTGAAATTAATTTAGATTTGAGTGATGAATATTATAATGCTAAAAATGATAGTGTTATATGTGATTTAAATGAGGGTAATGCACCGTATCGTCCTCGTTATATAATTCCAGATTATAGTGTTTTAATGAATAAAGGTTGTGATTTTTTGCAATTAGATGCACCAACTGATTTATGGGAGGCTTGTAATAGTTTATTAATTATGTACAGTCATGTACCATCAATTACCTCATTTCCAGTTTATTTAGGAGGATTTGATGATTTATTAGAACCTTTTGTAACTGATTTAAGTGATGCGGAAATTGAAAAATGCTTAAGATTATTTTTACTTAATATTGATCGTACATTAACGGATTCATTTGTTCATGCAAACATTGGTCCTAAAGATAGTCGTGTTGGTCGTATTGTGTTAAAACTTAGTGAGCAAATGCAATTAGCAATTCCAAATATTACACTTAAATATGATGAAGAATTAACTAGTGATGAGTTTGCGAATTTAGCAATCACTTGTATGCTTAAAACAGCAAAACCATCTTTCGCAAACCATAAAATGTTTGTGAGTGAATGGAGTGAAAACTATTCAATTGCAAGTTGTTATAATGGACTTAAAATTGGTGGTGGTGGTTACACTTTACCAAGACTTAGAATGTATGAACTTTCACAAAAAGCCATTGATATAAATGATTTTATGAATAATGTATTACCTAAATATACTAAAATTATGTGTGAGTTTATGGATGCAAGGGTAAAATTTATTGTAGAAGAAAGTGCATTTTTCAAATCTAATTTTTTAGTAACAGAGAAATTTTTAGATATAAATAACTTTACAGGTATGTTTGGTATGGTTGGACTTAATGAATGTGTTAATAATCTTTTAAATATTAAAGATCACAGTTTAGGTTATGGAAATAATGAAAAAGCTGATGAAATAGGTGTTGAAATAATGGAGAAGTTGTCGCAATTAGTAGCTGATCATAAAGCGCCTTATTGTTCAGGATTTAATGATCAATATCGTTTGCACGCACAAGTTGGAATCGATTCTGATGGTCGCGAAGATTCACCGGGTGCAAGAATTAGAGTTGGTAATGAACCTGAAATCTTTGAACATATTGTACATAGTGGTAAATTCCATAAATATTTCCCAACAGGTATTGGTGATATTTTCAAATTTGAAGAAACATGGCTTAATACACCTAACGCGTTATTAGATATTATTAAAGGAGCCTTTAAAATGAATATGCGTTATTTTAGTGGTTATTTAGATAGTAATGATGTAGTTCGTGTTACTGGATACTTAGTTAAGAAAAGTGAACTTTATAAGTTAGATTCAAATAAACAGTCATTAAATAATGTTTCTATCTTTGGTAAGGGTGCTCGTGATACTGGATGTGCACTTGATCGTAAAGTTGAAAAAAATGTTAGCACCAATTAATAAAATTATTAATTTTTCAAATGTGGATGGACCTGGAAATCGATGTGTAATCTTTTTTCAATCATGTCCATTTAAATGTCTTTATTGTCATAATCCTGAAACGATTAATTATTGTAATCATTGTCAAAAATGTGTTGATAAATGTATGAGTAGTGCGTTGAGTGTTGTTGATAATAAAGTTGTTTATGATAGTAATAAATGTATTAATTGTGATACTTGTATTAGTGTTTGTGATAATTTTGCATCACCTAAAATTAATTATATGAGTGTTAACGATATTATAGTAAAATTAATAAAGTTAAAACCATTTATCAAAGGTATTACTGTGAGTGGTGGTGAATGTACTAATCATAAACAATTTTTGATAGAATTATTTAAAGAAGTTAAAAAATTAGATTTGCATATTTTAATGGACTCTAATGGCAATATTGATTTATCAATTGAAGAAGAATTAATGGATTTAGTTGATGGGGTTATGTTGGATGTGAAAAGTGTCGACGATAAATTTCATTATATTTTAACAAGTAAATCATGTGATATGGTTTTGAATAACTTGGATTATTTGTTGAGTGTTGATAAACTTTATGAGGCTCGTACAGTATTGTTACCTAATTTTATGGTTGAAAATCTTAAAACGGTAAATTATGTAAGTAAAAAACTTTTATTAAAATCTCAATATAAACTGATTAAATATCGAAAATATGGAGTTAGTGAAAAAGGCGTAGATTTTTTTAAAGATGATACAATAAATGATGAAGATGTAAAAGAATGTTTAGAAATTGCATTAAAATATTGTAATAATAGTTTTATTGTATAATTTAAAGTGTTATTTTAATTGACACTATTGATTAAACAGGATAAAATTGTATAGTAGATGACTACAACGGAGGAAAAATCGAATGAAAAAGTTTTTAAAATTAGCTTTAATTTCATTAATGGCATTAAGTCTTGTTGCTTGTTCTAAAGAAGCACCAAAAGAAACAGGTACACCTGAAACTACACCTGTAGCTGGTGAATGTGCTGTAACTGTTGGTTTAGTAACAGATATTGGTGGAGTAGATGACAAATCATTTAACCAATCTGCATGGGAAGGTGTTTTACAATTCCAAAAAGATAATAATTTAGCTGACGAATGTGTTTCATATTTACAATCTGCAGCTGACGCTGACTATGTTCCAAACTTATCAACTTTTGGTGATCAAGGTGTTGATGTTGTTATGGCTGTTGGATTCTTATTTGAACAAGCTATTAACGAAGTTGCTCCAAACTATCCTGATACAAAATTCTTATTTGTTGATGCTGTAAGCCCTGAAGCAAATGTTATGAGTGCTATTTATGCTGCTGAACAAGGTTCTTTCCTTGTAGGTGTTGCTGCTGGCCTTAAAGCATTAGAAACTGAATCAAATGCTGTTGGATTTATCGGTGGTATGGAAGGCGAAATTATTGGCGCATTCCAAGCTGGATTTGAACAAGGTGTTTTAGCTGCTAATCCTGAAGCTACAATTTATGTTGACTATGTTGACTCATTTGCTGATGATTCAAAAGCTCAAAACTTAGCTGTTAAACAATATGATGCTGGTGTTTCTGTAATTTATCAATCAGCTGGAAATGCTGGAAACGGTGTTATTAAAGAAGCAAAACAAAGAGGTGACGTTTGGGTTGTTGGTGTTGATAGAGACCAATACGAAGATGGTATGACTGCTGAAGGAAATTCTGTAATCTTAACTTCTATGATCAAACGTGTTGATAGTGCAACTTATAAAGCTGCTGAACTTGCTATGAACAACGAATTTGTTGGTGGAATTACAACTTTTGACTTAACTAACGAAGGTATTGGTGCTGAACTTACTACTGGTCGTAACTTAAGTGATGAAGTTATTGCAACTGTTGCTGATTATGCTGCAAAAATTAAAGCTGGTGAAATTGTAGTTACAATTGATACTTTAGTTGCTAACGGTCAATCTAACAAAACTCAACAAGCTAAATAATTCATTTAGTTGTTGCATAAAATTTATATTAAAGACCATTAATTTGGTCTTTTTTTATACTGTAGTAGATTAATCAAACTAAATGAATTATTTTGAATTACTACATTTTAAAATGAATGCGCTAACAAAAATTGACTTAATTGCTATATTTTATAATTAAATTTGTAAAAAAAAATTAAAATGTAAGGGTTTAATGTTATAATATATGTAAGTGATTGGAGGAATTTAAATGAATTATGCAATAGAGATGCTTAATGTTAGTAAACATTTCCCGGGTATTAAGGCAAATGATGATATAACAATTCAAGTAGAAAAAGGCTCAGTTCACGCTTTGTTAGGAGAGAATGGAGCAGGTAAATCAACTTTGATGTCTGTTTTATTTGGTTTATATCAACCTACAAGTGGTACGATAAAAGTAAATGGTAGTACAGTGGCTATTAGTAGTCCAAATGTAGCGAATAAACTAGGGATTGGTATGGTTCACCAGCATTTTAAATTAGTTGATTGTTTTACAGTAACGGAAAATATTATTTTAGGAAATGAACCTAAAACAAAATTTGGTAGTATTGATATTAAAAATACAAGTTTGAAAATTAAAGAATTGTCACAAAAATATGGGTTGGATGTTGATCCATATAGTAAAATTCAAGATATTTCGGTTGGTATGCAACAAAGGGTAGAAATATTAAAAATGTTGTATAAAAACGCTGATATTTTGATTTTTGATGAACCTACTGCAGTTTTAACGCCACAAGAAATTATAGAATTATTAAAAATCATGGAGAATTTAACTAATGAGGGTAAGACAATAATTTTAATTACTCATAAACTTAAAGAAATTAAAGCTATTGCTGATAAGTGTACGGTTATTAGACGTGGTAAAGTAATTGATACTGTTGACGTTAAAGATACTAGTGAAAAACAAATGGCTGAACTTATGGTTGGACGTGAAGTAGACTTTAAAGTTGATAAGCAAGAACAAGAATGTGGTGATAGTGTATTAGTTGTAAATAATTTGCAAGTAAAAAATAAAAGAGGAACTTATGCAGTTAAGGATATAAGTTTTGATGTTAAAGCTGGTGAAATTTTAGGAATTGCAGGAATTGATGGTAATGGTCAATCTGAATTAATATTTGCACTTACAGGTCTTCAACAAGCTTCAAAGGGTAGTATGGAATTAAAGCATGTCGATATAACTAAATTCAATACAAAAAAAAGATATGAAAGTGGTCTTGGTCATGTTCCAGAAGATCGCCATAAGCATGGTTTAGTTTTAGATTTTAAACTAAAAGAAAATTTTATAGTTCATGATTTTAAAACGAATCAATTTTCTAAACATGGTATTTTAAAATTTAAAGAGATAGATGATTATGCAAATAAATTAATTGAGCAATTTGATGTAAGAAGCGGTAATGGATTAGAGTCTAATACTCGTTCAATGTCAGGTGGTAATCAACAAAAGGCAATCATTGCACGCGAAATTGACAGAAGTCCTGATCTTTTAATTGTAGTACAACCAACTCGTGGACTTGATGTTGGGGCAATTGAGTATATTCATGCAAGAATTGTAGCTGAAAGAAATAATGGTAAGGCTGTTTTACTTGTATCATTTGAATTAGATGAAATATTAAGTTTATCAGATCGTATTGCTGTAATGTTTGATGGGACAATAACAGGTATTGTTGATGCAAAAGATACAGATGAATTAAAGTTAGGTCAAATGATGGCTGGTAAAAAACTTGAGGAGGTATGCTAATGAAGATTAATAAAAGATTAGTTGTCTCATTAATATCTATTGCGTTAGGGATATTAGTTGGAGTTTTAATTCTTGCTATTTCTGGTAAAGATGTAGTTGCTTTATTTAATGGGTTATTAAAAGGTTCAATCGGTTATGACATTGTTAATGGTGGAATTAATTTGCGTTACTTTGGTGAGTTTTTAGTTAGTGCAATGCCAATTATCTTAACGGGTCTTGCAGTAGGTTTTGCTTATCGTTGTGGTATGTTTAATATTGGTTGTGAGGGTCAAGTTATCATGGGGTCACTTGCAAGCTGTATGGTCGCAATATTAGTGCCAATGCCAAATATTGTTGCGCCAATTGTTTGTATTTTAGCTGGGGGATTTGCAGGTGCTATGTGGGCATTTGTGCCAGGTATATTAAAAGCTAAATTTAATATTTCCGAAGTTGTTACAGGAATCATGCTTAACTACACTGCTTTGTATGGTGCCAATTATTTCTTAAAAGCACTACCTGGTTCAACTACACAAAGAACTGTAGAAATAGCAGCAAATGCAACATTAGGAAATGATTTTTTCAAAGCAATGACAAACAATTCTCGTTTGCATTTTGGATTTATTGTTGTTATTATAGCTGTTTTTGCATATTGGTTTATTATGGAAAAGACAACATTTGGTTATTCATTAAGAGCAACAGGTTTTAATAAAAATGCTGCTGAATATGCAGGAATTAAAGTTAATAAAAACATTGTTATTTCAATCATGATTTCAGGTTTCCTTGCAGGTCTTGCAGGAGCTATAATTCTTCAAGGTACATTTGGTTATGGTCGAATGATGGTTGCACCTGAAAATTATGGTTTTGATGGAATTGCTGTTGCCTTAGTTGGTGGATGTAATGCTATTGGAACTTTATTTGCTGGTTTATTATTTGCTTTATTAAAAGTTACTCAACCTTTATTACAGACTTCAGGAATTCCAAGAGAAATTGGTGATATTATTTCAAGTTCAATTGTATTCTTTGTTGCAATACAATATGTTATTGAAAAAGCATTACTAAAATATAAAAGTTATAAAGGAGGTAAATCATAATGGATATACTTATTTCAATGATTCCTGCAACTTTATTAGTTGCTGCTCCAATTATTGTTGCTGCCTTAGGTGGAATGATTTGTGAAAGAAGTGGAATAGTAAATATTGCATTAGAAGGAATTATGTTAGTTGGTGCATTTGCGGGAGCTACAGCTTGTTATTTCCTTGAATCACATGCAGTTTTAGGTCCTTATGCTGGATGGATTTCATTAGTTATCGGTATAATTGCGGGAATATTATTCTCATTATTATTAGCTGTTAGTACAATAAATTTTAAAGCGGATCATACAATTGCAGGAACTGCAATTAACTTGTTATCAGTTGGGCTTAGTGTTTACATGTGCCAAATTATTTTTGGACAACAAAGATCACAATCTTTTATGACAGGGCTTAATAAAATGAAAGATGTTCCAATTTTTGGTGATTTGTTTGCAAATATCTATCCTACAATATTTATTGCATTAATATTGGTTGTTGCATCATATTATGTAGTATTTAAAACAGGATTTGGTTTAAGATTAAGATCATGTGGAGAAAATCCACAAGCATCGGCTTCAATGGGAATTAATGTTTATAAAACTCGTTACATGGGTGTATTATTATCAGGAGGATTTGCAGGACTTGCAGGTGCTATGATGGTTTTAACAAATGGTGTTCAGTTCACTGCAACATCAATACATGGAGTTGGATTTATTGCTATTGCGGCAGTTATTTTTGGTAAATGGAATCCATTTGGAATTTTAGGAGCAGGAATATTCTTCGGGCTATCTTCGGCTATTGGAATTTATGCAAGTATGATTCCAGTACTTAATTTATTACCACCAGAATTTTTTGCTTGTATTCCTTATGTCTTAACAATTGTTGCGTTAGTGTTATTTTCTAATAAAACAGTTGGACCAAAAGCGGCTGGTCAAATTTATGATGTAGGTCAAAGATAAATCAATTTTTGGATTAAACAAATTATTAATATTTGTTTAATCCATTTTTAAATATTTGTTTAATCCATTTTTAAATATTGTTTAATTTTAAAAGTTAAACACAAACTATATAACAGTTCAAGTGTATTTGTAAACTTAATAGAATTTGGAGATAATATGCGAAAAATAATTTTAAACCTAGCGATAAGTATAGATGGTATGATAGCTGATGTTGACGGGGGATTTTCTTGGATTAAAGGACAAGATGATAAAAGTATTGATACAATAAAACAATTTGATTTTTCAAGGTTTTCTAACAGTTGTGACACAATAGTCATGGGCAGAAAAGCATATGATGATTGTGGTATTGAAAATATCGAAGATTTTGAAAATAAAATGTTTTATGTTGCTACAACACAAGATCGACAAGACAGTGAAAATGTAAAATTTATAAAAGGTGATATAGTTAAATTAATCGTACAACTACAACAATTAGAGGGTAAAAATATTTGGCTTTTTGGAGGTTCTGGTTTAACAGATGCTTTTGTACAAGCAAATGTTATTGATGAATACATTGTAGGAATTATTCCAACGATTAGAGGTACTGGGACAAAACTGTTTGCTGATATATATCCTGTTATTGATCTTGATTTAAAACAGTTTACTGTTAATGATGGTATTGTGATATTAGAATATGTAAAAAGAAAATAGTAATCAATATAAAAACACTGTTAAGAAAATAACAGTGTTTATTTATTTATACCTGTAAAAAAGAAACTTTTTCAGCGATTATATCAGCATTGTAATATGTAGTATTTTCTTCGTTAGTGTAGTTTTTCGACACAAATCGACCTTTAATACCTAATAAGCTACCAACTTTCGCAATTGAACATGTTTGTTCTGCAAGTGAGCGCCACAAATCTACTTTGAAAATATCTTTTTCATAGATACCTTCACTATTCATAAAATTACGGTCAACTTCAATCAAAATTGAAGCCACCTTATGACCTGTTGCTGTTTCCTTTAACTCGGGCAATTCTTTAACTTTTCCTACTAATAGACATTGATTCATTGTAATTCCTCCTTTTGTAGTGTAATTATTGATTATATATTACATTAATGCAAATGAGTGAATTATATAAAAATACCAATTCGCAATATGCAAATTGGTATTTATTTAATATTGTAACTAATTTAAAGGTTTTATTTCGAATAGTAAATCATTACTTAAATCTAATGAATTAACCATATCCTTTACAAAAGCGATGTTCAAAGATTCAATTGCTTCAATAGTTTCAAAGATTGATAAGCCATTATATTTATAACGAATATAACTTGTCGAGATATCTTCTGTATTATTAAATGTTCTTAAAGCTTGTCCTTGGTATCTTTTCTTTAACTGATTTAAAGATTCTAGGTTTAATAAATCAAACTTTAATAAATTAGCCATTTCATTAATTACAAACTCTTTGAATTTTTCTGCTTTTTCGCATTCATTTCCAAAAATAATATAACCATAGTCTTTACCTAAATCAATTTCTGTAAAGAAATAATCATTGATTACTTCTTCATCTAACCAATTTTGATAGTTAGGGTTCATACTTGAAAAATATAGTTCTAAGATAAATCTTATTGCCCATTCGCTTTTACAACGTTGTTGACTATCACAATTTAATGGTTTTAGTTTATAAGAATATGTTACTTTATTAATTGCAACATCCATATCAATACTTGCATATTTTACTACAGTTGTTTCACTTTCTTCTTCTTTAAAACGTTCATTTAAAATTGGTTCATCAAATGTTTTTGCGTTTTGATTTTTTTCAATGATTTTCATTACTTCTATTGGATCACATGGTGTAGTAATGATTAGAGTCATTTTACTTGGATGATAATTAATCTTATAGCATTGTTCTAATTCTTCTTTACTAATTGCACTAACACTTTCACTATCTCCACCAATATCTATTTTTAATGGGTGGTTATGGAATAGATTTTTAAGTGTTTCAAAAAATAGTCTTGAATCAGCCATTTGTTTATACATTGCAAGTTCTTGAATTATGATACCTTTTTCTTTTTCAACTGATTCTTGTGTTATTGAAAGTTTTTGGACAAAATCAAGTAATAAATTTAATGGTTCACTAATATCTTTTTTAGCTGTTGTGAAGGTATAGGCTGTTTCATTATATGAAGTAAAGGCATTGACGTTTGCACCAAGTCTTGAAAAGTCACTCATTACATCACTATCATCTTGTTCAAACATTTTGTGTTCTAAAAAGTGGGCGATTCCTGCATTATTTTCAATAAGTTTTCCATCGTTAATTACTTGTTTGTAATCATTTGAACCATAAGGTGTAGCAAATACACAACTTGTAGTTGAAAAATCTTTTTTACTCCAAATGACTACTTGTAATAAATTTGATAGTGTTTGTTCATAATATATTTCATCAAATTTGCTTTGAACTATTTTTCTCATGTATTATCCTCCTGAAGCAAAGTAAATGTTACTACATGATTTATTTGCTTAAATATTTCTATTACATCGTCTTTTGTAGTAGCTAAGATAGTACTTATACAACTATCAAAATTTCTTTGATTATTTAAAATAATATTTTGATAATTAAAGTTAAGTAAAGATATAACATCGTCATTACTTTGATTAATTGAATCAATCAACATTAATTTACTTGTTTCAAAGTCTTCATCACTAAAGTTACCTGATTTCATACTTTCAAATTGAATTAAGATTAATTCTTTGGCTTTTTCAACATTACCTTTTTCAATTCCTGTTGTTACAACCATTGATGCTTCATAAGGTAAGATATTTGAATAGATTGAATAACATAAACTATTCTTTTCTCTTACTTGTTGAAATAATAATGATGTAGGTAATTGACCAAAGATTGCATTAGCGACTCTTAGTTTGAAATAATCATCACTACCTATTGAAATATTAGTAGTAAAGGCTAGTGCTAAAACACTTTGATCTATTTTTTTTGTGATACTTTCTTCAACTAAATCAAATGGTTTAATTGCATATTCACTTTCAATACTTATTTCACGACTATCAAAGCTTAAGTGTTTTTTAGTATATTGTTTGATTAGATCATTATCAACATCACCAATAATTATTATATCAACTTTATTTGTTTGTAATGCATTGTTATATTCATTTGTGACACCTTGTAAGGTAATCTTTTCAACTTCATCAAATGATGGTAAGGCGCTATCACTTAATGCATAATCTTTACCTAAAAGGTTTAAGACTTTATCAAATGCGAATGATGAAGGGCGATCATTACGACGGCTTATCATTGATTTTAAATTAATGATTGCTTCACTAAAAGTTTCTTTTGATAATAAATCACCATCTTTTAAAGGATTAAAGATCATTTCATTTAGTAATTCAAATTGTGACTCAAGTAATTTTGTTGTAGTGAATTTATCATTAATAACTTTTGTATTAAATGATAAGGCATGAGCTAAACCATTGTTACTAGCTTTTACACTACCAATAGCACCATACATTAAGTCTAATTGTTTTACAAATTTATCTTTGGTATTATATTTATTTGTACGGTCTTGAAGCATTAAGCTAAGTACTAAACGATTAAGTGCTGATTCTTTAGTAAAGTTATTTAAAAAGCGAACTGATATTAAAATATCCTTAAATTTATTGGTATTTAGGATTGTTATATCAACATTTTGATTAATATTTATTTTATTCATATTATACCTCCATAAATAGTATACCCTATTATTAAAATTAATTGATGATAAAATGTAAAAATGTCATCTATGTGATATAATAATTTAAAGGGAGATTATAAAATATGAATATTATTAAAGATCTTAGCAATAATAAATCATTGCTTGTAGTTGTAGATATGGTAAATGGTTTTGTGAAACAAGGAAATATGGCTGATATTAAAATTAATGAATGCACTAAAAATATCGTTGAGTTAATTAAAAAAAATATTAGTGATAAAAATTATTTGCTTGCGTTTAATGACAATCACCAATTAGGATGTAATGAGTTTAATACTTTTCCTGTTCACTGTGTTGATAATACGGATGAATCAATGCTTATTGATGAAATAAAAGTGTATGAAGATAGTTTTAAAATTATTAAAAAAAATAGTACCAACGGATTTGTGAATAAAGAATTCTTACCTTATTTTAATAGTTTAGAAAATGTAAATGAAATTGTAGTAGTAGGTTGTTGTACAGATATTTGTGTAATGCAATTTTGTTTAGCAATGATAACATATATTAATGAATATGATTTACCAATTAAAGTTGTTTGTTATAAAGATTGTATGGATACTTATGATAGTGATATTCATAGTAAAGTAGTATATAATCAAATGGCATGTACTTTAATGAGTAATGCAGGTATAATTGTGAAAGATAAATTTATAGGTGAATAATATGGATGATAAAATGTTGATGACAGATTTTTATGAATATACTATGGCTTATGCTTATTTTAAAGAAGGTAAACATGAAGAAATAGGTTATTTTGATATGTTTGTAAGAAGTATACCTGATAAGGGTGGGTATATGGTATTTAATGGTTTACATCGTTTAATTGATTTTATTGAAAACTTTAAATATAGTGATCAACAAATTGATTATTTAAGAAGTACAAATTTATTTGATGAACCTTTTTTGATGTATTTAAAAAATATGAAATTAACATTAGATATTTATAGTGTAAAAGAGGGTACACCTGTTTTTGCGAATGAACCATTTATTACGGTAAAAGGTCCAATTATTCAAGCACAATTAATAGAAACAATCTTATTAATATTTATTAATTATTCAACACTTGTTGCAACAAAATCATCAAGAATAAATTATGCTGCAAAGGGTCGTGCTGTAATGGAGTTTGGTAGTAGACGTGCACATGGAATTGATGCTGCAAATGAAGGTGCGAGAGCTGCTTATATTTGTGGTGCTGTTGGTAGTGCATGTACTTTAGCGGGTCAAATGTATGGAGTTCCAGTATCTGGTACTATGGCTCATAGTTATATTCAATTACATGAAACTGAGTATGATGCATTTTTATCTTATGCAAAAGTTATGCCTAATAGCTGTACTTTACTTGTAGATACATATGATACCTTATATCAAGGAATACCTAATGCTATAAAAGTCGCATTAGAGTATCTGATACCTAATGGGTATAAACTACAAGCAATTAGAATGGATAGTGGAGATTTAGCATATCTTTCTAAAAAGGCTCGTAAGATGCTTGATGCAGCAGGATTACAAGATACTAAAATTGTTGTATCTAATTCACTTGATGAATATATTATTGATGATTTATTAATGCAAGGTGCAAAGATTAATGCTTTTGGTGTTGGTGAAAATTTAATAACAGCCAAATCTAATCCTGTATTAGGTGGAGTATATAAAGTAGTAGCTCATGTTGTGGATGGAAAAATAGTTCCAAAAATTAAAATTAGTGGTAATGTTGAAAAGATGACAAACCCTGGTTTTAAAAAGATAGTTCGTTTTTATTCTAAAGATGATCATATGGCAATAGGTGATGTTTTAGCACTTAAAGATGAAGTTATTGATGAAGATAATTATTTATTGTTTGATCCTACTGCTCCATGGAAACAAAAAAGAATAAGTAATTATTATTATAAAGATCTTCATGAAGTTATTTATCAAGGTGGTAAATTAGTTTATGAGGTTCCATCAACTTTGCAAGTTAGAGAGTATCATATGGAACAAATGAGTACTATATGGGATGAAGTTAAAAGACTTCGTTATCCACATAATTATTATGTGGATTATTCACAGCAATTGTTTGATTTGAAAAAAGAATTAATTAGAATAAATACAGTTAAAATATAAAGAAAAGGTGGTATTATTATGGCTTTTGATTCACTAACAGATAAGTTTAGTAAAGCGTTTAGAAATATAAGTGGTAAGGGTAAACTTAGCGAAAAAAATATGGAGGACATGCTTAAAGAAGTGCGTCTTGCACTTTTAGAGGCTGATGTTAACTATAAGGTTGTTAAGAATTTTTTAGAAAATATTAAAGAAAAAGCATTAGGACAAGATGTTTATAAAGCACTTAATCCTGATCAAATGGTATTAAAGATTGTAAAGGATGAATTAATCTCTTTACTTGGTGAGGCGGAAACACAACTAGCATATTTAGAAAATGGTATTACTACTATTATGATGGTCGGACTACAAGGAACAGGTAAAACAACTTCTTGTGGTAAGATAGCTAAAATAGCAATGAAAAAAGATAATCGTAAAGTTTTATTAATTGCAGCCGATGTTGTAAGACCTGCAGCTGTTGAACAATTAAAAGTATTAGGTAATAGTATTGGTGCACACGTATTTGAAATAGGTACAGATTATCCAAGTATTGATGTTGTTAAGCAGGGGATGAAGTACGCTAAAGATAATGATTATGATACAGTATTTATTGATACTGCTGGTCGTTTACACATTGATGATGCATTGATGGGTGAACTTAGTGATATTGAAAAACTTGTGAAGCCACAAGAAATCTTACTTACAGTTGATGCAATGAGTGGACAAGATATTATTCAAGTTGCTGCAAAGTTTAAAGAAACTTTAAATGTTACAGGACTTATTGCAACTAAAATGGATGGTGATTCACGTGGTGGTTCTGTTTTATCAGTTCGTGCAATTACGCAAGTTCCAGTTAAGTTTGTAGGTGTTGGTGAAAAAATCGATGAGATGGATTATTTCTATCCTGAAAGAATGGCTGATCGTTTACTTGGGATGGGTGATGTTTTAACTCTAATCGAGCAAGTTCAAGATAAGATTGATATTGAAGAATCAGAAAAAAGTGCTAAACGTATGATGGAAGGTAATTTTACCATGGATGATATGTTGACACAATTTGCACAACTTGAAAAAATGGGTCCTTTAGGTGGATTACTTAAAATGATTCCTGGTATGGGACAAATGGCTGGACAAATTGATGATAATAAAGCCGGTGGTCAAATGAAGAAGTCAAAAGCAATTATTCAAAGTATGACTAAAAAAGAAAAAGCAGATACATCAATCATGAGATCTTCACATAAAAGAAGAATTGCAACAGGCAGTGGTGTTACTGTACAAGATGTTAATAAATTAATCAAACAATATGAACAAATGAAAGTCATGATGAAATCTATGGGGGCAATGCAAAAGAGTGGTAAAATGCCTGATATGGATAAATTAATGAAACCTCAAAAGGGTATGAATTTACCTATGAGTAAAAGAAGATATTAATTGATATAATTCATTAGAATAGCTAACTAGCGATAGTGGTTATTCTTTTTTTATTATTTATTATTAAGTGAGTAAATAGAAACCAATTTACACAAATAACGGGTTATTTTACTAAGAATTAATTTATTGTTGTGAATTATGATATTATATAAGTGTATTAGTAATGAAAATTATTAATAGTTAAACATAAATAAATTTAAGGATATTTCAAGCTTAATAAAATAATAACTCAATTAAGTCTAAATATTTATAAGTGGTTAAACTTAGAGGAAAAGAAACAAAAACAAGATAAGTTAATGTTAGTAATTATTGAATTATGGATATATGATCTAATAACCTTTTTTATTGCATTAATTATGGGTTAATATTTGGCTATTTTGTAGAAACAATTATTTACTTAATCTTTTTTAGTTGGATAAGACAATATTGTGGGGGATATCATGCAGATACTCATAATAAGTGTATGAGTTCATATTTTTTATTATATTTATTATTTATTGCATTTCTTTATTATAGTGACTTAACACGGAATACACTTATGCTTATAAATGTATTATCTTGTGTTTATATCGTTTGTAATGCACCAGTACAGCACTGTAATCAACCATTAACACTAATTGAACAAAAAGATAATAGACATAAAGCAATAAGAATTGTTAGTATAGTTATGTTTATTCAAATATTACTTTACTTAATTAATAGTAATTGGTTAATTAACCTTACTATTGTCTTGGCTTATAGTGCGATATTAATGATTATTCAAAAAAGAAGTAAGAATTATAGGGGGAATGACATATGAAATATACAGTAGCTATTATTGATGATTGTGTAAATGATATAGTAAAACTTAAACAATTATTGCAACAATATAATGATTCAAGTGAAATAAGTTTTGATATAACTACTTTTAATCATGATGAATATGAAAAGTTAATTAGTGTAGAATATGATTTATATTTTTTAGATATTGATATGCCCAACAAAGGTGGTTTTGAAATTGCAAGGGCAATTGAAAAGATTTATACATCTAGTAAAATAATCTTTTGTTCTTCTAAGGAAGACTTAGTTTTTCAATCGTATGGTAATAATACTTTTTATTTTATACGTAAATCAAATATTAATGATGATTTTAATAGATTCATAATAAAACTAAACGAGAATCAAGTGTTGGATAATTATTATATGTATAAAGATAAAAAGATATATTATAAAAACATACTTTACGTTGATACAAAAATGCATTATATAGTAATACATTTTCATAACAATGATATCATTAAGGACAGAAAGAATATAAAGAGTATTCTAAAACAATTTGAGGATAATTATTTTGTGAATGTGGATAATGGGGTATTAGTTAATTTAAAATTTATTAAAAGAATTAACTATGCTAATAACACAATCATTTTAATTAATGATTGTGAAATAGCCATAAGTATAAGAAAAATTAAAATTGTTAAAAATATGTATCATAAATTACTTGCAGGAGGTTAGGTGATGAAATTATTTGATTTTTGTATTAATATAGTTGAAAATTATATAATTTATTATTTTCTGTCTAATTTCCTTATTATGAATGATAAATTTAACAAGTTTATTTTATATGGGTTTATTTTTGTAAGTACTATATTGGTAACTTACATAAATTTGGTTATAGGTTTTGAAGGTATATATATTTATGTAGCAGTCATTTTAAGTATTGCGTTTTGTGTTATATATAGTTCTAATAGTAAGTTAGAACTAATGTTTTCTTGTTTTTTAATTTATTTATTAATTGTACTTATCAACGGAATGTTATTAGTAGTAATTAATTCAATAATCTATAATGATTTTCAATCGCCAAAAATAATGACATCTCATTATTTTTGGATGGTTATACTACTTTCAAAGATTATTTTGTTTGGAATATGTTTTAATTTAATTAAAGCTAAAAAAAACTACAATGATATAATTATCAAGTCAGAAATTTCAGCTATGTTTATGTTCATAATATTGGTGTCATTGATATATTTGCCTTTCAGTAACGTAATACATGATCAAACGATTAGTGCTGATATATTTATTTTAGGTTATGTAGCTTTAACGACAATAGCTATATCTTTTATATTTGGTTTTTTTCATTTATTAAGTATCAATAAAAAAATGAGAAATGATGAAATAAAAATACTAGTTCAACAAAACAAGCTTGAAAATATTATAGAGTTCAATCAAATAAATGAGAAATTAGTTAGTTTAAAACACGATATGAAACATATCTTATTGTATGTAGATGAATCTTTAGAAAATGACAAGGTAGATGATGCCAGACGTTCTATCAAGAATTATTATCAAAGATTAGATAAAGTTAAATTATTAAAAATAACAAATAGTGATGTTTTAAATTATACCATAAATCATCTTGCATCAAAGTGTAATTTAAAGAATATTGATTTAATATATTTTGTAACTTCAATGTGTCGATTTGATTTGAATGATAATGATCTTGTATTAGTATTAAGTAATATTTTTGATAATGCCTATGAAAATTGTAGTGGCGATAAAAAAATAAATATTGAAATAATTGATATGAATGATTGTATTGTTATTACAGTTAAAAATAGTATTGATATAGCATATTTAAAAATAAACAAGGAGTTTAAAACAACAAAAAGTGGAAATACTCATGGTTATGGCATTAAAAATGTTAGAGAAATTATCGAAAAAAATAATGGGAGTGTGATATTTGAAAGTGAAAATTATCAATTTATTTGTAAAGTGATTATAAATAATACTACGAATAAAGCCAAAAACAGTACGAATTAAGCCAAAGTATTGTTTTTTTTTTTGCTTATGATATTATTTGAACATGAAACAGGAGGGAAAATCATGAAGCAAATAATAAAAAAAATAATTACAAAAATGTTACTTTCTTGTAAGGTGAGAAGTTTAGAGATAGCATCTTGGCAATCAATGTATCAACCAAACTTAAAAGATTTACAAGATTAAAAACTGAATGTATCAACATGATTTAAATAATGAAATTTACATATATACCCTAAGTGCTAAAAAAGTAGTCCTAGTGTAAATTTCATTTATTTAATCATTGAAAAAAGAAAGGGGATTCTTTGATGAATGTTAATTATGGTAGAGTAAAGAATGGGGATAATTTATGATGTTTTATACTACTGAAATTTATGTATTATACTAAAATTTAAGAAATATTTGATAAACAAGTAATTATAATTGAAGATAATTAGTTACATGAATTAAAGAATATTTTAAAGATGATTTATTATTTATTAATAGTCTAACTGACAATCGGACGCATATTGTTAAATAATTAAATCATTTCTTAATACTGATTTCCTTAATCACTTGTTAAATAGGGAAAACTTTTATTAATAAAATTTATTTTAACCATTTTGGTGTCAGATGGTCTGTTATATAAAATAGTAATCATATCTACAAAATTAACAAATATATATGATATTTAAAAGGAGAAATAATTATGTTTTTTTATAATCATGGATTTATAATAATTATTATAATATCAATACTTAACAGTTTTTTTAGAATGGATAATTCGCAGTATATTTACCTTAGTACAACTATAATTATAGCTTTAAATTTTTTTGTTTGGTACTACAAAATAAATTGTAAAAAGAAAAAATCAGAAATTTCTGATAAAGATAAAGGGAATTTTTGGTTTTATATATTCGTTTTGGTCTTTGATAGCTATAACATAATTTGTAATTTAATGAATATGTAAGGTAAATCACTAAATAAACATATATTAATCGCAAAACAAGCGAACTATAGGAGGATAAAATGAAAAAAATATTAATTGTTTTATGTTTGATTTTAACTTTACCAATCTCAGCAGGTTATGCTCAAGAAAGTAATTGTGAATCTGGGAACTGTAAACCACCTGTTGATTCTGAGGTGCTTATTTTAGATTCAGAGGAAATTACTGATGAAACAGTTACAAGTGTATATACGAATGGAGTAATTATAACAAAATATAAAAATGAAAATTATGCAACTATCAGGGTTCCAGCTGAGTTAGTTGATGCTGAAGTGCCTACTTCACAAGCAGTTGCAAAAGGTCCAATTACAATAGGTATTGCAAAATTGGTGGCAAAATGGGTTGGTGCAGCTTTTATGGGCTGGGTTTGTGAAAATGTAATAGATTATGTAACAGGTCATGATATATGCACTCTTGCAGTAAATGCAGTACTTGACAGTCTATCTCAACATGATGAATTAGAAGCCACATTGATTGGAACTTATGTTAAAGACCCAAATTGCACTCCGCCAAACTCTTATCAGTGCAGACCTTATTGGGATTATGTAGTAAGATATACCTACTAAAATCAATTTAACTTTAAGATTTATTATATAACCTGAAATTCTATCATTTAATTATGATGATAAAACTTCTGATGTAAGACCAATTAAATATTATAGAGAGCATCAAGATAGTTATGTATCGGTCGACACAATTACACTATTTACTACATTACTAGTGATGAAATCTAAATTTGTCAAATGTACACAAAGCCATACTTGATCAAGTTGATGCAATTTCAAAATATTTTAAAGGATGAATTTCTATTTAAATAGTGGTTACGTAAAAATTTGAATATACTAAGTAAGCGTATCATACAGTACATCATAAATCAAAAGGTAGGGGTAATCAAAATCTTTTAGGGTCTATAAAAAATAAGTGTGCCTCAAACCTAAAAGATTTACAAGATTAAAAACTGAATGTATCAACATGATTTAAATAATGAAATTTACATATATACCCTAAGTGCTAAAAAAGTAGTCCTAGTGTAAATTTCATTTATTTAATCATTGAAAAAAGAAAGGGGATTCTTTGATGAATGTTGATTATGGTAGAGTAAAGAACGGAGATAATTTGGTGATTATTACAACTGAATGAATTGACTATTTATAAGTGTATCACTGCATATTAAATATATTGTTTAAAGTATGATTTTGTTTTTTAATAAAATAAGAAACATAAGGAGAAGAAAATGAAAAAAATAATATTGATAGTTTTATCTGCGCTAATCTTATCATTTGGAAGCGTAAGTGCACAAGAAGAAAATGTTGAAAAGAATTCTAGGTATGCTAGATATGGACTTAATGTACAATTAGTTTCAAGTGGCGCTCATCTTAGACAACAATCTGTAGATGGAAAAATTGGTGGAACTGTTCCGAATGGAAGTATAATTTCAGTTATTTCTATGCCAAATGCTACTTTAGAAAGTGATGGTTATCAATGGTTTAATGGAACAGGAACGTGTGATGATGGAGAACAACGATCAGGAAGTTTTCAATATGATTATGATGTTATGTTTTTGTATGGTACTCCATTAGATTATTCAACGATGTTTTTAAGAAAATCAGGAGCCTATATTAGAAAAACTATTCAAGGTGAAGTTATTACATTAGCTCCTAAAAATGATACGTTTACAGTACTAAGATTTCATCATAATAAACAAAGTGATGGATATCGTTGGATGGAAGTAGATTATGACGGAATTAGAGGATTTGCTCAGTATGATCCTGCAGTAATGATGCCTAATGGTTTATAGACATAATTGATATTATAGAAACGGAGTAGTTATTCATTTATTGATTAACAGACAAGTATATGAACTTTATAAATCGTGCTTTTAAAAATATTACATACTATAAGACTAAAACAGCTCTGTATTTTTTAACTTTTTTTTTAATTGGTAATTTATTATTGATTGGAATTAGTGTAAAGCAAGCTGGAGACAATACTAAAGAAGTTATTAAAAATAAGATAGATCCAATTGTCAGTTATGAGATAAATTGGGACGATATATATGCAGGAAATGAAAATCAAAGTAATTTAATTGATGTTCACGAAGGCATTAATAAAATGTTGAATGACGAAAATGTTATTGCAAGTGACTATGGATTTTCAAGACATGGATACGCTAGCAGTTTCAGTGCGTATACATTAGATGTTGATGAGGAATATAATCCTTATAAAAATCTTGATGTTATTTTACAAGGGTATGAAAATGAAAATATAATTGATTTTACTTTAAATGATTTTGAATTAGTCGATGGACGACTACTTGAAAAAGACGATTTTAGCAGCATCAATAATCGTGTGTGTTTAGTGAATGATCTGTTGGCGATTCAAAATGATTTAAAAGTAGGTGATTATATTATAGTGAATCTTGTAGAAGAAAGTGTTGATACTACATATGAAATTTATGATAAAGACAATATTATATTAGAATTTGAAATAGTAGGTATTTATAAAAATAACATTAGCAATTTTGATGGTACTTCACCATATTCAGCAAAATTCGAACTATATCCAAACACAATAATTATATCGACTCAAAGTATAGTTGATTCAATTGTTGAAAATAGTAATGTCTCAATTAAGGATTTTGTAGAAAAAAATCCTGCTGAAGACTATGTAGTGGAAAATATGCAAGCAAAAGATTTATATAATAGGGAAGCGGTATTTTTACTTGATTCAGCCGGAAATGTAGATAACTTTAAAATGAATTATGCAATTTATACAAATGATACATTGCTGCTTAATGATAATGGTGACAGTTATATAAATGTAATGAAACCATTAGAAACAATTGATTTTTTTAGTATGGTAATGTTGTATTTAATAATTATTACTTCAATTATAATTATTTCGATAACGATTGCATTAGAAATAAAAAGTAGAGAGTTTGAAATTGGAATACAATTATCTCATGGGATATCAAAATTTAAAATTATAGGGCAACTAATAGTTGAGATAATGATAGTTGCAATAGTAGCATTAACATTATCTAATGTAAGTGGGAAAATTATTTCATTAAATATAAGTGAGACAATAATAGGATATGCAAATTTTCAAGAAGTAAGTATTGAAGAAAGTATGAGTTCTGGCTATGATTATTTCACTAATATTACAACTGATGAAGTTGAAGAACAGTATAATGTTAAAATAACTTCCTTTACATTAGCGATGGTATATCTTACGGGATTATTAATA